>JADKAQ010000008.1:0-300000 GCA_016719105.1 Gemmatimonadota bacterium | reverse complement strand
CCGGTGCTGCGCGGGCGCGACTTCACCGCGCAGGACCGGAAGGGGTCGGCGATGGTCGCCATCGTCAACGAGCGCATGGCGAGCCAGGTCTGGCCGGGGAACGATCCGATCGGCCAATGCCTGACGTCGGATGTGAAGGAGGGGTGTCTGAGTGTCGTGGGCGTCGTCGCCGACCATCGCATCGAGTCCCTGGCCGGCGACCCTCCCGCGCACTTCTTCCAGCCGCTGGGGCAGTGGACCCCCGACATGCGCAGCCTGTTGGTCAGCGTTGCGACCAACGGCGGCATCGACGCCAACGCCATTCGGCGCGCGCTGGTGCAGGCTGAGCCGGGGCTCCCGTTCATCCGCGTGCGGCCGATGACGTCGATCATCGACGAACAGCTCCAGCCCTGGCGGCTCGGCGCGACGCTGTTCGCCCTCTTCGGCGTCCTTGGCCTCGTCGTCGCGGCGCTCGGACTCTACAGCGTGATCGCCCACGACGTGGCGCAGCGCTCGCACGAGATCGGGGTGCGCATGGCGCTGGGCGCTCGCCGCACCGACGTCGCCCGGCTGGTCGTGGGGCGCGGGTTGAGCCAGGCCGTCATTGGCGTCGTACTCGGCTTGTCGCTGGCCGCGCTGGTGAGCCGCCGGTTTGCCGACCTGCTGTTCAAGACCTCGCCGAGCGACCCGTTCATATATGGGGGGGTGGCCGGGCTGCTGTTGCTGGTGGCGGTAGTGGCGACGCTGGTGCCGGCGAGGCGCGCCTCGAGGGTGGAGCCGGTGGAGGTGTTGCGCGGGAACGAGTGACTTCGGGAAGACGAGAAGACGGGAAGACGGGAAGACGAGTTGGGCGTACCCGGCGCCGAGTCCCGCGCCCGAGGGTCGTGATCTCGTCCTCTCGTCTTCCCGTCTTCCCGTCTTCTCCCCCACGGAACTCCCCCCCGCGCGCCGCTACTTTGTAAGACATGCGCGCCCTCGTCATTATCGCCCGGCTGTTCCCCCTCTTCGTCTCCGTCCTGCGGGACGTGCGGCGGTGGATCTGGTGGGGAGCGCCGGCGGTGCGCGATGCGGCGTTTCACCAGCGGCGCGCGCAGTACCTGCTCGACACGGTCACGGCCCTCGGCCCCACCTTCGTGAAGATGGCGCAGATCTTTGCGTCGCGGGCCGACCTGATCCCCGAGCCGTACGTCTCGCGACTCAGCACGCTGCAGGACCGGGTGAAGCCGGTGCCGACGCCGGCGGTGCGCGCGGAGATCGAGAAGGCCCTTGGCGCCAAGATCGGCACGTTGTTCGAGCGCTTCGACGACACCCCCATCGCCGCCGCCTCGTTAGGCCAGGTGCACCGGGCGCGCTACCAGGGCGAGGAGATCGTGGTCAAGGTCCTTCGCCCCGGCGTGGAGGAGCTCGTCGCCAAGGACCTGAGCGTCGCCGTCCCGCTCACGCGTTGGCTGGCGCGGCGCTACCCGAACCCGCACATGCGCAACGCGCGCACGGTGATCGAGGAGTACTCGTCCAAGGTGGGCGAGGAGATGGACTTCGTCCTCGAGGCGTCGTACGCGCGGCGCATACGCGACAACTTCAAGGGACACCGCAAGGTCGCGGTCCCGCGCGTGATCGACACCCTGGTCACGCGGCGCGTGCTGGGGCTCGAGTACATGGAAGGGGTGCGCATCGATCGCGTGGAGGCAGGTCCCGGCGAAGAGGCGCACGACCCGCGCGGCGTGGTGGGGACCGTCATGGAGCTCTATCTCCAGATGATGCTCATCGACGGGCTCTTTCACGCCGATCCGCATCCGGGGAACCTGCTCTTCTCCCCCGATGGCAAGGTGGTGCTGCTCGACTTCGGCATGGTGGTCGACGTGCCGCGCGAGATGCGCTGGCACCTGGTGACGACGGTCTTTGCGGCGATTCGCCGCGACACCGATGGGATCATCGCCGGCTTCGAGCGCATGGGCTTCGTGGAGCCCGGCGCCGACATGGGGAAGATCCGCGAGCTGGCCGACGCGCTGATGAAGCTTGCCTACGAGAAGACGACGACCAAGGAGCGCATCGAGCTCCTGGCCGACCAGGTGATGGCGGTGATCTACGACTTCCCGATTCTCCTGCCGAGCGAGATGGTGTACTTCGCGCGCACGGCGGCGTTGATCGAGGGGTTGGGGACGCGCTACGATCCGCGCTTCAACGCCATCATGTTCGCCTCGCCCATCGCGGTGCGCATGCGCGCACGCATCATGGCCTCGTTGAGCGACGAGGCGGGGCGGAGCCCGGTCGATATGGCAACGGTGGTGGGGGCCGCGTTAGGCCATGTGGCGGGGTTGGCGGTGAAGGCGGGGCGGGAGCTGCTGGGGCGGTGGTTTGCGGCGCCGGCGAGCGAAGCGTCGACGGTGGCGGTGGCTCCAACTTCGCCCGCGAGCACGGTTGTTTCGCTGGAGCAGCGACGCATCGCCGCGGGTCCGCCCGCGCCGTCGACGACACCGGACAAGACGCTGGCGGCGGGCGACTAGAAACTCGTTAGGTGGAGGGGAGGTCAGGGTGCATCGCAGGCGCCTGGCGATGGGAATCGCCTTCCCGGTGTTGATGAGCGCGGCGTGCGCGGGACCCGCTGAGCGGACCCCCTCGTTCACCGCGCGCGACAGCGCCGGCGTGCGCGTGGTGACCAACGCGCGTCCCCTGTGGCGAGACGGCGAAGGGTGGGCGATCGACTCGGTCCCGACCGTCGCGTTTGGTGCCGACGAACGCGATACGGTGGCGATGCTGCAACGCGTGGCCGGGGCCATGCTCCGCTCCGACGGCACCTACGCCGTTGCCGATGGCGGGAGCTCGCAGGTGAAGTACTTCGACGGCGGTGGCCGGTTTCTCAGCGCCGTTGGTCGCAGCGGACAGGGCCCTGGCGAATACGAGTACATCGCCTGGCTCCTCGCCTGCGGCGGCGACTCGGCCTACGTCTCCGACATCGGCAACAACCAGGTGTCGGTGCTGGATGCCGGCGGGCGACTGGTTCGCCGCTTCCGGTTGATGACGTCGGAGGTCGCGGCCACTCCGTTCTCGACGGCCTGCTCGCGTTCCGGACACATCGTGACGTCGGGGTGGGGGACAACGCCTCGCGACGTCACACCGTCCCGCCCGTATCGTCCGCAGGTTGCCGTGGACCTGTCGCGTGCGGACGGGGGCGTGCGACATGCGTTGGGCAGCTTTCCGGGAACGGAAATGACGCCGGTGATGGGAGGGGCCGGACCAACGCTCGGCGGGCGATGGTTGCGTATCGGCATCGGCAACCGACAGGCGTGGCTGGCGCCGAACGACGGGCGTGGCCTCATCGCGGTCGATACCACGGGCGTCGTGCGGCAGGTCGTCCGCCTTGCATCTGACGACAAGGCGATGACGGCGGCTGACGTCGCCTTCCTCATCAGGCAGACACTGGATTCCAGCGGCAACGTGCCACGCCGCGCGCAGCGCGAGCGAGAGCTCGCGGCGCAGGAGTTTCCGTCGCGCCTCCCCGCGCACTTCAACCTCCTGGTGGACGCGCTCGACCATGTGTGGGTGCAGGAGCATCCGCGCGCCGACGCGCCCAATCCGCCGTGGCACATCGTCCGTCCTGATGGCGTGTGGCTGGGGATGCGCACCATCCCGTCGCCCGCGCGACCGTTCGAGATCGGGGTGGACTATGTGCTGGCGCTGCGGTCGTCGAGCAACGGGGGGGAGGAGGTGGTGCGGTTTGGGTTGCGGCGGTGAGCACGCGCGGCGTGCGCGTGCCCGCGGCGAGTGAAGAGTCCCGCGGACGACGAACGCCCGAGTTGCGCAAACAGACGGGGGATCCCAACGTGGTGGTGCGCGAGCGATCATCGCGGCGACGTACCAACCGCTTCGCAGCACCTAACGACATGAGAAGAGGCCATCGCCCATGAGCGTTGCGGAAGTCCTCGCGCTCCTCGACGCCGAACGCGACGAGCGCGGCATGCACAACTGGGAACGGCTGGGTGCGAGCACCGGCGGGATGCGGAGCTACGGTATCGGGCTCACGCGGCTGCGCGCGATGGCCAAGAAGCTCGGGCGCAACCGGGAGCTGGCGCAGGCGCTGTGGAAGACCGATGTCCATGAAGCCCGGGTGATCGCGCTGCTCATCGACGACCCCGCACGCATCACCCGTGACCAGGCGGAGCAACAGGTCGAGGAGTTGGCCGGCGGCATGCTGGCGCACGTCTTTGCGTCATGCGACGCCACACTCGCCAAGACCTCATTCGTGGCGGAGCTGGCCGACGCGTGGGTGAAGAGCGACGACCCGGTCCGCCGCGAATGCGGGTACGGGCTGCTCTACGAGGCGTCGAAGTTCTCCGGCAAGAAGGCGCCGGGCGATGACTTCTTCCTTGGCCATGTGGCGCGTATCTCGGAGACGATCGAGTCGGAGTCCGAGAAGGTGCGCCTGGCGATGGGGGCGGCGCTGATGGGGATCGGCAAGCGGAGCGCGGTGTTGAACTCGGCCGCGCTCAAGGTCGCGCGGCGCGTGGGGCCGATCGAGTTCACCTCCGTCAGCGGGACGTGCGAGCCGTTCGATGTCGTCAAGCACCTGACGACAGACCGACTCAAGGAGAAGTTGGGGGTGTAGGACGGCGGCGCGCGCCACGGGTCTGTGCGTTGCGGATGTAACGGGGCAACTGAGCACGACGCGCGCGGTGAGGCCAACGGCGGGGATCCTCTCCCGCCGTGGCCCACCAACAGTCGCAAAGCACCTACCGACATCAATCGCTACTCAGGCCGCCACCTTGGTCGACGTGTCTCCAGCGATCGACGTCGGCGTGACGACCGGCTCCTCGAGCGTCGGTACTGCGACGCCCCCGGAGACTACCGATCGGATGCGCGTGGCCTTGCGCCACTCGGCGAGCCGGGCGGCGTCGCTTCGTAGCATGGGTTCGACCAGCGCGTCCAGCAGTCGCACGATCGCGACCCCGCGCTGCGATTCCACCGCCAGCCCCTGCGTCGAGGCCATACGACGCTGGTCCTCCTTGCTGCGGGTGTCGATGAGCGCCACGAATTCGTCCGCGGCCTTCCGGATGCGCGCGGAGAAGTCCTTGGGAAGCCCGGCGACGGCGAAGGCTGCCGCGTGCTCCTCCACCGAGTTGGCAAAGGCGTGCGCCGCCACCGCCAGCGCTTCGTTGTCGCCCGAGCGCGACGGCATGCGCATGACCGACCGCAGCGCGGTCGCACCGTTGTCGACGGTCGGGAAGACGGTGCGCGACGCGAGTCGAGCGGGACGCAGCAGGTCGCGCCGCAACGATCGTGCGGCGTCGCCGATCGTCACCGTGAACGCGCGGGTCCGTCGATGCAGGGTGTCCTGCGTGATGCCGTGATCGCTCATGCGCGTGATGATGCCGTCGAGCTCCTTGAGCGGCGCGGCGATGAGTGCGTTCTCCGTCTCCGCCGAGAGCAGTTCGCGAACGCGGCGGAACATGCTGAGATACTTCTTCTGGGTGCCGTGCATGGGAAGGTCCTCCGTGAGATGGAATGGTTGATCGCTGCGCTGCCGGCATTCGGCAGCGGTCAGGCGTGTGGTGATGGATGGGGCGCGAGGCATCGGTCGCGTACATCCGTTGCGAGCTTCGGCGGGGCGCGTGGCATCTGGCTCCTGTGGTTGCTGGTTGGGGTGTCACCGCGTGGAAGGAGTCCACGACGGGGTATCTGCATCGCGCGCGAACGCGCTCAGCGTGGGATGACGCGAGTTGCTGCTGCGTGAACGCCTCCTCGCACAGCGTGGGCGTCAGTGTGTCCTGCGTGAAAGCGTATGGCCATTGCGTGCGCGTGTGTCGCGCTGGCCCGAGTGTGTGCTGCTTCTGCCTGAACACGTATGGCGACTGCGTGAAGCCTTGTAGGCGTGCGTGAGCGTCTGCTGCGTCTGCGTCAACGTGTGTGTGCGCCGCGTGGGGGCCTCCGACGTCTGCTGAAACGCCTGTGACATCCGCTCAGACGCGTACTGCATCCGCGCGTTCATGTCGTGAGACCGCGCGTTCATCGGACAAGCGCGCAAGTGCAGCAGTGCACGGCGCGCGCACGTCAGTGCGGCAGACGAAGACCGCACGTGGTTGCATCTACGCGTCAGTGCGACGCGAGGAAGGTCCGGGACAACGAGAGCGGCCGGTGGAGCGAACGTCAGGTGCAACGGGACGACGGACCTGAGCGGGCGTCGTTGTCGTCGGTGCGCGGTGACGGAACGTCGGTGCATCTCGCGCCGCGCTCGTCACCACGCGGCGACGGAGCGATGTCGGGCGACCGCGTGCCGGTGCGGGCGAACGATCGACCGGTGTGGCGTGATCGAGCGTCGAGTCCTGGCGCAGCGCCTTCGGATCAGCGCGACCTGGGATCGGGTCGTCGCGGGGTCGTCTCGCAACGGCGCGACGGTCGATCGGTGCGCCGGAAGGGTGCTTCGGTACGCCATGTGAGCTCCTCGGCTGTACCGTGCGGCGGTGCGATTCGCTCCGCGCGCCCCTCTATCCTATTCGCCGGTTTGACACTGTTTCGTCAACTGCCCCGTATGTGTTTCGTGCGCCCAGGCGCACCGAAATCGACCGCCGCGAGACGCGGGCGCGGAGCCTTTTCACCGACGGGTCACCCACCACGACACGAGCGTAACGCCATGCGCTACAGCCGCTTGCGTGATGAGATCGAGGCAGGAGAACGGGCTAGGGAGGCGAGAAGGCGCCCCGTATCGCGCTACTGGTCGGAAGACGACATCGCCACGCTCGTTCGCCTCGCCGAGTCGCGGGCGAGCACGCGGCAGATCGCCGCCGAGCTGCGGCGATCCTCGCTCGCGGTCCGTCTCAAGGCCTCGCGCATGGGGCTCCCGCTCACGGCGCACGAGGTGCGCCGGAGCGCCAAGCGGCACGCCCGGCAACGAGGCGAGACGGTCCCGCCGCAGGGGAGGGCGTTACGCACGCCCCCACGCATCAAGGTGACGGTCGACTTCGACCTCTCGTCGCTCTCCCGCGCCGAGCGGTTGCAGCTCGCGGCGCGCCTGTACGCCATGGATATGGTAGAGGGGGGCGCAACGCCCCAGGCTGCGGAAGCGGCCGCGGCCGAGTTCATCAAGCGCCCGCGTCCGCTCCGGCTCCACGAGCCGTACGATGCGAGCGCCGCTACCTCCCGGCAGAATACGGCGGCCAACGCCAAGCGTGCGGCGAATCGCGCCGCGCTCGGCTGGAAGCGTACGGAGCTCCCGCCAGACCACGAGCTGCGCATGGTCGCCGAGGCGCGCCACCTCGTACGCCAGCTCGATCGGCGCCTACGCGAGCAAGAGGGGACACGACGCCGCGCCTCGCTCGATGCGCTCGACAAGCTCGCCGGCTTTCACGCCGACGCGGGAGATCTCGTCGATCGTTTCGATCGAGTCGATCGAAACGATCGGGAAGACTGACCCGAATCGCGCATTCGTTCATCTCATCGTCCCGTGCCCTGATGCGCAAGAACATCCGCAAGATCGTCGCCGAGTTGGTCGCGATGCACGCCTTGGCCAGGGGTCGGATGGCGCGGGGACATTGATGGGTGGCGCGACCCGACGTCGTGCGCCGGAGTCTGCCCGGGATGATCAGCCAGTCGTTCGTCCTCGATCGATCTGAGCGTGAATTGACCGTTCGCAGCGAGCGGAGTAGTATTACTTGTGCAAGTAATACCAGGGAGGCCACGATGAAGATCACGACGAAGGGTCAGGTCACGATTCCCGTCGAGGTGCGGGAACGGCTCGGATTGCTCCCCAACACCGAGGTTGAGTTCGTGCTGAAGGACGGGCACGCGGTGCTGCGCAAGCTGCGTCGCACCGGGCGGCGGGGAGCGAAGGTGGTGGCCCACCTCCGCGGCAAAGGGACCGTTGCCCTGACGACGGAGCAGATCATGGCCCTGACGCGCGAGGCGTAGCGCCGTGGCGGGGGTGCTGGTGGACAGCAATGTCCTGCTCGACGTCATGACGGAAGACCCAGAGTGGTTCTCGTGGTCATCAGACGCGCTCGCCCAAGCCGCCGAGACGGATATCCTGATCATCAATCCGCTGGTGTACGCGGAGGTGTCCGTTCGCTTCGAGCGCATCGAGGAGCTCGATGCGGCGCTCCCGCCGACGCACTTTCGTCGCGACGATTTGCCGTGGGAGGCGGGGTTCCTTGCGGGGAAGTGCTTTCGCCTCTACAGACGTCGCGGGGGCGCGCGTCGATCACCGCTGCCTGACTTCTACGTTGGCGCGCATGCCGCCATTCGGGGGCACGCCCTGCTGACGCGTGACGGTACACGCTACAGGACCTACTTCCCGAGGCTCGAGCTGATCGCCCCGTAGGTCATCTCGGATGCCCGTGTCGTCGGCCTCCTCGGCACCTCTGTCGCACGCCTTCCCGGGCGCCCCCGTCATGTCCCGCCCCCTCATGCTCGGGATCATCCTCGTGATCGTCGCCGAGTCGGTCGCGGTGCACGCCCTGGTCTACTCGCGCTGGCCGATGGCGTCGGTGGCGTTACTCGTCCTCAACATCGCCACCATCTGGTGGATCTATCGCGAGGGGACGGCGGGATCATGCACGACCGTGCGCGAGTCGGTGATCGAGGTGCGGCATGGTCGCTCGATGCGCCTCGACGTGCCGCTCGCCAGCGTGCGCGATGCGCGCGTTCCCGCGTGGCAGGACATCCCCGGCGCGGGGACGTCGGGCTACCTCGCCTTGAGCGGCGGTGATGATCCCAACGCGCTGCTCACGCTCGACCCGCCGGCGTCGGCGCGCCTGGCGATGGGGATCCGGCGTCGTGTGTCGACGCTCGGGATGCGGCTGGAGTCGCCCGCGGCGTTCGTGGCGGCGGTCAACGAGGTCGTCGAACGAGCGCACGCGAGACGTTAGGCGCCGCTCTAGAGTGCGCCCATCCACGTGAGGCGCGTGGCGATCCCTGCGAGACGCACGTCTCTTGTCACCTCGCCCCCCCCCCCCCCCCCCCCGCCCCCCCCGCCCCGCCCCGCCCCCCCCCCCCCCCCCCCCCCCCCCCCCCCGCCCCCGGCGCCCCCCCCCCCCCCCCGGCCGGGGGCCGCCGCCCCCCCCCCCCCCCCCGGCCCCCCCCCCCCCCCCCCCCGGCCCGGCCCCGGTGGCCCGCCCCCCCCCGGCCCCCCCCCCCCCCCGGCCGCGGACCCCGCCCGGGCCCCCCCCCCCCCCCCCCCCGGCCGGCCCCCCGCCCCGGGGCCCCCCCCCCCCCCCCGCCCCCCCCCCCCCCCCCCCCCCCCCCCCCGGCCCCAGCGATTGCCCAAAGGATCACGTGCAGCTGGCCAGCGTTTGCCACTGGCAGGCGGTTCCGGCGGCAGAGAGATTGAGAAGCATGCGCCTCGGCGTGGACGACTAGTAATGCTGTTCTCACGCTCGCGCCGGTGGCGATCGAGCGCTTGGCGACGAGGATCCGATTCGCGGTGTTCAGGCCTGAGGAGGGCCCGCAAGCGTCGGCTGCGTTCGTCGGGGCGTCGAGCCCAGAGAGGCAGTCCGTATTGCGGCCGAGGTTAGTGACGGAGCGGAGCTGGGGGATCCAAGGTTCTCGGATCCCTAACGGAGGCCTCGGAACGGCTGAAGGCGCGAAGGCGCTGCCACTGCGCGCACCTCGCGCTGACCGACGTCCCCGAGCTAGCGCGTCAGAACCGGGAGGTCGGATCGCGAAGCCAATCGCGAATCTCCGCCTTGCCGACCAAACGGCGAACGACGATGTCGTGACCTACACCGATATCGTTCTCCGCGAGGTGAACCGTGCGGCGCAGAACAACCATTTGCGGCAGACTGGCGGGACCAGGCAGATCACGCCAGACGTACTGAATCAGGGCTTGGTTCATCCATCCGCTACCGAGAACCAGCTCATCAAACGTGCCGAACTCGGTAAGCAACCGAATTCCCGAGTCGAAGGACCCGTCGATGGCCGCGCCAACGAAGCGGACATGGCTTCCCCGTCGGGTTGCTTCCGCGAGCATGCGGCTGCGGTCTTCTCGCATCGCCTGCTTAAGCTGAGCATCCTGCGATGCGCCACAGAAACTGCTGACGAGAAAGACTACCAGCGTTTCTGTAGCATCCTCCGCACCGGTCACGCGATTGAAGCGAGCAGCGTTGACGGGATGGCGGCTCCCCGGCGTGGCGGCTAGCACGCCTGCGCCGAAGGCTATGGAGCCTGCCACTGCGACAACCGGGAGGACGTTCCAGAGGCGTTCAACGCTCATCTGGGTTCCCTCCGAGTACGAAAGGTGGAACGGCTGCCTCGCAGCGCGTTTTCGAGGCATGGATGACGGGTGAAGCTGCGTCGCGAAAGCGTCGTTGCGGTCGTCACGGGCATCTGGAAGACCGAAATGTCCGAAGCGTGGGAGCGGGATTGGAGCGAAAGCAGACCACTGCCCCTCCAGAGAGACCGACCTGCTGCCACGCCGTTCGCCGCGCGGGTCCCTGTGCGCCTCGAGGGCCCAATGGAATCTCACGATAATAGGCGTAGTCGCCCGCGCCGCGGTACTCGAGCGTCGCGTGACCCAACACTACGCGCGGTCCAGTCGGTGTGGAGACTACCGCCACGGTTTCATCGAACTCGCCGCTGGAAGGAATGCTCTGCCTTAGTCCCCCGCCTTGGATGGCAGCGAAGTCCAGCGGAGTGAAGTCGCGCAGGCTGAACGAGAGTTGCTCATTCCGAAGTAGGTCCATGTCATGAACCGCATTCGCGCTGAAGGATGACATGACCGCACGCTGAGTTGTGTTGTCGCAGAACAGAACTCCCTGCCCGGCCTGCTCCCGGAAGAGCGGATAGTCACGCAGCGGATGCTCCACGCGAAGTTCCACCAAGTGTCGCGCGCTCACCATACGCTGGCCCTGCGGCTGCAACTCATGAAGGAGGCGGTTGTGTTCCAATGCCATAACAAAAAGTCTGCTGCCCATGTAGCAGGCATCCTCCGCCGCGACATCCACAGCGTAGGTGCGCTGAAATACCAGCGTGTCCCGGTAGCTGTAGACACTCGCGCGGCGGCTCGCCGCATCGAGGACGACGAGCTCGCGACGGCCGCGGTTGTACGCGAGGGCCGTTGGGGCTTGAAACTCTCCGGGCCCGCCACCGCGCCGCCCCGTGCTCTGCAGCAGACGACCGTCAAGGGAAAGCACCTTCAGAAACGGTTGTCCTCGCTCGAGTACCAAAACGCGAGCATCGATCAGCAGGAGCCGCCGCGGATGCTCCAGGATGTCGGCGTCCGACCCCGCTGGCGTCGTGGACGATTGTGCCCGAGCGCTCTTCGCGCACAAAGCAAGGACGACCACCGCAATAATGCGCAGGGCCACGGGCAGTCGGAGAATCGTCTTAGACCGCACAGAGGGACACACCAACAACTTCTTCTCATCGCTGCTGCCTCCCGTGCTGCACAAAATCATTACTGCGGAAGTGTGCAGGTCTGGCCCGAGCAACCATATGTGACGCAGCTGGTGCCGTTCAACCCGCAGTAGGAGTTCTTCTTATACCGGCACGCCTGTGCACCGTCGCAAGTTGTGCATGCGCAATCATCCGAGGCGGATTTCGCCGGAAGCGGTCGTGCAAGAACCGACTCCCCTGCTATCGTGCCGGCTATTGAGGTGAGGAGGGCGAGCGAAATCAACAACGATCGACGATGGCGCATGAGACTATCTCCGCGTTGTAGCGTCTGATTGCACCCGATGGCAGTTGCGCGAGTCACCCTGAACAAGACCGTCGCGCAGCGTTTGGCGCGAAGCGGCGAAACGCGACGACGGTTCGCGGCGAGCTCGCCGCCGCGCCTACTCCGGGTCCTGGCAGCCGAGTCCACCCCCGCACGCAAACGTTGCACACGACGTGCCATTGAGGAAGCACTTGTTGCCGAGTTTGTACCTACATGCATTGGCGCCATCGCAGGTCGTACACGAGCACGCGGTCGCTTGAGGGAGTGCCGCGGCGAGTCCAGCTGTCGCCCAGACGGCCCCAACGGTCAGGGCACATGCGATGGTGACCAAGCGAATCTTTGACGAGCGTGGCATTCTCAGCATCGGAGGCTCCAGCGATTGATCGTGAGCTCCCTCGAGAAGCGAGAGGCGGCGCGATGCATTCTTCCGTCCTCTGCGCGCCCATGCGCAGCGGCAAGCTGCGCGTGCGACCACCCTAACTTCTAGAGGCGTCATCTGTCAAGCACACTCAAGCGCACTCCGACGTTGCAGCTCACGTGAGCATGGCGCCTGGCAAACGCAATGCCAATCTCTTCGGTAGCACCTGACGGGCGCGCACGTCGCTGCGATTGCCGACGTGAGGTATGCGCACTGCGGCCACTGTCGCGAAGCGAGCATCGGAAACAGGACACCGGACACGGCCGTGTCGGCCGAGGCGTCCCCACGGCGAATTGCATTGTCAGCGAGGTTCGACGGAGCGACCATGCAGGGGAGGTTCACTCACTGCTTGTCGATTCCGTCAGCTGCACCGCTTGATGCCTGGTATCCCAGCGTGTCAACGTGTCGCTGCGGGCGCAAAGCGTTCTTGTCAGGAGATGTCGTAGCGGTGTCCGAAATGGCGCGCGCGCAGCGTTAGGCGCTTCACACAGCGTCATCACGTCGACATCCACAAGTGCACCGCCACCGCCACCAAAAAGACGGCGAACGCGCGTTGCAACTGACGGGCATCCAGCGACAGCGCCAGCACCGCCCCACCCCACGCGCCAATCGCGAGCCCGGCGGCGACCCAGAGCGCGGCCTCGACGCGCACGTGCCCGCTCTGCCAGTAGCGCATCGCCCCCAGCAGTCCGACCGGGAGGAGCAGCAAGGCGAGCGAAGTGCCGGTCGCCGCTTCGGGCGACAGTCGGGCCAGGAGGACGAGCGCGGGGACGATCACCACGCCGCCGCCGATGCCGAACATCCCCGACAGGACGCCGGCAACCAATCCGATGAGGAGAAACAGGAGGGGGCTCATGCGGCTCCAAGGGGGCGTTTTCCCATCCTAACGAGACGCCCGTCCTACGCACACCGCCCTTCCGCTATCGCTTCACCAGATCCTCCGGCTTGGGCGCCGGATACCGCATTCGCACGACAATTCCCGACGCCCGCCGGCTGGCAATCGACCCCTTGGGCGACCACTTGCGCGGACTTGGCAGCACCGCCGCCAGTCGCGCCCCCTCGTCGCGCGACAGGTTCTTCGCCGACTTCCTGAAGTGCGTGCGCGCCGCCATCTCGGCGCCAAACACCCCATCGCCCCACTCGGCCAGGTTGAGATAGAGGTCGAGGATGCGGTCCTTCGAAAGACAGAGCTCGAGCACCACGGTCAGCCACGCCTCGAGCCCCTTTCGCACGTAACTCCGCCCCTCCCACAGGAAGAGGTTCTTCGCCACCTGTTGCGTGATGGTCGACGCGCCACGCAGGCGACGCCCGCGCTTGGCGCGCTCGAGCGCGTTCTCGATCTCCTCGAAGTCGAAGCCGTTGTGCAGGTAGAAGCGGTCGTCCTCCGAGGCGAGCACCGCGCGCCGCAGGTTGGGGGAGATCTCGTCGCGCGAGACGACGTCGCGCCGCGGATAGACGGGGCGCTTCCCCTCGAACAGCCGCTGCGCACTCCGCCGCAGGATCACCGTGGTGGTGAACGGCTGCACGAGGTTGAGCGGGAGGATGAGCACAAACGGCCCCACGAGGACGAGGAGCACGGCGAACACGGCGAGACGCCGCAGCCGCTGCCAGAGAGTTCGCTTGAGGCGGGTGGCCATGAGGTCGCGAAAACTGCGGGATGCGCGTGGGCGGTGTGATGGGCAGCAGGTTTGCGCGGCGTCGATGCGCACCGCCTTCCGTGCTTCATACGCAGCCGGATTGGTGCGGCCGAGGCGTGGGTGGCGGCGCGCTCAAGGGTTCCAGTCCGCGCAGCAGGTGAAGATCGCGCGACGCGCGGTGTCCCGCGAGGGGAGCTCGGCGGTGACGAGCGGATGGCGCCCGAGAACGCGAACTGCGCCCGGAGCTTCCCGTGCGGCCAACGCCGGTACTCACGTATCACCGACGACGCTCTGTCGCACCGAAGCAGTTTCGCGCTTTGGAGCGATCAGCTGCCCTGTCGGGTACGAGCTTGTACTCCTCGTTAGGCGGTGCAGCGATGGATTCACATGATCACAATCGCGTCAGGTCGCCGCCGTACGGCTGTCCAGGTCGACAACCAACTCGCGGTCCCGCCTCAAAAGCGATCGTTCTCGCCACATTCTGCGCTGGCGCGCTCCGAGAGACATCCCAGATTCGCGCGCGATATCGACGTCGGGCGAGGTTCTTCGATTCTACGCGAAGCGGTGAGCGGTCGGTTGCCCCGCATCGTACACGCGATCGCAGAGGACGGGAGATGCGAACACTTCGGAGCATGATGGTGCTGTATGGGGTACTGCTGACCGTGGGTGGGTGCCGCGACGCGAGCGATCCAGTAGGGCCGGCGGAGACTCGGCGAAAATGGGGATGGGATCAACCGCTTGGCACAGGAACTCCAGCCCCTCCTTCGATGTCGTGCACTCAGCCATCCGCATTCCTCGGGAGCGCGACCTGCACTGCCGCTGGGATCGCGCCAACGGGTAGCCCTTCGTGGAGCTATCAAACCAACGATGGAGTGTACGTCGCGGGACCGAGCTCGACTCTCTCTTGGTCCGGTCCGATGGTAGCGAGCGGCACTGCCACAATCTCCTATACGGACCAGAGCGGGACGCCACAGTCCCTTAGCAGCTCCATCAATGTTCCTCGACGTGCCGTCAGTTGGGCTTCGGCTGTCACTGGTTCCACCGGTCAACCCGGAGAGATCGATGCGTGCTTTCAGGAAGACTGGGACGGGCTTACAGCGAGCAAGTTCTGCAGCTCTAGTGCCGATGCCGATCAGTTCTTCAACCCACGCGTCACTACGCTCAGTTCGGGTAACGGCCTGACAGTTGCGCCGGTCGGCAGCACCGGTCCGAACGCGGGGCTCTACTACATCGCTCAGATGACCGCATCGATGCAACTGCGGACACAGATCTCTCCACGGTATCGGACAGGAGGGACGCAGTACTCGCTCGCATCCGCGCCGTCGGCACTGCAGTCAGCTTGCACCGCCGCGTCGGTGACCGGATCGGCGAGCGTGTATCAGGCTAATGCGATTTGCACGAGCAACCTCGTGAACTTCAACAACCTTGTCTCATGCATCTGGGCTCATGAAGCCCGCCACATGACCGCGGGGCTCGGCACCGCGCGGTACGGTCCGAACGATGTTTACGCTAGGTGGGAGCCCCTAGCGTCATCGAACGCGACGTCGCTCGTGGCAGCAGCCAAGGAGGAGTACGATACCGTGCACGAGCTGGTCTCCGGAAGCATGGATGTGGCGCACAATGCCGGACCAAACACGGGTTTCGCTGGGTGGTGGAAGGTCTTCAATCTAGGCTGGAGCAATCAGACCTACTACCAACACTGTTGAGGTTCCAATGTCTGCCTCACGACTGCAAATCGGCGTACTCGCATGGATAGGCTTCGCGATTCATGCAGATGCTCAGGCATCTTCGCCTCCGGCCGCTCCGCAGCTCCCGATCGCGGCGCAGATCGCGCGCTCTGTCCGCACCTCTGGAAACGACGGGCGGGCCCTACCAATCCTCACGCAGGCGCGACGGTCGGAACGTCGTGCTTTGATGGACGAAATTGCTGACACCCTCACCGCAATCGCCATCAACCCTTCGGTGAACGATCTAGCCAACGCTCGGGCAAGGTCCGTCGCGATTGGCATTCTCTTTCAATCGGGAAAGGGCAACACCGGCTTGGCTGACGATGTACCAGGAACGCCGTACTCAGGAGCAACTTCACGATTGCGGCGGATCGTCGAACTGTCGTCATATGTCGAGAATCGCCAGGTCGCGCTAAAGCGACTTGCTAGCCTGGATCACTCTTCGGCAATGCTGGGCTACCTCCGTCAACTTGCACTCTCATCCGGCAGGATCGCGGGTACCGCAGTGGCAATACTGGCAGATGATAAGGGAGCGGGGGGGCGCGCGATCGCGCGAGAGTTGTACGTTTCTGGTGTGGTGACGGACGCCACCGCCAAGAGATTTCTCTCGACGCGAGCGAACAAGTACGGGTGGTGACGGGATATGAATCGCCTGGCGCTGATGGCGCGGACTATCGGTTTCAGCGGCCGCGCGCGCCCGCGGCAAACGTTTTGTGCGGCGCGCAATCGCGCCAACATGCCGGACGATCAGCGCTCGCCGACTTCTCTGCTGCCAGTGTCCGAAACTGGACGCTCGTCCGAATCGTCTCCCGCCAACACGCGGAACAACTTGTCGAACACGTACTCCGCTCCAACGTTCGCCAGGGCTCGCGGACCCATACCCACCATACGCTGAGTGAACGCGCGCAGTCTCGACGCTGAGCTGAAGCCCGCTCGAAGGGCTGCCTGCTCGAGCGGCATTCGCGATTCCGCTACGGTTTCTGTGACCGACAGCAGACGCGACCACGATAGAATCGTACGCGCGGGTGGCAAGCCCGCAGTGCGCAGTCGCGACGCCAGCGTGGAGCGGTCGATATCGAGGTAGTTCGCCAGTGCCTCTACGCTCGGGTGTCCGTTCGTTGAACCGAAGCAGAACTCGAAGAGGTCGTGGAACTGCGTGGGGACGTGCGGCGCGATGCGTTGCCAGTCCGATACCGCCCGTCGGCGAGCGCAGGCTCGATCGACGGCTGCGGATAGCTCAGCAAGAGATGCCATGGATGTCAGCATCACTTCATCCCCACCTGCACGTGCGAGGTGCATGAGTTGCTGAATGCTGGGCGACGTCGTGTCGCACACGGCGATGATGCCAGTGCGAGGATGATCTCGCGTTATGCGTCCGACCAGGGGTACGGTCGATTCCCCTTTGGGGTCCATCGTTCCGACCACCACACATGCGGGCGCGCCAAAGCGCACATCACCGACAAACTCGAAAGTGTCGTGGTAGATCTTGCCACTGCGTAGTGCTGCCACGGCGCGAACGACGGCCGTACGTTGGGCATCGGTGTCCAAAAGCCCGATGATGCTCGTCCTCGTCTCACCGCCCACTTCCCCTCCCCTCCCCTCACTCGATGTCTCGCTACGGAGTGCGCCGAGCCCCAGACGAACCGAAAGGCGTTCGCTGCCTCGACCCATTAATCATGTCAGCGGAGAACAGCGGTGCACAAGAGGCATCGTCCTCACGCCACCTGCGTGCGCGCGGTAATTGGTCGCGCCGAGCGATCGGCGCCTTGCTGGTCAGTGCGACCGTGAGCTGCAACCAGCGGGCGGCTCCAAGCGGGGCGTCAGGCGATCTCGAGTGGGGCACGGTCTCAGGCGAGTTGACCGGCACCAGATACTCCCCGGCGCCGATCATTTCGCGAGCGAACGTGAAGCATCTTCGTCGCGTTTGGGTGCAACGTACGGGCGACTGGCCAATCAGAGTGGGTGAACAATTCCCAGCTGACAGGACACCTACTCGTGCATCCGCTGCCGCGCTTCCAAGCTACCGTTTCGAAACGACTGCGGTCATGCACCACCGCATGTTGTTCGTCGCGACCCCTTCAACCGCGTGATTGCTCTCGATCCAAGTAGCGGCGCCATCCGCTGGACATTCGATCCACGCATTGCGCGAAGCGAGAGCAATCCCGAGGGCTTCGTCGCTCGGGGGGTTGCCGTCTGGGACGACTCGCTTGTCACCAAGACGTCACCCTGCGCCACGCGCGTGTTTGTCACGACGCTTGACGCTCGACTTATCGCACTAGATGGCGTCAGCGGGCTCCGTTGCGAGGGCTTCGGGCGCAATGGGGAAGTTGATCTCACGTACGGCGCGGGAATCCTTGGTGCCGACGCAGCGCGAGTGAACCTCGCTGTCACGTCACCTCCTGCCATCGTTCAGGATCTGGTGATCGTTGGGTCTGCCGTTCGTGAGACGCTTGGCATCGGAGCCGCATCTGGTGTCGTACGCGCGTATGATGCGCGGCGCGGAACCGTACGATGGAGCTTCGACCCAATCCCGCGAGGTCCAGCCGCGAAGTCCTGGAGACATTGGCACGCCGACGACGCGAAGGACGTCATCGGCGGTAATGTCTGGTCATTGGCAACCGTTGACACTGAGCGAGCGCTGGTGTTCCTGCCGACAGCAAGCGCTGCACCCGACTTCTTCGGAGGGAATCGCAGCGGCCGGAACGACTACGCCAATTCGGTCGTCGCGCTCCGTGCGAGCACCGGAGAGGTCGCGTGGTCCTTTCAGGTCGTTCACCACGACCTCTGGGACTACGACGTGGCAGCGCAGCCGATTCTGGCGGAGCTGTCGCGCGATGCCGGCCGAGTCCCTGTGGTAATCGTAGGGACCAAGAGCGGCATGATATTCGTCCTGAATCGCGAGACCGGCGTTCCAGTTATCGCGGTGGAGGAGCGTCCCGTCCCCTCAAGCGATGTGCTAGGAGAGGCTGCGTGGCCCACACAACCATTTCCTGTCTATCCACCGCCGCTTCTGGGAGTGGGGCTTTCTCCGGACTCGATGTTCGGTGTCACGGATGAGGAACGTTCGTTTTGCCGTGCAGCTGCCGCGGCGCTGCGCAACGACGGAATCTTCACACCTCCTTCGACTCGGGGCACGCTCCAGTGGCCGGGCCCATGGGGGTGGCATCAACTGGGATGGCTTGGCGTGGGATCAGGAACGACAGCGTCTCGTCATCGCACTCAAGCGGGTGGCAATGGCTGTGCGACTCCATCAAAGGAGTGAGAGTACCGAGCGCTACGCACCATCGGGAATCGGCGAGGAGCTGAGCCAAGTCGGTTCGCCGTATGTTGCCACGCGTGTGCCATTGATCGCGCCGTCGGGGACGCCCTGCTCCCCGCCACCGTGGAGCCTGCTCATGGCGATAGACTTCGGGGCACGCGACGCTCGAGTGGCTTGGCAGCGTCCGCTCGGTACGGTGCCGTGGCTCTCACAATATCCGCAGCATCGTGCTTGGGGTTCACTCAGTTTCGGTGGGCCGCTTGTCACTGCTGGCGGTGTGGTCTTCATTGCGGCATCGCAGGACGGAAAGTTCCGTGCTTTGGACGTAGACAGCGGCGCTCAGCTGTGGGAGCATCAGTTGCCGGCGGGTGGGCAGGCATCACCGATGACCTACGTACTCGACGGGAAGCAGTACGTCGTGGTGGCCGCAGGCGGACGGAGTGGAATCGGAGCACCTGGCGACTGGATCGTTGCGTTCGCCCTGCAAGAGTGACTGCGGCACCGCGCGAGGAACCGCTTCCGCCTTGATCTCGTCATTGAGGCGCGAACGTAGCGGGAAGGTCGCTCGGCGCTCGTCTCGCTCCACACCGCCCAGCGCCGCGCCCCTCCGCAGCGTATCCTCGACGTGACACTCGCCCGACCGCGGGGTAAGATCGTCACACTCCGTCCCCCCACGCTCCGCCACGTACCGCCCTCATGATGCGACTTCCCGTGCTGCGCCACGCCATCTCGGCCCTCGCCCTCGGGGCGAGCGCCTTCTCCGTCGTCACCCCCGCACCGGTCCACGCCCAGCGCGTGCGCACCGGGATCGAAGTCCTCGTCACCGACTCGATCCACCTCATCAAGGGGAAGCGCGTCGGCCTCATCACCAACCACACGGGGCTCGGCCCGGCCGGCAAGACGACGATCGACATCCTGTACAGCACACCGGGGGTCAAGCTCACGGCGCTGTATGGACCCGAACACGGCATTCGCGGCGTCGCGCGCGCGGGCGATCACATTGCCTCGACGGTGGATTCGGCGACCGGCGTCCCGGTCTACTCGCTCTACGGCGAGACGCGCGTCCCCACGCCAGAGATGCTCAAGGACGTCGACGTCCTGATCTTCGACATCCAGGAACTCGGCGCGCGCTTCTATACCTACCAGTGGACGATGACGCTGAGCGCCGAGGCGGCGAAGGGGAAGAAGTTCATCCTGCTCGATCGCCCCAACCTCGTGCGCGCCGACATCTTCGAGGGGAACGTGCTCGACCCCAAGTACCGATCGTTCGTCGGCTGGTATCCGGTGTCGACGCGCTACGGGCTCACGATTGGCGAGCTGGCCCAGTACCTCGTGGGGTCGGGTCAGCTCAAGGCCGACCTCACCGTCGTCCCGATGCAGAACTACCGCCGCAACATGTGGTGGAACGAGACGGGGCTGGGCTGGGTGAATCCGTCGCCCAACATTCGCTCGGGTGATGCGGCGCTGCTGTACACGGGGACCTGCTACTTCGAAGGGACCAACATCAACGAGGGGCGCGGGATGACGCAGCCCTTCCAGATGGTCGGCGCCCCCTACCTCACCGATGCCGGCGCGATTGCCAAGGCGCTCAACGCGATGAAGCTCCCCGGCATCGTCTTCGACTCCACGTCGCAGACAGTGGAGCAGGGGTACAAGCACGGCGGGATGACGGTCCCGGTGATCGTGATGGTGGTGAGCGATCGTGACGCAGTGAAGCCGCAGCAGGTGGGGCTGATGCTCCTGCGCGAGATCTACAAGCGCCATCCGAAGGAGTTCCAGTGGCGCACGGCGTCGATCGATCGACTGGCCGGCGGCCCGCGCGTGCGCGAGGCGGTGGAGAAGGACGGCGGCGTGGAGGCGCTGCTCCCGATCATGGAGCGCGAGGCCAAGGAGTACGAGGCCAAAACCAAGCCGTTCTGGATCTACAAGTAGAGAGCAGCCGCCACTTGCCTGACATCCCATCCGCACCGGTGCGCGCGTGAGCACGATTGCCATCTTCGGCGCCACCGGTCGTACCGGGAAACGCCTCGTTGCCGCGGCGCTGGCGGCGGGGCACACGGTGCGGGCGCTGGCGCGAGATCCGTCGCGCGTCGCCGCGCAACCAGGACTCACCGTCGTCGCCGGCGACGTGCTCGATCCGGCGGCGGTGGCGCAGGTGCTCGCCGCTTGTGATGGAGCGCTCGCGGCGTTAGGCGCCGGCACCACCGCCGATCCCGGCACCACGCGCTCGCAGGGGATCCGGAACATCGTGGCCGCGCTGGAGACGTCTGGAGGAGGGCGCTTGCTCGCCGTTGGCGGTGGTGGCGTGCTCGACTCCACCACCGGCCCCGGGCTCCGCAGCGAACAACCCGGCTTTCCCGCGGTCTTTCGGCTGGTCTCAGCCGAACATCGGGCGGCGTGGGAGGCGATGCGCACGTCGTCGCTCGAGTGGACGTACGTCTGTCCCCCTGATATTCCCGACGCCGAGGCGACCGGGGTATATCGGGTCGCGGCCGACGTGATGCCCGATCACCCCACGGCGCTTCCCACCGGCGACCTGGCCGGTTTCATGGTGCAGGAGTTCACCGCGCGCCGCTTCGCGGGGCACCGCGTGGGGATCTGCACCTAGGGACGGGACGCAGGGGGGCGTCGCGCCCCGCTGCTGGGATGGACCGGAGAACGGCCAGGGACGGGGGGCGAAACCCCGATCGTCAGGGGGCCGTACGACCCGCCATGTCCTATCTCGAAGCCATCCGCCTGGCACTCGCCCAGATTCGCGCGCAGAAGCTCAAGAGCTTCTTCACGCTGCTGGGAGTGGCCATCGGCGTGACCTTCCTCATCGCGGTCGTCTCGATCGTCGACGGAATGGGGAAGTACATGGAGGATGATCTGGTCGGCAAGATCATCACCAAGAACTCGTTCCAGCTGCGTCGCCAGCCCAACATCAACATGGGCGACGTCGACGAATCCGAATGGCGCGCGTGGCGCGCCCGCCCGCGCATCACCGAGGACGACATCCTGCCGGTGGCGGCGGTGCTCCCGCCGGATGTGAAATGGGCCTACGAGGGGACCGATGCCCTCTCGGTGGAGTCGCGCTACGCCAACCCACGCAAGGTGCTGGTGCAGTGCGTGGACGGGCAGTGGTTCGAGATCCGGAACCTGGGCGTCCAGGAAGGGCGTCTCCCCTCCCCGCAGGAGTACGACATGGGGACGCCGGTGGCGGTCATCGGCGAAGAGACGAAGAATCACTTCTTTCCCGGCGTCTCCCCCATCGGCCGCGAGATCCGCATCGGCAACATCCCGTACACTGTGATCGGGGTGGCCGAGAAGCAGGGGAGTGCCTTCGGCATCTCCATGGACAAGTTCCTGATCGTCCCCTACAAGACGCCGGCCCATCGCCTGGTCAATCGCTTCAAGGTGATCGACGGGATGACCATCCAGGCCTCGTCGGAGACGCAGCTGGCGGGGACGATGGAGCTCGTGCGGCAGGTCATGCGGACGCGCCACAAGCTGCGCCCGGGGCAGTCCGACGACTTCTCGATGCAGACCGCCGACGCGGCGCTCGCCTTCTGGAAGAAGATCCAGGGCTTCCTCGTGCTCGCCGGAATCGCCCTCCCGGCCATCGGGTTGCTGGTAGGCTCCATCGTCATCATGAACATCATGCTCGTCGCCGTGGCCGAGCGGACGCGCGAGATCGGGGTGCGCAAGGCGTTAGGCGCCAAGCGCGCCGACATCATGTCGCAGTTCATTGCCGAGTCGACGACGCTGGCGATCATCGGGGCGTCGTTCGGGATCGCGGCCGGCTTCGGATTGGCCAAGCTCATTGCCGCGCTCTCGCCGCTCCCGGCAAGCGTGGCCCCCTGGTCGGTGATCCTCGGCGTCACGGTCGGGGCAGGGGTGGGGATCATCTCCGGCGTGTACCCGGCGAGCCGGGCGTCGCGCCTCGATCCGGTGGCCGCGCTGCGGCAGGAGTAGGGCATGGCCGTTACCGACCGAGTGACCTCGCTAGTCGAGGGGATCGTGATCGCCATCGATGCGCTGCGCGCCAACCGCGTGCGGGCGGCGCTCACCATCCTCGGGATCGCCATCGGCGTCTTCGTGGTGGTGGTGATGTCGGCCGCCATCCAGGGGATCAACAACAGCGTGGCCAGCGAGTTCGAGCGCGCCGGGCCCACGACCTTCTTCGTGAACCGCTTCCCGATTTCGCTCGAGGGGTGCAGCGACGCCGACGACGACAGCTGCAAATGGCGCAGCAACCCGCCGTTGCGTCTGACGGAAGCCGAGGCGATCAAGCGGCTGCCGAGCATCCAGGACATCACGATCAGCACCGGCGCCTCGGCGTCGGCCAAGTATGGCGACCGCCTGCTGTCGAGCATGCGCGTGGTGGCCTATACCGCCAACTGGATCGAGGTCGACGGCGGCGACGTGGTGCAGGGACGCGACTTCACGCAGGGTGAGGAGAGCAACGGGGCCCGCGTGGTGGTGATCAACGAGACCGCGGCCGAGCGCCTGTTCACCGGGGTCGACCCGATCGGGAAGATCCTCCTGCTCAACAAGTCGCCGTTCATGGTGATCGGCGTGTACAAGAGCGCGGGCGACTTCATGAGCGAGCCGAGCCCGCGCGCGTACGTGCCGCTGAGCGCCGGGCGTCGCTACCTCAACCTGTGGATCGACTGGATCGACTTCACGATCAAGCCCATGGCGGGCGTGTCGCGCGACGAGGCGATCGACGACGTGGTGGCGACCATCCGCGGGTTGCGCGGCATGCGCCCCGGCACGCCCGAGAACTTCGCCGTCATCACGCAGGACAAGCTGTTCGAGACGTGGGGGAAGCTCACCGGGATCTTCTTCCTGGTGATGATCGTGCTCTCCGGCATCGGGCTGATCGTCGGCGGCGTGGGGGTGGTGGCGATCATGATGATCTCGGTCACCGAGCGCACCCGCGAGATCGGCGTGCGCAAGGCGTTAGGCGCCACGCGCGGGGTGATCCTCTGGCAGTTCCTCATCGAGGCGGCGACGCTGACCGCCATCGGTGCCGTGATCGGCCTGGTCTTCGGCTGGCTCGTCGCCGCCGGCATCCGCAACGCCACGCCGCTGCAGGCCACCGTGCAACCGATGGCCATCGCGGTCTCGTTCCTGGCGAGCTCCCTCACGGGGATCCTGTTCGGGCTCTTTCCCGCGTCGCGGGCGGCGCGCCTGGACCCGATCGAGGCGCTGCGCTATGAGTAGCGGATGAGGGGAAGACGGGAAGACGGGAAGACGAGTGCGCAGGCGCGCGCTGCACGAACGGCGCGCGAGTCTCGCTGAACGCAGAACGGCGCCGCAAGGCGCCGCTCTCGTCTTCCCGTCTTCCCGTCTTCCCGTCTTCCCGTCTTCTCAAGACGCTCTCGCGATCGGCGCCCGTGCCTGCGGCATCTGCTCCGATGCCCACTGGAGCGACTCGCGATAGATCCCGGGGAGTGCGGCGGGGTCGAACTTGATCAGCTGTGCCGCCTCGGCGGCCGACTCCCAGAGCCCGAGTTCGTACGACTCGACGACCGTGAGCGGGCCGGCCATCGGGCCGGAGCGGTCGAGCAGCGCGGCACGCACGTCGTCGGCCAGGTTCACGCGGTCGAGCACCTCGTTCATCGGCATGCGGAAGACGGCGTCGAGGACCGAGAAGAGGCCGATGAGGAAGAGCGTCCCCTTGTCGAGGCGCGTCTGCGGGGTGGCCATGAGTTCGCAGAAGCGCGCGCGCTGCACGGCCTGCCGGACGAGTTCGTCGTCGGTGCCGCGCTTGCCGGTGCGCGAGGTGGCCGAGGCCAACGCCAGCCAGCGCACCACGTTGTTGCGCCCGACGAGGCGCAGCGCGTGCCCGATCGACGTGATGCCGCGCCCGCCTAACGCGGCCGAATTGACGATGCGGAGGAGCTGGAAGGTGATCCCGGGGTCCGAGGAGATGACCGCCTCGAGCTCGCGCTCCGGCGTGTTGGGGTCGCGCGCCAGCGACAGGAGGCGCAGCGCCGCCGCGGTGCTCCCCGGCATCTCGGCCGAGGGGAGCGGTTCGGGACGCGAGAAGTGCGGCCCCTGGAAGCCCTCGAAGCCGAGCGTGAGGCAGGCCTTGTACAGCTTGGCGTCGAGCACGTGGTCGGCGATGGCGCGCTTGCCCTGTCGCTTGAGCGCCGCCACCATCGGCCCCAGCTGCGCCGGGTCCTGGCACCGCAGGTCGATGCGCACCGCCTTGGCGTGGGCCAGGAAGGCGAGGATCGGGGCGCCAGGGGTCTTGGGGAGTTCGAACTCGTCCAGGACCACCGTCACCCCGCGCTTGGCCAGGTCGGCCACCGCCTCGACCACCGCCGTCTCGGCGGGAAGATCGGGAGGGAGGAGGACGACCAGCGACCGCGCCTCCGGGGCGTCGAAGATGCGTTCGACCAACTGCTGCCGACTGGCCCTGACGTAGGCCGGGAGTCCCGCACGCAGGAACTCGAACGAGCCGCTCAGGTAGCTGCGGGCGAACGCGTCGCCGCCATCGTCAGGCTCGCGAAAGCGAAGCTCGTAGCCGACAGCCGAGTCGGAGCGATCGAAGACGGGTTGACGGACGAGGAATATGTCGGACATGTCGGGGAGGCGGAGCGTGCCCCTCGGAGTATCGACCGTGGCCGGGCGCATCTGCAGCGGAGCCCCAACTGGATCGTCATTCAGGAGCACCAGGGGAGACCGACACTAGCAGTGGAACTCCCCGTCGCCAGATTTCGCGGCGACGATCCTTGGCGCTCCCCCGACTCGCAGATGCTGCAAACTCCTTCCCTGCTGGCGGTTGCCATCCCGACCCTTGTGGTCGGGGTGGCGGTCGGGGTGCTCATCGGCCGGCGCGGCGCGGGGGCGCCGGAGCCTGTGTCGACGGAGGGCGAGCCGTCGACCAAACCGGAGGCCGGCGATCGCATCCGGTCGCAGGCGCTCGAAGCAGCGGCGGAGCCGGTGCTGCTCGTCGGCGCCGACGGGCGGGTCCTCGACTGCAATGCCGCGGCGCTGACGCTGTTTGACCGGCATCGCCCGGCGGTCACCGCGATCGAAGCGTCGGTGATTCGCTCGCTCGTCTCTCCGAGCGGGCTCCCCGTGGAGTGGGGCGACCTGGTGGCGACGCGCTCGCCGTGGTCGGGGGAGGCCCATGTGCGCCTCCCGGACGGGAGTCGCCGGGCGATCACGGTTCGGCTGGTGCCGGTCTTCGGGGCCAAGGGCGACATCGCGGCGCTCGTCGAGGTCTATCACGAGTTCCCGACCGATGCGCTGCTCCCCGCCGACCGTTTCCTGCACGCCCTGGACACCGGCGGCGAGAGCGGGGACGTCGACGAGCCGGCCGATGCGGCGCAGCGGGAGCTGCGCCTGCTGGCGATGGGCTTTGCCGATCTCGACCGGGTGGTGCGGCAGTACGAGCTGCTGCTGCCGGCGATGCGTGCCGAGGATCCGTTGGCCGAGGCGATCGCCGGGCTGGCCGCCGAGACGAGCGAAGTGGCGACCGCGGCCGATGTGCCGCGCCTGCTGCACGAGCTGCCGCGTGCGCTCGGGCGGCTGCGCGCGCACATGCTGCGACTGGTCGAGCTGCAGGGCTCGGCGCCCCGCCGGCGCGACTGAGCCCGCCCTTCCTGGAGGGCTGGCGCGCCGACCGACGGTCCTGACGCTGGTTCGGACCCGGGTCCAGTCAGGGTACTAACAATTGAGAGCAGGAACGCTTCGATGAAGGTGCGGCGCGCGCCGCGAGTTCCCGCAAAGCCTGCAGGAACTGCGTGCGTGTCACGCACCGTTCGCCCCTTCGCTGACGCATGGCGTGCGCGGTGCACCGTGACGACGCCGTGCCCTGACCGGATACCTAACGAAGGGAGCAGGACATCATGAAGCGTTTTCTGGCAGCCGCGGTGCTCGCGGCCGCAGTCGTGGCGGCGCCGCGTGCGGCGTACGCGCAGGGGAAGGACATCGTCGAGACGGCGGTCGCCGCCGGCTCGTTCAAGACACTCGCTATCGCACTCGACAAGACGGGGCTGATCGCCACGCTCAAGGGGAAGGGGCCGTTCACGGTCTTCGCCCCGACCGATGAGGCGTTCGCCAAGCTGCCGGCCGGCACACTGGACAAGCTCCTGGCCAACCCCGACCAGCTCAAGGCGATCCTCCTGTACCACGTGGTCGCGGGCGACGTCCCGTCGTCGGCCGCCGCGAAGCTGACCAGCGCCAAGACGGTGAACGGGGCTGCGCTCACCATCCACGCGATGGGGAACGGGCTGATGATCAACGACGCGCATGTGGCCACCGCCGACGTGAAGGCGACGAACGGCGTCATCCACGTGATCGACAAGGTCCTCCTGCCGCCGGCCGCCAAGTAGGTGCCACCCAGCGACGGTCGCCGGCGCGCTCCTACGCCGGCGCCCAGCGCGGGTGAAGGGCCGGCGAGCCGCTGGTGAGCCGCTCGTGCGGGGCCGGTGCGGGGCGGCCGACCGTCGGCACGGTGCTCCGCCTCAGCTCGAGATCGTTAGGCGCTTCGCGGGGTGGCTCGCCCCCCCCGCTCGGCGATACCTTGGAAGGCGCCGTCGCTCCCCGCATCCGGGTGAGCGGCGGCGCCTTGCCCATATCGGGTCCGTCCCCAAATGGTGTTGGGCCCTAGCCAGGAGTGCCGTGTGACGCTCGCGATCCCTGCCTCACCCCAGACCCTCGTCGATGCGACGTGGGAGACCCTCGCCCCACACTACGAGGCGCTCGCCAGCGCCCCCGTCTCGCGCGAGACGGCCGAGGCGTGGCTGCGTGCGTGGTCGGAGCTGAGCGCCGTCGTGGACGAGGCGGGGACCCTGGCGATGATCGCGTACACCTGCGACACGGCCGACCCGGCCAAGGAGGCGGCCAACCTGCGCTGGTCGTCGGAGATCTTCCCCAAGGTGGGGGAGCAGAACGTGCGCCTGGCGGAGCGCCTGGTGGCGATCGGGTGGAGCCGCGACGACATGGCGGTGGTGCTGGACGAGTTTCGCACCGACATCGAGATCTTCCGCGAGGCCAACGTGCCCCTCTTTGCCGAGTTGGAGGAGCACAGCGCCGCGTACCAGAAGATCACCGGGGGACTCGAGGCGGAGTGGGAGGGGGAGCGGGTGACGATCCCGCAGCTGCAACCGCACCTCAAGGTGCGCGATCGCGCCGTGCGTGAGCGGGCGTTCCGGCTCGGGGCCGAGGCGTACCTCGCCCAGCGTGAGGCGCTGGCGGCGCTGTTCGACACCATGTTCGCGCTGCGGCAGCGCCTGGCGGCGAACGCCGGCTTCGCCAACTACATGGAGTACGCCTTCCGCGCCAAGCACCGCTTCGACTACTCGCCGGCGGATTGCGCGCGCTTCCACGCCGCGGTCGAGGCGACGGCGGCGCCGGCGGTGGAACGCCTCATGGCCCACCGGCGGGAGTCGTTAGGCGTGGCGACCGTTCGCCCGTGGGACACGCTCGTGCAGCTGGAGAGCGAACGTCCCGGTGCGCCCCTTCCACGACACGGCCGGTTTCGTGGAGCCGGCCAAGCGCATCTTCGATGCGCTCGACCCGGAGCTGGGGGGGCAGTTCCGCGAGATGGCAGAGGCCGGGCTGCTCGACCTCGAGAGCCGACCGGGCAAGGCCCCCGGCGGCTATTGCACCAAGCTCCCATGGCGCGGCCGGCCGTTCATCTTCATGAACGCGGTCGGCGTGCCGGATGACGTGAACACGCTGGTGCACGAGGCCGGGCACTCGTTCCACGACTTCGCCGCGCACCGCCAGCCGTTCATCTGGCAGCGGGGGACTGGGCACGAGGCGGCGGAGCTGGCGTCGATGTCGATGGAGCTCCTCGTCACGCCGCACCTCACGCAGCCCACGGGCTACTACACGCCGGCCGAGGCGCGGGCGGTGGAGATCGAGCAGCTCGAGGACGTGCTGAGCAGCCTGGTGCACATCGCCAGCGTCGACGCCTTCCAGCGCTGGATCTACACCAGCGGCGAGGGGCACGATGCGGCGGCGCGCGATGCCGCCTGGTTGCAGCTGCGGGCGCGCTTCGAGCGCGGCGTGGACTGGACGGGACTCGAGCGCGAGCGCGTGTCGCGCTGGTATCGCCAGCTGCACATCTTCGAGTACCCGTTCTACTACATCGAGTACGGCATTGCGCAGCTCGGCGCCTTGCAGCTGTGGCGCGACGCGCAGCACGACCCGGTGGGGACGATGCAGCGCTACAAGCAGGCGCTCGCCCTGGGGGGAACCCGCGGACTCCCGGAGATCTACGCCGCCGCCGGCGCCCGCCTCATCTTCGACGAGGCCGGGATGCGCGAGCTGGTCGACCTGGTGGAGGCCCGCCTGCTGGCGTTGCGCGAGGGCCACGCCAGCTGAACGCGCAGCGACCGGCTACTGCGGCTTGTTGACCGCCGTGCCCGGGTCGCGCTCGACGCCGATGGTGTAGTCGGTGGCGAGCGCGGCGATCGTCCCGATGGCCGCCCAGAACGGCAGCAACGCCGCGCCCGCCACCCCGGCGGCGAGCGGGAGATCGAGCAGCGTCCGCCCCTGCGGATTGCGGATCACGATGCGGCGTACGTTCCCCTCGTGAATGAGCTCCTTGAGCTTGGCCTTGAGGTTGCCGCCGGCCACCTTGATCTCTTCCATGATCGCCCTCGCTCGCGTAGTCCCACGCCGGTGCGGGGATCCCCCCGCCCGGACAAGCTAGGACGGCGTGTCGCGCCGTGCCAGCAACCCGTACGGCCCCTCCCGTCCCGGGGTTCCAGGGTCGTCCCTAACGAGACCGCGACCTCCGGCGCCATCGTCTCGCGCCCCGCTTTCTGCCGCGTGCCGGGCGGGGTAAGTTGCCACGTGGCCGCACACGGCGGCCGGTCGGGAACGGAACGGCGTACGGAGACACGGCGCGATGGCAAACCTGGTAGTGGCGCGGTTCGCGGACGGGCGACTTCTCAAGGGGAGCAGCCTGGACGTCGATCACAATCGGCCCACCTGCCACATTCGCGCTGGCGACGGCACGATGACACAGGTCAAGCTCGCCGACCTCAAGGCGCTCTTCTTCGTCAAGTCGATCGAGGGGGACTCGGCGCACGTCGACGGACACGACATCGCCCCCGTCGACCCGCGCCTGCGCGGCTCAAAGCTCGTCGAGGTCACCTTTCGCGACGGGGAGAAGATCGTCGGGTTGTGCATGCGCTACCCGCCCAAGCTGCCGTACTTCTTCCTCGTCCCCGTGGACGCGGACAGCAACAACGTGCGCATCCTCATCAACGGCGACCAGCTGAGCGGGATGCAGCTGATCGATCCCCCGGTTGCGTGAGCGGCCGATGAGCGGCCGATGAGCGGCCGATGAGCGGCATGCGGCGGCTTTGGTCCATCGCCATCGCGGCGCTGGCCCCCCTGGCCCTGGTGTCGGCCAGCCGCGGCGTCGCGGCGCAGGATGCCGCGCCGGCGCTGTCATCGGCGCGCGTGACGGCGCAGGTGGTCGGTGGGACGCTGGCCGCCCCGATCGCCTTCTTCGGAACCGGGATCGCCACCAAGCGCATCGCCCGCGCCATGGGTGCGAGTGACGAGCGCGCGGGGCGCGCCGCATATGTCGGCGCCTACACCGGCAGCTGGCTTGCCGCCGCCGCCGTCCCCGCTGCCATTGCCGGCGATGGACGCTTCCCGGCGGCGCTCGGCGGGTCGGCGGTCGGCATGCTCGCTGCGGCCGGGCTCGTGCGCGTGGGCAACTGGCGCTACGACGCCGATCGCCGAGCCTGCGGACCACTCTGCTGGACGATGGGGGCCCTCGTCTTCGCCCTCCCCGGCATCGGGGCCACCATCGCGTACGACCAGTCGAGACGCTGACGGCGAGCCGCCGGCCGAATCCGGCGCCCGACGCCGTGCGCGCGCTGCTGTGCCCGGACCGTTGGGCGGGTTGCGCCCTGCGACTGCCGGGGCTAGGGTCCAATCAGTCCTGCCGCCCGAAGACCGCGACCGGCCCGTCGGCCCGACGCGCGGCTGATACCGCGACCGGCATCGCCTTCGCCACTGCACCCGCCCCGCCATGAAGCGTCCGTCGATCATCCTCCTCTCGGCGTTTGCCCTCGTCTTTACCCTCGCCGGGGCCTCGGCGGCGCGGGACGGCGCTGACCTGCGCCCCCTGAGTGCCCCCAGCGGAGCCAAGACCGTGATCCAGGTCTACAAGTCGCCGACCTGTGGGTGCTGCACGAGTTGGGTGGAGCACATTCGCGACTCTGGTTTTCAGGCCGAGGTGATCGACGTAACCGACGAAGCGCTGCAGCAGCGCAAGTCGAAGCTCGGCGTGGGACCGCGACTGGCGTCCTGCCACACGGCGATCGTCAACGGTTATGTCGTCGAAGGGCACGTGCCGGCGGCCGACATCAAGCGCATGCTGTCCGAAAAGCCGGCGATCATCGGCATCGCGGCACCCGGGATGCCGGTGGGGAGCCCCGGGATGGAAGTGCCCGGCGGGCGCAAGGACAAGTACGACGTGGTCGCCTTCTCCAAGGGCGGGGCGACGCGCGTCTTTGCCAGCCACTGACCGGAGCCGGCATGTACCGATGCGTCGCGCTCACGCGAGCTGCGGTGCTCGTGCCCGCGGTGGCGCTGCTGGTCGCGGCGTGCGGAGCGCCGCCCGCCGGGGAGTCGGAGGGACCGGTGCGCACCGCTGAGTCGCTGCGCGCCGTGCCGGCCGAGCTCTCTGCCGGGGCGACGACGTTGACGCTCGAGGTCGAGGCGTGGCGCTCGTTCCAACCCACGATGGACAGCGTGGAGAACCGCCTGATCGCCATCCTTCGCGTGAACGCTGCGGGCGGCGGCGTCCCTGGCGCACTGGCGGTCGACACGGTCTGGCTGGTCCACGGAAGTGAGGTCGTCCAGGGTGGGGCCCGCGAGGAGCAATCGCGCGAGCCGGGGGCGAGCAGCGTGGAGTTCGTCCTGCGGGATGGCCCGATGTGGGCGCCGGGAGACTCGATCGACGTCGTCGCCCTGGTCTCGGGGGTGAACGGGCGAACCGCGACATTGCGTGCGCCGCGCATCGTCATCGAGCGCGTGGACTGACGGCAGCGAGCCCGCACGTGGACTCACGCGACCGTCTGGCGTGGGCGGCCGTCGCCGTGTGACACTTGAGTCATGACATCGAGACCGTGGGTTCTGGCGGAGTCGCACTGGCCGACCGTGCGCGAAGCGCGATACGACGTGGTGGTCCTCCCGTGGGGGGCGACCGAGGCGCACAACACGCACCTCCCCTATGCCACCGACGTGGTGGAGGCGAGTGAGGTCGCGATCGCGGCGGCGGCGATTGCCTGGGAGCGCGGGGCGCGCGTCGTGGTGCTGCCGCCGGTACCGTTCGGGGTGAACACGGGGCAACTCGCCGTTCCGTATTGCCTCAACCTCAACCCGAGCACGCAGCTCGCCGTGCTGCGCGACCTGGTGCGGGCCATCGAGCCGCACGGGGCGCGCAAGCTGGTGGTGCTCAACGCGCATGGCGGCAACGACTTCAAGCCGATCCTTCGCGAGCTGCAACCGCAGACGTCGCTCTTTCTCTCGTACGTGAACTGGTGGACGGTCCTCGACGCGCGTCGCTACTTCGACGAGCCGGGCGACCACGCGGGGGCGCTGGAGACGAGCGTCATGATGCACCTCGCCCCGGGCCAGGTGCGCCCGCTCGACGTGGCTGGGCGCGGCGCGGCTCGGCGCTCTCGCATCGCCGCCCTGCGCGAGGGGTGGGCGTGGGCGCAGCGCGACTGGCCGAGTGTCACCGACGACACGGGGGTTGGCGACCCGGCGGGGTCGACGGCGGCGCATGGTGAGCGCTTCGTGCGCGAGGCAGCGGAGCGCATCGCCGGCTTCCTCACCGAACTCGCGGCGGCCGATCCGGCGGCGCTCTACGAATGAGCGCCCGCCCACCCTCCGGCGCTCCACGAACGCGCGCGCTCGGCACCCCCACCCTGCTGGGCGCCTGTCACGACGCCAGCTCGTCGTTCCTGCGCGGCCCTGCGGAGGCGCCGGCCGCCATTCGTCGTGAGCTGCAATCGACGATGTCGAACGCCTGGAGCGAGGCGTTGCAGCTGGTGGAGCCGGGCGTCGCGTGGGTGGACGGGGGCGACGTCGCGTTAGGCGAGGCGCCGCGCGCCGCCATCGAGCGCGCGGTGGACGGGCTCCTGCAGGCGGGAGGACGGCCCTTCGTGCTGGGGGGCGACCACTCGATCACCTACCCGGTGCTCCGTGCGGTGCGGCGCCATCACCCGGCGCTCACCATCCTCCACCTCGACGCCCACAACGACCTGTACGACGACTTCGAGGGGGACCGCTTTTCGCACGCCTGTCCCTTTGCCCGGATCATGGAAGAGGGATTGGCCGAGCAACTGGTGCAGGTCGGCATCCGGGCCATGAGCCGGCATCAGCGCGAGCAGGCCGATCGTTTCGGCGTCGAGGTGATCGACATGCGGCGATGGGTGGCGGGGGAACGCTACACGCTGCGCCACCCGGTGTATCTCTCGCTCGACCTCGATGTCCTCGACCCGGCCTTTGCCCCCGGGGTGTCGCACCGCGAGCCGGGGGGGCTGAGCGTGCGCGAGGTGCTGGGGATCGTGCAGGCGATCGACCAGCCGATCGTGGGTGCCGACCTGGTGGAGTACAATCCGCGCCGCGACCTGAGCGAGGTCACCGCTCCCGTCTGCGCCAAGCTCATCAAGGAGATCGTCGCGGCGATGCACGCGACGGCGTAGGCGCGGTGGGGCGCGCTGGCCGGGGGGGACGAGCAGCCCCACGACCGCCGCGTGGTCCCACTCGCATTGCCGGCGCCCGGTGACCCGGCCATACTCAAGGGGCGGCGTTGCCGCCGTGAGTCCACGCTGCCTGACGAGAGGAGTCCGATGATCACGTCGCCTCACACGATCCGCTTCACCAGCTCCCGAACCATTCGCCGGGCCGCACTGGCGGCGGCGTTGCTGGTCGCCGCCCCTGTGGCAACGACGCTCGGGGCGCAGGACTATCGCGTGGCGGGGGGGGTGACGCTGCCACGAGCGGGGACGACCGGTTCGGACATCGGTGGCCAGGTACAGGCGTCGATGGAGCTCGGGCCGCGCACGAGCGGGGTCGGCATTCGCGTCGACGTGCTCTACTCGCAGACCGCGGCGCAGGCGATGGCGCTGGGCGACGTGGTCTTTGGCGGGCGATCGATGCGCACGATGGCGGCGGCCGGCGGCCTCTTCTACCGGCGCGAGGTGCGCGACTTTGCGCCCTATCTCCTGGCGGGTGGCGGCGCGTACGGGCAGACGGGGATGACCGGGGTCGCCCTCGGGCTGCATGGCGGTGTTGGGGTCGACTACGCCGGGTCGCGCATGCGCCCGTTCGCGGAGGCGCGGTTGCATCGCTGGCGCGGCGACGAGGGGGCGGTGACGGTGCAGCAGCGCGAGCGTTCGCTCATCTCGGCGTTGGTCGGTCTTCGCTTCTAGCGCCGCCGCCGCGTCACGTGGCGAAGGTGGTCGCGCCCGCGTGCGTGGTGATCTCCCTCCCGTCGCACCACTGGTGGCGCGCCGGGGTCTTCCCTGTTCGACATGAGGAACGATGAAGGCTTCGATGGTGACGATGGCGTTCACGCTCGACGGATACCGCATCGACGAAACGCTGGGGGTGGTGCGCGGCATCGTGGTGCGCTCCCGGTCGATCTTCGGGACGATCGGGGCAGGGCTCCAGACGCTCGTGGGGGGGAACATCACGCTGATGACCGAGCTGTGCGAACGCGCGCGATCCGACGCCTTTGCCCAGATGATCGCCCATGCCGAGGCGCTCGGTGCCAACTCGGTGATCGGGGTGCGGTATGACGCCACCGAGATCATGAAGGGCGTGACCGAGGTCCTGTGCTATGGCACGGCGGTCCGCGTCTCGCCCGCTGCAGGCAACTAGGACACGTTAGGCAGCCTCGCCTGACGGGCAGGGCCCGACCCAGGCGTTCACGACACACGACCCCATGCACAGGAGCAGTCCCATGTCCGAATGGAAGCAGCGCGCCCAGGCGCTCATGCAGGAACTGGAGCAGGAACGCGACGAGCTGCGGGTGAAGATGCACCTGGCCAAGGCCGACGCGAAGGACGAGCTGGCCAAGCTCGACGCGCAGCTCGACGCCAAGATGGCCGAGCTCAAGCAGAAGGTCGCGTCGTACGACAAGGACGGCGACGGGAGCGTGATGGACGACCTCGGCGATGCGGCCAAGGGGCTGGCCGACGACATCCGGAGCAGCTTCCAGAAGTTCCGCGAGCGCTTCTAGCCACGCGCCGCGCTCGCGCCACGCCCGGCGTTGCCCGCCTCACCGGAGGCCCCCGGCGCCCTGCGCATCGTGCGCCTGCGCGAGGCAGGCGACGCCGAGGCGTGCGCGCAGATCATGAGCACGACCGAGCCATGGATCACGCTCGGTCGGGACTACGCCCGTTGCCTGACGATCGTGCAGCTGCCGACGCACGAGGCGTGGGTCGCCCTGGACGCGGATGACCGCGTGGCGGGCTTCGTCCTCCTGGTGATGGAGGGGGCGTTCGTGGGGTACATCCGCAGCATTGCGGTGCGGGAGGACCTGCGGTCGCGCGGCGTCGGTCGTGTCCTCCTGTCGTTCGTGGAGCAGCGGGTGCACGAGGAGTCGCCTAACGTCTTTCTCTGCGTGTCGTCGTTCAATCCGCGGGCGCGGGCCCTGTATGAGCGCCACGGCTTCCACGCGGTCGGCGAGCTGCCTGATTTCGTGGTGCAGGGGCACTCCGAATGGCTGATGCGCAAGACGATTGGCCCGATCACCGGCTTCACCCCACGCACCGCGCCGGCATCGCGTACATAGTCCACCCGACACACCAGCGCGACCGGTGGCCGTCGAGCTCGGCCGCCGACGCCTCCCGCGCCGGTCCGGACGCGGGGCCGCACTTTCCGCTGTCCTTGCCGCCCGTACCGCACCGTTCGCCGCTCCCTGGGGCGCGCGCCGGTCGTCGTGGGGTGCGCGTTGTCCGGCCACTCCGTGAGGGCGCGCGGCGGTCCCGGCGTGCGGTGCGCCGCCCGGGAAGGGCTGCGTGGTGCTGACGGGGACGCTCGCGCAAGCGGGAGCCCTGCCCGACGCCAGGGTTGCGCGCGGGGGAGGCCCGGAACGCCGACGTTAGGGGATCCCCATGTTCGCGTCGGCCGGCGGACGAATCGGCATGGCGCGCGGGTGATCCTGCCGAGGGAGGGTCGCGCGCCGCTGCCGGCCCGTCGTCAGGCGGTGCCGGGTGCCCGTCGGTAGGGTGCGCGTCCGGACGTGCGAATGCGGCACGTGGCGTGAGGCATCTGGCGTCAGGCACTTGGCGTCAGGCGCTTGGCGTGAGGCACTCGGCGTCAGGCGCTCGGCGTGAGGCACTCGGCAGCAGGGAGCGGCACGGGCACCGGCGGGGGGCCCGCGTCAGGCACACCGGGGGGTTGCACCCCGCGTCAGGCACCGCGGGTGGCCGCGCTCGCGTCAGGCAGCGCGGGGAGTCGGACCCCGCGTCCGGAAGGTAGGGTAGGCGTCAGCCGAGCCGCCCGCGTCAGGCAGGCGTCAGAAGAGGCGTCAGGCGCACCGGAATACGCCAGTTTGTGACCGGGAGGGCCTAACGGTAGTCCTGCCTTACGCGGCGCGTCAGGCAGGGGGAGCGAATTCCGGCCGATGGTGGTATACTAGGCGCGCCTGCCGACCGGACTCCCCCCGCGCGACTCGCATCCGGCGCCCGTTTTTCCACGTCGTTGTCCGGCGCTCGTCAGGCGCTGGCGACCCAGCCCCAGATTCACATGGCAGCGAAGAAGGCAGTCAAGAAGGCCGCGGCGAAGAAGGCGCCCGCGAAGGCCGCCAAGAAGGCGGCCGCCAAGAAGCCGGCAGCGAAGCGCAAGAGCGGCGCGACCGCGGTCCCCGGTATCAGCCGCATCGACCAGGAGTCGACGCGCACCCACGGCTACTTCGTTCGCGTGGGCTACCACCGCACGAAGGAAGGGGCGTGGCGCCCGAAGCACCGCGCGTTCTTCGGCGACGCCGGACACGGCGGCAAGGAGAAGGCGTTCAAGGCCGCGGTGAAGTGGCTCAAGGAAGCGCAGAAGAAGTAGTCGCCGCGTGATCCGGCGGCGCGGCCACCACTTCGCGACCGTCCCTCTCGACGACAGCCCACGCCGGCGTGCCCCGTCAGGGGTGCGCCGGCGGCGCCGTTCCTGCCCGTCCCCCCTTGTCCGCGGCCCGGTATGCGTACGACGCAACCGGCGCGGGCGATCCCGGTGCCTGGCGCCATGACCACCCCCAGTGACTCGCCGCTCCTCGGGCGATGGCGCCTGCTCCGCGCCGACCGTACACTCGAATTCGCCCCGGGCGTACGCATGGACTTTCAGCCCGGAGGGCGCCTGCTCTACGCCTTCGAGGTCGGCGACCAGCGGCAGGAGGTCGCCCTCTGCTACCGCACCGATGGCGATCAGCTGCATACCGACAGCCCTGCCACCGCCCACGAGACGACGGCGCGCTTCGTCCTGGGCGAGGGCGGGGTCCTCATCCTCGACTTCGGCGGCGCCAAGGCCTGGCTGGTCCCCGAGCTGTAGTCTGGCCCAGCCGGTGGCGAGCGCGGGTCGTCGCGCGCCACTCGCGGCCACCTGCCAGCGCTCACGACGCCTCCGCGCCCCAATCTGCCCCGCACCTGACCCGCATGACTCCCGTCCGCTCGGGGCCCTCCGCCTGCCCCCCCCCCCCCCCCCCCCCCCCCCCCCCCCCCCCCCCCCCCCCCCCCCCCCCCCCCCCCCCCCCCCCCTGCCCCCGCCTGTCCCCCCAGCCGCAGGAGGCCGTCACGCTCCGTCTTCGTGCGGCGGCTGTACGAAGGCGCCGCCGCGGACTACCTCTGGGCCCCTTGCATCCTGGCCGTGACTTCATGTTCCGCGGCGCTCCCAGCCCCGCCTAACGTTCCCGTCGCCCGTTCCTCCTGCTCGTCTCCCGCGTCCCAACGCCCGTGGGCACCCTCGAACGCATCTGGGTCAAGCGCGCCAAGCGCGGCCCCATGGACCCGGCCCGCGAGGTGCAACTCGACGCGCGCGGCATCGTCGGCAACGCCAACCGTGGCGGCAAGCGGCAGGTCACCATCATCGCCCGCGAGGTGTGGGAGCGACACATGGCCGCACTCGGCGGTGCCCTCGACCCGGCCGCGCGTCGCGCGAACCTCATGGTGAGCGGATGCGCGCTAGAAGGGGCCCGGGGGCGAGTCCTCCGCATCGGCACCTGCCGCATCGCCATTCGCGGCGAAACCAAGCCGTGCGAACGCATGGACGAGGCGCTGGACGGTTTGCGGGCGACGATGTTCCCCGACTGGGGTGGTGGCGCCTTTGGCGAGGTCGTGGCGGGGGGGACGATTCGCGTGGGCGACGTCGTGGCGTGGGACGACGCCCCCTAGATTACCACGGCCATCGATCGCGACGGCGCCCCGAGCGCCGCGCGCGTCGGACCTCGACCGCACCACCATCGCCAGCCGTGCCGATCTTCCAGAAGTCGATCTTCAGGACCGAGTGCGACGAGTGCAACATCCCGTTCTCCGTGAACACCGGCGGGGTGTGCGAGACGTGCCGCCGCATCCTGTGTGGCAAGCACCTGCACGGCTCCATCACGCACAAGCTCCTCATCGCCTTCGGGGCCCGGATGATCTGCGTGCGCTGCCGGGCCGGCGAGACGCCGACCGCCTCCAGTAACCGTTAGGCACGGCCTCCGATGACCGATCGCCTGTACTACACCGACGCCTACTGTGCACGCTTCGGGGCGCGCGTGACGTCCCGCGCCGAGGACGGGCGCCGTGTCTACCTCGACCGCTCGGCCTTCTACCCGACTTCGGGGGGGCAACGGCACGACCTGGGGACGCTGGGCGGGGTGGCCGTCACCGACGTCGTCGACGAAGACGATCGAGTCGCGCACGTCCTGGCCGCGTCGCTCGATGCCGACGAGGTCGAGGGGGTCGTCGACTGGCCGCGCCGCTGGGATCACATGCAGCAGCACACCGGGCAGCACCTGCTGTCGGCGATCGGCGCCGACCGTTTTGGCTGGGAGACGGTGAGCGTGCACTTCGGTGCCGAAAGTTCGACGATCGACTTCGGCGTCGAGTCGATTGGACCGGAGACGTTGCAGGAGCTGGAACGGCTTGCCAACGCCGGCGTGACCGAGAACCGCCCCGTGACCGTGACGTTCGAGGAGGCCGAGATGGCGACCGGGCTGCGCAAGCCGTCGGACCGCGGCGGGGTGCTCCGGATCGTGTCGATCGAGGGGATTGATCGCAGCGCCTGCGGCGGGACCCACGTGCGTGCGACCGGGGAGATTGGTGCGATCATGCTGCGGCGGGTGGAGAAGGTGCGAAAGGCGACGCGGGTCGAGTTCCTCTGCGGCATGCGGGCCATTGCGCGCGTGAGGGGCGAGTACGATGTCCTCGCCCGGCTCGCCAACGGACTCTCGTGCAGCATCGACGAGCTGCCCACGCTCGTCCCGGCGCAGGCCGAACAGCTGCGAGCGCTGGAGAACGATCGTCGGCGGCTGGAGGGGGAGGTGAACGCCGCGCGCGCCCGCGACGTGCACGCGGCGCTCCCCCCCGGGGACGATGGGGTGCGGCGCCTGCTCGAGCGACGTGCCGGCGGAAAGGTCGACGATGCGCGTGCGCTCGCCCTGGCCTTTGCCGCGCTCCCCAAAGGGGTCGTGGCGGTGGCGGTGGCCGCTCCGCCGGCCATCCTGGTCGCCGCCTCGGACGATAGCGGGGTGGACGCCGGACGCCTGCTCAAGGAGGCGTTGGGCGCGGTGGGCGGACGTGGCGGGGGAAGCGCGCGCCTGGCGCAGGGGACGGTCCCCGATGCGGCGGCGCTGGAAACGGTGATCGCCGCACTCGGCTTCACCTCGGCATAGCGTCATTCGCCCTCCTGTCCGAGAGTCGAGCATGACCCCTCCGCTCCCCGCTCCCTTTTCGCGCCATCAGATCGTCCCCGCCCATCAGGTGCGGGAGCGGTCGGGGCTCACCGCCTTCGCCAGCTCGCATGAGCGACGCGGGGACTGGGAGCTGCCGAGACAGCTGCGCATCGCCTGCGTGTTGGGGAGCGTGAATGCCGACCTGCGGGAGGCGCGGATTCCCGAGGGGGTCTCGGAGATCGAGCTGTACGCGCTCATGGGGTCGGTCGAGCTGATCGTCCCGCCGGGGGTGCGCGTGGAGATGTCGGTCGACGCCTTTGCCGGATCGGTCGAATACCACCCCGACCCCACGATCGGGCCCGACCCTGGGGCACCGGTGATTCGACTGGTGGGTGATGCCTACTTCGCGTCGGTGGAGGTGTTCGTGCGCCTCCCTGGCGAGAGCGGGCGCGAGGCCAAGCGGCGGATCAGGGCGGCGTCGAAGCTCACCTCTCGCCAGATCGGCTGGTAAGTGCTACCGTAGCGCGGCAGGCCAACGGACCAGCGCGCGCGCCCCCCCCCAAACCCCGGCGTGCGGCGCGGGTCCCCTCTGGCAGGAGCGGTGACATGGAGCACGCGTTGCTCGACTGGCTCGCGCGCGTCGGATCGAGTGCCTTCCGGTACTCGGCGCTCGCCTTCGTCGTCGTGAACGGCGCGGCCATCGCGGCGGTGGTGATGACGCGCGATCGCAGCCTGGTGAATCGATGGACGGGACGTGTGCTTGCGGCCAACCTCCTGCTTGCCGGTACCGGGCTCGGCGTGCCGCTCGTCACGACCGTGTCGCGTCTCGGGATCATGGCGATCTCGCCGTCGATCCGGGTGATCCCGGTCGTGGGGGACCAGGGGCGCGACGAGGCCATCGAGTCCTCGCCATTGCAGCGCTGACCCTGGCCCGGGTGCCACGGCCTCGGTAAACGCAACGCCCCGGATCGTCTCGTGCGATCCGGGGCGTTGCGGCTTTCAGTCGTTGGGCTTTACGGCAGCTGCTTCTTCTCGCGACGGCGCTCGCGGGCATCTTCCTTCCTGTCGCGCACGTTCTCCTTGCGGTCGCGCACGTTCTCCTTCTTGTCGCGCACGTCCTCGCGCCGGTCGCGCACGTCCTCGCGGGCGTCGCGACGATCCTCGACCCGGTCGGCGCGCCCGCCGACGTGCTTGGCATCGCGCACGTCCTCGCGCCGGTCGCGCACATCCTCACGGCGATCGGCCACGTTCTCGCGGCGGTCGCGCACGTTCTCCTTGCGGTCGCGCACGTTTTCGCGCCGGTCGCGGCGGTCCTCGACCTTGTCGCAGGTCGACCCCTCCTTGCACTTGGCGCGGGTGGTGTCGGTCGCCTGTGCCGACGTGACCGAGGTCACGGTGACGAGCGCCACGGTGGTCATGAGCGAAGCGAGAATGGAAGCACGCATGGGAAGTACTCCGAGTGAGGGGTCGCGGGGTGTCGTCGCGCCTGCTCACCGTCAGACGACCGACCGGAGGCGACGTTAACGCCCTGTTGCCCGCCGGGGATCTCGCCACCGGTCGCAGGGCGGGGCGGCGCTCGTGCGGCACGTGCGGCACGGCGCGCTTTGGGCCGCGCGCCTTTGGCCGCGCGCCTTTGGCCGCGCGCGTTGGGCAGTGCGCGTTGGCGGTCGCGCCGCATCGACCACGCGAGTGCATCTGACGGAGCCGTGCACCTGCCGACAGCATCGCCGTCGCCGATGCGCGAACGGGCTGCATCGCGTCGCGACGGAGTGGTGCGTCGCGAGAAGCATCCTGCGTGGCGCGGCTCACCGCGAGGCGCCGCACCGCGCGAGGCATGCGCCCGCGCCCGACACTGCTCGGTCGGCGATGGGGCTCGCGCGGCTAGTCCTCCCCCCTTCGCGCGCGACGCCGCAGGTCGCTGTATCCGAGCGCCCCCGCCCGGATGACCGCGATCTGGGGAAGTGCCCCGTTGACGACGGCGGATTTCTGCGCCATTCCTCCACGCGTCAGTTCGATCGTGGGAGCACGACGAGACACCCGCGCTCCCTTCGCGAATTCCTCCGCACCCCCTGATGTCGCTCTCCCTGACCTCCCCCTCGTTCACGCACGGCGGGACCATCCCGGCCCAGCACACCTGCCAAGGGGCCGACGCGTCGCCCGCCCTCGCCTGGAGCGGCGTCCCCGCCGGCACCCAGAGTCTGGCGCTCATCGTCGATGATCCGGACGCTCCCGATCCGGCCACCCCCAAGCGGGTCTGGGTTCACTGGGTGCTGTGGGACCTCCCGCCCGACGCCACCGGCCTCCCCGAAGGGGTCAGGGACGCGCAGCTCCCGGCCGGGTCGAAGATCGGGATGAACGACATGAACGACTTCGCCTACGGCGGACCGTGCCCGTCCATCGGGCGGCATCGCTACTTCCATAAGCTCTACGCGCTCGACACCGTCATCGGCGAGCTCGAGAATCCCACCAAGAAGGCGCTGCTGGCCGCCATGGACGGACACGTCCTGGCCATGGCGGAGCTGATGGGGACCTATCAGATGGCGAAGTAGGGGAGCGGTCCACCCCCATCCCACGTCCCCTCGTCCCCCGCGCCCTCGCGCGCGGGAGGATCCGCGGGCCATCATGTGGCATGCGGCGCGTCCCCCACGCCCGCCCGCGCGACGCGCGCCAGCGCGCGCATCGCCTCTGCACCGCAATTGCACCGCGTTCTGCACCGCGTCTGCATTGCGCCTGCATCGTCCGATCACGCCTAACGCCAACCGACTCTCGCCATGCTGCGACCCCGCCTTGCCCGCCTGGTTACCGCCCTCGCCGTCCTCGGGACAACCGTGGCTCCCGCCTCTGCGCGCGCCCAATCGGCCGATGCGAAGGCCGACGTGATGGCCGTCATCAAGCGGATGTTCGATGGAATGCGTGCCAGCGACTCGGCCCTGGTGCACGGCACCTTCCACCCGCAGCTCCGCATGGTGACGGTGGGGAAGGGGCGCGAGGGGACGCTGCGCGTGTCGGTGGAGGAAAGCCCCGAGGGTTTCCTCAAGGCCATCGGCACGCCGCGCCCCGCCAAGCTGGACGAGCGGATCTGGGGAGAGCGGGTCGAGATCGACGGCGCGCTGGCGTCGGTGTGGGTCGACTACAACCTCTACGTCGGCGACAAGTTCATGCACTGCGGCATCGACCACTTCCTGCTCGTGCGTGGCGACGATGCGGCGTGGAAGATCATCTCGCTCGCCGACACGCGGCGTACCGAGGGGTGCAAGCCGTAGCCGATGTGCGGGAGGCGCGCGTGACCGGCGCGCCTAACGGGTCCGCGTGACAGGCGCCCCTGATCGGCGCGCCTAACGCTCGAGCACGAAGACGGGCTTGGGGACGCCGACCAGTCGCAGGATCACGGAGCCCCCGACATCGGTCTCGGCCACCAGCGAGTCGCCACGGATCACGAGTTCGTGCGTCTCGCCTCCCCGATCCGACGAGAGCCTCAGGCGGTCGTTGTCGACGGCGTACGTCCCGTAGGACGTGTTGCGATCGCCCTCGCCGCGCACGGCGACGTCCACATCCAACGCGTACTTCCCGCGACCATCGAGGGCGAGCGCGGCGTAGAAGCGCCATGGAATGGTGACCGTGCGTCCCGAGCCGGCGTACACGTAGCGCCCCTTCACCCCGCGGTTGCGGAACGCCTTGGCGATGGTCGAGTCGTGCCCGCAGGCGCTTGCCGAGGTGACCAGGGCGGCGAGGGAGAGAAAGACGGCCAATCGGCGGCGCATCGCGAAGGGCTCCGGTATCGGGTGGTGACTCGACCTACGCGCATTCGGGGGGAGGAGGTTTCGAGAAGGGAAACCGACATCCGCAAACAGCGTATGGCATACGCACGCTGTCGTTCCTGGCCGGCACGCGTCACGAGCGCCAACCGGGCCACATCGCTGGACCACATCGCTGGACCACTCCGATTCTTCATGACCATGCGCCGTTCGCTCATCATGCTGGCTGCCGCCGCCACCGCTTTCCACTTCGCCGCCTCGGTTGCTTCGGCGCAATCCAAGTCGCCGTTCGATCCACGGCTGATGCGTGAACGCAGCGACTCGTTCGCCATCGTGGTGCAGGGGGCGCCGCGCGGCTTCATGAAGGAGTCGATAACGGCCCGCCCGGGCGGCTTTCGCCTCACCAGCCAGCAAGCGCTCGGGACAATGATGTCACAGGAGACGCAGGTCGACTTCACCGGCTCGCTCGAGATGCAGGAGGTTCGGCAGTCGGGGACGGCGCGCGGAATGGAGATGAAGATTGGCGTGGCGTACGCCAGCGGGCGCGCGACGGGGACGGCGACCACCCCCGGTCCGCAGGGGATGAAGAGCATCACCGTCGACGCTGCGTTCCCGGCGGGGGCTGTGGACGACAACCTCCTCATGTCGCTCCTCCCGACGCTCGAGCTGACTCCCGGAGCGACTCATGCGGTCCCGGTCTTTGCCTCCGGCAAGGGGACGCTGGCGACGATGACCCTCACGGTCGGCGCGCGCGAGACGGTGACGGTGCTGGCCGGGAGCTTCGAGGTGCATCCGGTCTCGCTCACCGGCGGCGACGTTCCGGTCACCTTCTTCGTCTCGGCCGCCGCGCCTCGACGCGTGGTCAAGATGACGATGCCCGGGTCGCCCCTGTCGTTCGAACTGGCGCGTCCGTAGCCCGACTACAGCGACTCGGACAGCGGCCCGTAGCGGGTCGACGACCACGCGCGCAACTTCCCGCTTCACCCTTGGCGGGAGTTGTGCGAGATGTCGGCCGTCCGGTTGTTCGTGTATGGGTCGCTTCGGCGTGACGCCGAGGGGATGTCGCACCCCCTGCTCGCCGATGCGCGCTGCCTGGGGGCCGCGACCGTGGCCGGCGCGCTCTATCGCGTGGACTGGTACCCCGGGCTGGTGCTCGGGGGCGAGGGGGTGGTGCATGGGGAGTTGTACGAACTCCCGATCGACAAGGTCGACCACATGCTCACCTCGTTGGACGACTACGAGGGGGGTGGCTTTCGGCGCCGGAAGGCGTCGGTGACGGCCGACGGAATCGATCACGCCGACGCTTGGGTCTACACCTACATCGGCCCCACCCACGCACTCTCGGCGATCGATTCGGGGGACTACGGCGCCCCGATTCATCGTGCGCGGCCGTAAGCGACCCCTCCCCTCCTCGATCTCTCCAAGGCGGTACCATGCGTTCCATCTGTCGCCTCACGCTCCCCGCCCTGTGCGCCGCTTCGCTCGCCGCCGTCGCGTTACCGCGGCCCGTGCGGGCGCAGCACACGGACCACGCCGCACACCAGGCGGCGGCGAAGCGCGACACGTCCGCGGCGAAGCGCGACACCGCTGCGACGCGCACGGCGACGCTCCCTGGGCAGGACGCCTTTGGTGCCATCGCGGAGATCGTGAAGATCCTCAAGGCCGATCCGGCGACCGACTGGTCGAGGGTGAACCTCGAGGCGCTGCGTCAGCACCTGATCGACATGCACGAGGTGACGCTGAACGCCGTGGTGCGCAGCGAGGAGGCGCCCGGCGGACTGTGGCTGACGGTGACCGGGCAGGCGCGCACGCGCGACGCCATCCAACGCATGATCGGCGCCCATGGCCACATGCTCATGATGGAGGGGCTCGAGGGCGAGGCGGAGCCCATCGCCGACGGCATGCGCTGGCGGGTGACCACCCGCGACCCCAAGCGCGTGGCCGAGCTGCGCGGACTCGGCTTCATCGGCATCATGACGCTCGGCGATCATCATACGGCGCACCACGTGCAGCTGGCTCGCGGCGGGAACCCGCACTAGGAGCCGCCGGGGGGGAGACCCGCGCGCGCGTCAGGCGCGCCAGTCGTCCCGGATCCCCTCGGCCACGCGGTCGGCCAGCGCCATCACGGTGAGGTAGGGGTTCACCTCCACCGAGTCCGGAAAGAGCGAGGAGTCGGCGACGCGCAGCCACGGCATGCCGTGCACCCGCCCGCGCGAGTCGGTTACGCTCGCCCCTTCCTGCCCCATGGCGCACCCTCCCATGAGGTGCGCGGCCGAGACCGAGATGCGCCCCGGGAGGAAGTGACGCTCCACGATGAGGTCGTCGAGCCGATACGCCTGCTCCCGCTCGATGAGCGTGGGGTCGGCCGAGGGCGCGTGCACGCGGCGCGCGCCGGCGGCGAAGAAGATGCGGGCGCTCATCCGGGTCGCCGAGACCATGGATCGAATGACCGCCGGGGTGAAGGTGTAGTGCACCACGGCCTTCCCCGCGGCGTCGACGGTGATGCGGTTGCCCGGGACCGCCTTGTCGCAGGCGAGCACGAGGATCATCTGCAGCCGCGGGAAGGCGCGCATGAAGGTGCTGTGCTCGACGCCAAAGCCGGTGAGGTTCTTGGCGGTCACGAAGGGGAAGTACATGCACGTCTCGAGGACGTACCCTTCGTGCTCGGCGCGATCGAGGTAGTAGCTCTTGGGATGCCCGACATCGTTGGTGATCTCGCGCTCGTGCTCGGCCACCAGGATGTGCGCGGGGTGGCAGGTGAAGCGCTCGCCCACGCCGCGCAGCGCGGCAAGCGCCGGCGACCGCAGGAGCAAGGCGCTCGTCCCGATGCTTCCGCCAGCCGCAACCACCATCCGGGCCGTGATGCGATAGTCGCCGGGCGCCCACGACGACGGCAGCCCCTTTTCACCGGGGCGTCGCTCGTGCACGCGCGCGACGACGGCGTGGTCCTCGATGCGCAGCGCCTCGGCCCGCGTCACCACCTCGACGCCGCCGCGCTCGGCGGCCGGCAGCTGCACGCGGTGCGTCCCCATCTTGGCCGCGTTGGGACACCCCATGTTGCATAACGACGAGCCCTTGCAGCCGCGCAGGTTGAGCGGGAACTGCTCCGCCTTGGCCCCCACCCGCGCGCATCCGGTCACGAAGAGCTTGTTGTTGTCGTTGAGCAGGACGCGCGGGAGGTAGTGCACGTCGTTCTGCGCCATGAACTTCTGCGAGCGCCGCTCGACGTCGCTGAAGTCGAGCCCCGGGACGCACCAGCTGCGAATCACCCGGTCGGGGGCGATGAGCGACGTCCCGGTGTAGACGACCGTCGATCCGCCGTAGGCGCGCCCGAAGGCGAGTGTCATCGTCCCGTCGGCGGTGAGGAAGCCGCCGGCATCCTCGTACAGCGCGCTCGACATCTCGAGCTCGCGCCCGGTGAATTCGTGCTCCTCGAGGCGCGCCCCCTGCTCCAGGACCAGGATGCGCACCCCCTGCGCCACCATCGGCGCGAGCTCCTGGGCGACGGTGCCGCCCCCCGCCCCGGAGCCGATGATGACGATGTCGTACTCGCGCGTCTCGCCGTCGGGTCGCGTCATCTCACCCCTCCCCGAGCGGCTCGGCGGCGGCGGCGCGCATCTCGGCCGTCGTCCGGCGCGCGCTCCACCCGTCGGCGTGGGCGCGATAGCCCAGCGCTCCCTGCACGTCATCGCGCGTGTAGTAGCCGAGGAAGACGAGGGTGCGCAGCCCCCACATGCCACGCCGGAAGAGCGGGCGCGTGGAGGACTCGAAGCCGCGCAGGATCCCCGTGCGCGCGTCGAGCGACAGTCGTGAGAAGCGCCGGAAGTGCTTGAGCAGCGGGAGGTACTCGATGACGCGGAGAAAGGTCACGAGCTGCCGCTGCATGGCCTCGGGGCGCGAGGCCAGTGCCGTTTCAACTTGGGCTTCGAGTTCACGCCATCCCTCCGGACTCAGCGACGCCGCTTCCCGCACCACCGCCTCAGCCACTGCCCGAAACGTTGCTCGTACCGGAGCCAGGACCGATCCGCTCACGCCTTGCTCCACAGAAGACCCGCGGGAGACCAACTACTCAGGGATGTCCGGCATGCGGCGATAAGGTAGGAACGGATGTAGGCAGCAGCAACGATGGCGCGACACTCGTTTGGCGGCAGGATCGCATCGGGGGGTGTTTCCCCCGACTGGGGGGAGCCGTCTGATGAAGACGCCGTCCCCCTCGACGCATGGCCATCGACCTCCCCGCCACTCCCCCGCCCGATGTCCCCGTTCGCGGGGAAACGTCGGCGCTCGTTCGCATTCCGCTCTCCGAAGTGGTCGCGTCGCTCTCCAAGGCGCTCGACCTGACCGAGGGGCAGCCGCTGGGCCACTCGGTTCGCGCCTGCATCATCGGCATGCGGCTGGGCCAGGAGATCGGGCTCGACGAAGAGCGACTCGGGGCGCTGTACTACGCGCTACTCCTCAAGGACGCCGGGTGCTCGTCCAACGCCTCGCGCATGGCGGCGCTCTTCGGCTCCGACGACCGCGCCGTGAAGCCGCAGATGAAGGTCGTGGACTGGGACGACAAGATGCGCCTGGCGGTCGAGACGTGGCGCAACACGGGGCTGCAGTCGTCGATCGTCTCGCGCGTGCGCTACTTCCTGGGGATCGCTCGGCAAGAGCAAATGAGCCGCGACATGATCGCGGCGCGCTGCGAGCGTGGTGCCGACATCGCTCGTCGGCTGGGCTTTCCCGACGAGACGGTGACGGCGATTCACTCCCTCGACGAACACTGGAACGGCAACGGCTATCCCGAAGGGAGGCGCGGAGATGAGATCCCCCTCTTCTCGCGCATCCTGAACATCGCGCAGACCGCCGAGGTCTTTCTCGCGAAGGGGGGATCCGATGCGGCGCTGGTGGTCCTGCGCGAGCGTCGGGGGCGCTGGTTCGACCCTGCCTTGGTCGACACGGTCGTGGGGTGGCGAGCGGACGGGAGCTGGTGGAACTCGGTCACGGCCCCCGATCAGATGGCGCACGCCACCCTGCTCGAGCCGGCGCAGCACGCCCGTGAGGTGGACGACGCGGGGCTGGACCGCGTGGCGGAGGCGTTCGCAGAGATCATCGACGCCAAGTCGCCGTTCACCTACAAGCACTCGTCGAACGTGGCGATGTATGCCTGTGCTATCGGCGAGCGGCTGGGCTTCGATGCGCGGACGATGCAGCGCACCCGCCGAGCCGGGTTGCTGCACGACATCGGGAAGGTGGGGGTGAGCAACCGCATCCTGGACAAGAACGGCCCGCTCGCCGACGACGAACGCGCCGCGGTGCAGTCGCACCCGATGTACACGTGGGAGATCCTGGGACGGGTGAGCGCCTTCGCATCGTTCGCGCGTCAGGCGGCAACGCACCACGAGAAGCTCGATGGGAGCGGCTACCCCTGGAAGCTGCGCGGCGATGAACTCGACAAGCCGTCGCGTGCCATGGTCGTGGCGGACATTTACGAGGCGTTGACGGCCGATCGTCCCTACCGCGCCGGGATGCCGGTGGAGAAGGCGCTGGCGATTCTTGAGCAGGAGCGCGGCGACAAGCTGGACGGGGACGCGATCGATGCGTTGGCGGAGGCGGTGTCGGGGCGCGAGCGAGAGACGGGTGCGCTGTAGGGGGCGGTAGACGAGGGTGCGAGCGCTCGGCGCGGGGGCAGTGCGCGCGAGCAGTGCGCGCGAGTGTGCTCACGCAAAGGCGCGAAGGCGCAAAGATGTGAGGGGAGCGGTGGCTGGTTCGGGGCGACGCCTTGCAGCATCGGCGGACCGCGCGCACGTTCCCGCCCCGACGCCATCACCACATGCGATGGGCCCCCAGCGTCGCTGGGGTGCTGACTCCGCTCGTTTTCTTGTCCTCTCATGCATAACGACGCCCGCCTGCGGGCCCTCGCGGCTCGACGGACGCGGTTTGCGGTCACGCTGACCATCGCGATGATCGTCATCTACTTCGGCTTCATCCTCCTCATCGCCTTCAACAAGCCGCTCATGGGGGGGCTCGTGGCCCCGGGGCTGAGCCTCGGGATCCTGCTGGGCGCGCTGGTCATCGTCGCGTCGTGGGTGCTGACCTGGCTCTATGTCCGGTGGGCCAACAGCTACTACGACCGCGAGTTGGCGGAGATCAGGCGATGAACGCGCCGGTCCATGCACTCCTGCAGGCGGTCCCGGCGGCCGGCGATTCGGTGCGGCGCGCGACCCAGATCGGCGAGCCGAACACGGTGGCGATGGGCTTCTTCTTCGTGTTCATCGCGATCACGCTCGGGATCACGTACTGGGCGGCGAAGAAGACGCGCACCACCGAGGATTTCTACGCGGCCGGGCGCTCCATCTCCGCTGGACAGAACGGCTTCGCCCTGGCCGGCGACTACATGAGCGCCGCGTCGTTCCTTGGCATAGCAGGTTTGGTATCGACGACTGGGTTCGACGGGTTGATCTACTCCACCGGGTGGCTGGTCGGGTGGCCGGTGGTGCTCTTCCTGATCGCGGAGCCGTTGCGGAATCTCGGGAAGTACACCTTCGCCGACGTGGTTGCGGCTCGACTGCGGCAGACGCCGGTCCGCATCGCAGCGGCGATCGGGACGCTGGCGACGGTGATCTTCTACCTCATCGCGCAGATGGTGGGGGCGGGTGGATTGATTAAGCTGATGTTCGGCCTGACGTACGAGACGGCGATCGTCGTCGTGGGGATGGCCATGATTGCGTATGTGCTATTCGGTGGGATGATCGCGACCACGTGGGTGCAGATCGTGAAGGCGGTGCTGCTGCTGGGGGGGGCGACGATCCTCGCCGTGATGGTCTTGAGCCGGTTCGGCTTCTCGCCGCTGGCGCTGTTTCGAGCGGCGGCCGAGCGATATGGCGACGGGGTGTTGGCCCCGGGAAGCTGGTGGCCAACCCGATGGACGCGGTGTCGCTGGGAATGGCGCTGATGTTCGGGACGGCGGGGCTGCCGCACATCCTCATGCGCTTCTATACGGTTCCCGACGCGCAGGCGGCGCGAAAGTCCGTCTTCTACGCCACGGGGCTGATCGGCTTCTTCTACCTGATGACCTTCATCCTGGGCTTCGGGGCGATGGTGCTGGTGACGCCCGAGGTGATCACCTCGGTGGACAAGGGGGGGAACATGGCCGCCCCGTTACTCGCCGAGACGTTGGGGGGGACGCCGTTCCTTGGATTCATCGCGGCGGTCGCGTTCGCGACGATCTTGGCGGTAGTGGCTGGTTTGACGCTCTCTGGTGCCGCTGCACTGTCGCATGACCTGTGGGTGAGCGTCGCTCGGAAAGGTGAGGCGACCCCGATCGAACAGCTGCGGGTGGCGCGTATCTCGACGGTGGCGCTCGGCGTTATCGCCGTCCTCCTGGGCATCCTGTTCAAGGGGCAGAACGTCGCCTTCATGGTGTCGCTGGCCTTCGCCATCGCGGCGAGCGCGAACTTCCCCGCGCTCCTGCTTTCGATCTTCTGGCGACGGTGCACGACGCTCGGTGTCGTGACCAGCATGCTGGTCGGGACGATCTCGACGCTGCTGCTGATCTATCTGTCGCCAACCATCCAGATCGACATTCTCAAGCACGACGCGGCGCTCTTCCCGCTCAAGAACCCGGCGCTCATAACAATTCCGCTATCGTTTGCAGTCGGGATCGTCGTTTCGCTGCTCACCTCCGATCCTGAGGCGAGTGCGAAGTTCGCGCAGGTCGAGCGTCAGGTGCATCTGGGGGCGAAGGGCTGAGCGGCGACGTTTCGCCCCCCCGTCGCTCTGCGTCTAGTGCTCGTGGCCGAGTTTCCCGCTTTCGGAAATCCCGGCCACCCAAGGCGGTGTAAACGGTTACGCCACGCTGTCAGGCCTCGTTAAGTTGCCACCCATGCCTGTAGATCGAGCCAAAATCCCATATCTGCCCGAGCGCATCGAAGGGCTCGGCGCCGTCGCAACGAACCTCTCATGGAGCTGGAGCCGGGACGCCCGGCAGCTGTTTGCCATGATCGATGAGCCGTTGTGGCACCTCACGCGGCACAATCCCATTGCCACCCTGCGGCGCATCCCCCCGGAGCGCCTGAGTCAGGTTGCGCGCGAGCCTCGGTTCCTCGACCTGTACGACCGGGTCATGGCCGATTTCCGACGCGACCAGTCGTTCGACAACACCTGGTTCAGCAACGCGTACCCGGCGTTCTCGTCGGGGACGATCGCGTATTTCTGCGCCGAATTCGGGCTGCACAATTCGGTACCCATCTATTCCGGGGGACTCGGCGTCCTGGCCGGCGACCACTGCAAGTCGTCGTCGGACCTGGGGATCCCGCTGGTCGGCATCGGACTCTACTACACGAAGGGCTACTTCGACCAGAAGCTGCGGCTCGACGGATGGCAGGAGGACTCGGACGAACAGTTCGACGTCGCCAACACGCCGCTCGAGCGGGTGCAGCTCCCCGGCAAGGAGAAGTGGCTCGCGAAGGTCAGCACTTTCGGGCGCGACATCTACATCGCCGCCTGGCGCATGAACGTGGGGCGGGTGCCGGTCTACCTGCTCGACAGCAATCTCGAGGAGAACGATCCGGCCGATCGAGAGCTGACGTCCAAGCTCTACACGGGTGGCCCCGACGTGCGCCTGCGCCAGGAGTGGATCCTCGGGGTGGGCGGGGTGCGCGTGCTGCGCGCCCTCGGGATCGCGCCGTCGGCGTGGCATGCCAACGAAGGGCATGCGGCCTTCATGCTCGTGGAGCGCGTTCGCGAGCTCATGAGCGAGGGGGTGACGTACGAGGAGGCGGTGTCGCGGGTGCGGTCGTCGAGCATCTTCACCACGCACACGCCGGTCCCTGCCGGGCACGACACCTTCTCCAAGGAGCAGGTGCAGCAGTGTGCGGGGCCGTTGTGGCGAGAGATCGGGATCGAGCGCTTCCTCTCCATCGGGCAGCATCCCACCGAAGAGGCGGGACGTTTCCACATGACGGTCTGCGCGCTTCGCCTGTCGCGGCACGTGAACGGGGTCGCGCGTCGACACGGGGAGGTCTCGCGGCAGATCTGGGCGCCGCTCTGGCCCTCCCGTGACGTGAACAAGGTGCCGATCGGGCACGTGACCAACGGGGTGCACAAGGCGACGTGGATGTCGAAGGAGATGATGGAGCTCTTCGACTTTCACTTCGGCCACGATTGGGGCAACCGGGTGGAAGATCCGGCGCTATGGGAATCGGCACTCGAGATCGATGATGTGCGGCTGTGGAACACGCACCTCGAGCTCAAGACCGAGTTGATGAACTTCGTGCGCGAGCAGGCACGTCGTCGTTGGGCGCGACACTGGAAGGAGGCAGCGCACGTGGTGGGGGCGGGGACGCTGCTCAATCCGCAGGTGCTCACGATCGGCTTCGCGCGTCGTTTTGCCACGTACAAGCGTGCCGACCTCATGTTTGCCGATCTCGAGCGCCTCAAGGCGTTGCTGGTCGACAACTCGCGTCCGGTGCAGATCATCTTCGCCGGCAAGGCGCACCCGGCGGACACGCCGGGGAAGGAAGTGCTGCGCACCGTCTATGGCTTCACGCGCGACCCGCGTCTCGAGGGGCGCGTGGCCTTCATCGAGGACTACGATCTGCACCTGGCGCACCGCCTGGTGCAGGGGGTCGACCTGTGGCTCAACCTTCCGCGGGTCCCGCTGGAGGCCAGCGGCACGAGCGGCATGAAGGCGGCGCTCAACGGGGTCCCTCAGCTGTCGACCCTCGACGGGTGGTGGCACGAGGGCTACGATGGGCTCAACGGGTGGGCGATTCCGCCCGCGGCGTCTAGGGCAACGCCTGACGAGTGGGACGCCGACCGCTTTTATACGTTGCTCGAGGAGCAGGTCATCCCGTTGTACTACACGCGCGACGAGCGCGGTGTCCCGCACGGGTGGTTGCAGAAGATGAAGCATGCGATCCGCGTGGCCGGACAGCAGTTCACTTCACGTCGCATGCTGCAGAACTACGCGAACGACTACTACACCCGCGCGATGCGCGGGGAGACGCAGGGAGACGATCCCCCGATCGGATGAGGTAGGGAATGGCAGCGCGCAAGCGGAGTACGGCGACCACGACGAAGCGTCGGACTCGCAAGGCGAGCGAGAAGGGTGGGGCAGGGGGGAAAGAGACGGCGGCGGACGCCGATGCGGCGTCCGCTGCCAGCGAGGCGGTGGCAGCGCGTCCGTATCCGCTGCACACCGCGGGGGGGCAGCCGGTCGCCGTGGTGCACGTGGTGGCCGAGCTGGCCCCCTTTGCCCGCACGGGTGGCTTAGGGGAAGCGGTCGCCAACCTGGCCAAGGCGCAGTCACGGGCGGGCCTTGCCGTGTCGCTCATCATGCCGCTCTACCGCCAGGTGCGCGAGGTCGTGAGCGACTTCGTCCCGGCCAGCGACCCGTTCTTCGTGCAGGTGGGGCCGCGCGCCGAGTACGCGCGTCTGTTCGAGTCGCAGTCGCTGCGCGATCGCACGGGCGAGGGGATGCCGCGCGTGTACTTCGTGGACAACGAGTACTACTTCGGCGGGCGTGACGGGATCTACGGCGACGCGCGCGGCGACTACGGCGACAACGACCGTCGTTGGGCCTACTTCGCGCTGGCGTCGCTGACCGCGCTCCCGATGATCACGCAGGCGCCGGTGATGATGCACTGCCACGACTGGCACACCGCGCTCGCCCCGGCGTACCTGCGCGCCCTCGAGGCGGGGAACGACTTCCTGCGCCATACCTGGACGGTGATCACCGTGCACAACGCCGGCTTCCAGGGGCACTTCCCGCCACCGTCGATGGCCGACGTGGGACTGCCGTGGGAGTTCTACAACCATCACATGTTCGAGTGGTACGGCAAGATGAACATGCTGAAGGGGGGCATGGCCTGCGCCGATGCGGTGACGACGGTGAGCCCCACGCACGCGCACGAGCTGCGCACGGAGAAAGGCGGCTTCGGGTTGCACGATGCCTTCGTGGCGATGCGCGAGCGTTTCGTGGGGATCATCAACGGGATCGACAACGCCGACTGGAATCCGGCCAACGACCCGTTCATCGCCTACAACTACTCGCGCACCAAGCTGTCGCCCAAGAAGCAGAACAAGCTCGCCCTGCAGCGGATTTTTGGGCTCCCGGAGCGTCCGGGGACGCCGGTGATCGGGATGAGCGCGCGCATGGTGGCGCAGAAGGGACTCGACCTCATCCTGGGGTCGCCGCGTTTCCTGTCGCTCGACGCGCAGTTCATCTTCCTGGGGCAGGGGGAGAAGCGCTACGTCGACATCCTCGAGGAGCTGGCGGCGCTCGTCCCCGGGCGCATCGGGGTGCAGACCGACTTCACCGTCGAGCAGGAGCACCGCCTGCTGGCCGGGGCCGACATGATCGTGATGCCGTCGCAGTACGAGCCGTGCGGCCTCACGCAGATGCGTGCCCAGCGCTACGGGACGCTGCCGGTGGCGCGCAAGGTGGGCGGGCTCGCCGACACCATCGAGGACAACGTCACCGGCTTCCTGTTCGACGACTACACGCAGGCCGGCTTCATCTCCGCCTGTGCGCGCGCCATCGACCACTACCGGCATCCGCAGGTGTGGACGCAGATGGTCAAGGAGGCGATGGGGCGCGACTTCGGCTGGGAGCGCTCGGAGGGGAAGTACCGCGAGCTCTATCGTCGGGCCATCCACTGGCCGCGCGGGAGGCGTTAGGCGTTGCCCGAGCGTCAGGTCGACTTCGTCCTCCTGCTCCACTCGCACCTCCCGTACGTCCTCCATCACGGCCGCTGGCCGCACGGGAGCGACTGGCTGTGCGAAGCGGCGCTGGAGACGTACCTCCCGCTGATCGAGACGCTCCGCCAGCTCGAGGCGGGAGAGGTCGCTGCCCCGGTCACCCTCGGGCTCACCCCGGTCCTCGCCAACCAGCTCGCCCATCCCACCTTTGCGGTGGAGTTCGAGGCGTTCGTGGCGCAGCGCCTGGCGGCGTGCGACGCCGCGGCCGCCGAGCTGGCGGGGACGCCCGACGAGGCGCTGATTCCGCTCACCCGCTTCTGGTCCACGCGCCTCACGCGCATGCGCGCGCTGTGGGACGCACTCGGCGGCGACCTGCTCGGGGAGTTCCGCCGGCTGCAGGCGGCCGAGCGACTCGAGCTCGTGACGTCGGCGGCCACGCACGCCTTCCTGCCGCTGCTGGGGCGCGACGAGTCGATCGCCCTGCAGTTGCTGCTGGCGAAGCGTGAACACCGTCGCCTGTTCGGGCGCGACGCCGAGGGGTGCTGGGTGCCGGAGTGCGGCTATCGTCCGCGCGGGCGCTGGTCACCACGAGCGGATGCGCCGGGGGCGGGGGTGCGTCGCGGGATCGAGGAGCACCTGGCCGACGCGGGCTTCCGCTATTTCGTGGTCGACGCGCACACGGCGCGCGCCGGCGCACCGTTAGGCGTCTACGGCGACCGCATCGGCGGCGAGGCGACCCACGTGGCGGCCCCCGGCCGCGAGCGCGGCGGTCGCTTCCCGCAGTCGCCGTATCGCGCCTATCGGGTCTCGGGGGCGCGGGCCCCGGTGGAGGTGGCGGCACTCGTGCGCGACCCACGCTCGTCGGTACGCGTGTGGAGCCGCGGGGATGGCTATCCTGGCGATGGCGCGTACCTCGAGTTCCACAAGATCCGCTGGCCGGGAGGGCTCCGCTTCTGGCGCGTCACGGCGCGCGACGCCGACCTTGGCGACAAGGCGCCGTACGACCCGCTCGCCGCGCGCCTCACGGCCCGTGCGCACGCCCACGACTTCGCCGAGTTGCTGGGGGAAATTGCCGGCGAGCGCTCGGGGAGCGCGTCGCTGATCACGGCGCCGTTCGACACGGAGCTGTTCGGCCACTGGTGGTTCGAGGGCCCCGACTTTCTCGCCGACCTGTACGCCGCGCTCCCCGGCGTGCCGCGCCTGCGCGCGGTGACCGCGGGGGAACATCTCGCCCGCCATGCCACCCGCGTCTCGACCAAGCTGGTGCGCGGCAGCTGGGGGCGGGACGGCGACTACTCGATGTGGTTCAACGAGCGCGTGCAGGCGATGTGGCCGGTGATCTGGGAGCTGGAGGAGGCGTTCTGGGACGTGGCGCCGGCGGCGCTGGCACACCCTCAGGCGTCGGCGATCCTGGCCCAGGCGGCGCGGTCGCTCCTGCTGTTGCAGTCGAGCGACTGGCCGTTCATCGTGACGACGGGGGCGGTGGAGGACTACGCGCTCGCCCGATTCGAGGGGCACGCACGCGACGCGCGCCTGCTGCTGGCGGCCGTTCGCGGGGTGCTGGACGGAGGAGAGGCCACGGCGGGCCGTGCCCTCGCCGATGAGCTCCGGCGCCGCGATGACCTCTTTCCCGACGTGCTGGTGGCGGTGGCAGAGGCGTTAGGCGGTTCCGCCGTCGCCGCCGCGGTCGGGTAGTCCCCTTTCACCGGCGGCCAGCCAGGCGCCGACACTTCGAAGCCACGATGCGCTCTGTTGTCATTCACGCCCACTTCTACCAGCCGCCGCGCGAGCACCCGTACTTCGACGAGATCGAGGCGGAGGTCTCGGCGGCCCCCTACCACGACTGGAACTCCCGCATCGACCGCGAGTGCTACCGCGCCGTGGTCGCGGCGCGCGTGTCGGGCGCGCACGGGCGCATCGCGCGGATCGTCAACACGCTCGAGCACCTGTCGTTCAACGTGGGGCCCACGCTGTGCACCTGGATGGAACGGCACTCGCCCGATGCCTATCGGGCGATGCTGGCCGCCGATCACGAAAGCTGCCGGCGGTTAGGGGGGCATGGCAACGCCATCGCCCACCCCTACCACCACGTCATCCTCCCGCTGGCGTCGCGCCGCGACAAGGTGACCGAGGTGCGGTGGGGGATCGCCGACTTCAAGCGGCGATACGGGCGTGACCCGGAGGGGTTCTGGCTTCCCGAGACGGCGGTGGACGACGAGACGCTGGACGTGTTGGCGCAGGAAGGGATCCGCTTCACGATCCTCGCCCCCTACCAGGTGCAACGGCGTCCGCCCAACGGCCTCCCCGGGCGCTACACGACGCAGCAGGGGCGTACGATTGCGCTCTGCACCTATCATGGCGACCTCTCGCACGGCATCGCCTTCGGCGGGCTCGTGCGCGATGCCGACCACTGGGCCTACGAGATCCTGGCGCAGCCGGGCGACCTCCCGGCGGGGGAGGCGCTCCCCGGTGCGCCCGTGACGCCCGGCGGCTCGCCGGCGCCGATCCTCGTCTCGATGGCGACCGACGGCGAGACGTACGGGCACCACCACAAGTTCGCCGAGATGGCACTGGCGCGCGTCTTCGACGTCACGGCCCATCACGGGGTGCGCGTGGAGAACTACGCCTCGTTCCTGGCGCGGCACCCGGCGTCGATCGACGTGGAGCTGGTGGCGCCGACGGCGTGGAGCTGCGCGCACGGCGTGGAGCGCTGGCGGTCGAATTGCGGCTGCCGGAGCGACGGGATGCGCTACCCCAGCCAGGCGTGGCGCACGCCGCTGCGGAACGGGCTCAATGCACTGGCGGAGGCGCTGCACGACATCTTCGAGCGCGACGGAACGCCGCTCCTCGGTGACGTCTGGAAGGCGCGCGATGCGTACGGCCACGCCGTCAGCCAGGACGCCGACGCGCGTCGCGCCTTCTCGGCCGCCCAGCTCGACTCCACGGCGACCCCGGACCAGAAGCGGCGCGTGGCCGAGCTGCTGGAGATGGAGCGCGACGCGATGCGCATGTTCACCTCGTGCGCCTGGTTCTTCGACGACATCGGCGGGCTGGAGCCGCAACAGGTGCTGCGCTACGCCGAGCGGGCGATCGCACTCTCGGGGGAGGCGCCGCGGCTGACGATGCTGCTGCGCGAGCAGTTGCGGCTGGCGGAGAGCAACGACCGGCACACCGGGACGGGTGAGGACGTCTACCTGCGCCTGGCGTCGGGGCCTGACGCCGCGGCGCGCACGGCGGCCGCGGCCGCCGCGCTCACGGCGCTCGGCATCGATCCCAATGGGCACCTCTCGGCCCATGCCGTGGTGGCCGAGATCACGGGCGATCGCGTGTCGGTGACCGCGCGTGACACCGGGACCGTCCGGCGTTTTCGTGTGTCGGTGGTGGAGCGGCGGGCTAACAACGTCACCTGCGACGTGACGTCGATGGATGGCGACGACGCCCGCATCTGGCGCATCTCGCTGGCCGACTTTCCCGAACGTCCGCGCCGGGCCATCCGTCATGCGCTGCGGCGCGCGCTGTTGCCGCAGAACCTGACCGCCGAGGAGATCGAACGCCTGGCGCTGGGCGATGCGTCGCTGCGCGGGGTGATTGTCGTGGCGCTGCAGCGCGCGGTTGGGCAGTTGGCCACCGACGAGTCACCCGAGGCGCTCGACGTGGCGAACGCGCTGCTGGACCTCTTCGAGCAGCTGGAGAGCAACGTCCCCTTCGACGTGCAGACGACGTTCTGGTCGGTGTGGGAAGGGGCGTCGTCGGCGCGGCGGGCGCACCTGCAGGCGTTCCGGGAGCGGCTGGGCTTCGAGCCTGCGTTCGAGGGATAGCGCGGGAGCACGTGGGAGCGCGCGCGATATCGCGCAGGACCACGTGGCTCCATACGGGGTGGCAGGGGCCGGGCGGGGTGATGTGGCGTGAGAAGGGTGGTGTGGTGCGGACCTTCCGGCGGCGATGCGGTATTCTTCCCGTGTCCCCTTCGCGAACTGGAGCCATGTCCCATCACGTCCCCGCCACCGCGTCCTGGCTCGATGATCTGTGCCGGGAGCGTGCGGCGTACAACCTGCCACCGCGCGCCAACGCCCGGGCCGGCTCGTTTGCCGACGGCATCCTGGCGTTCCTCTTTCCGCACTTTGCGCCGCGACTGGACGGGCATCGTGCGGCGCTGGATCGCGAGCTGGAGATCATCGCCGAGGAGAGTCCGGCGCTCTTTGCCGACTTCCTGACCCACCAGGCCGGGCCGGGGATCACGCAGACGCGCGAGGCGTCGATCGATGCCGACGGGACGGCGTCCGGGCGCGCGTTCGTCGCTGGGCTCCCGACGCTGCGCGACGACCTGCTGAGCGACGCCGCGTACCTGGTGGCCTCCGATCCGGCGGCGACGTCGGTGGACGAGGTGATCCTGGCCTATCCCGGCTTCTACGCCATCGCCTGCTACCGCCTGGCGCACCGCATTCGGGGGTTGGGGATCCCGCTGCTGCCGCGCCTCATCAGCGAGCACGCGCACATGCGCACCGGGATCGACATCCATCCGGGGGCGACGATCGGTGTGCCATTCGCCATCGACCACGGGACGGGGATCGTGATCGGCGAGACGGCGACCGTGGGCGTGCGCGTGCGGGTGTACCAGGGCGTTACGTTAGGCGCCCTGTCGGTGGAGAAGGGGCTGGCGAGCGCGAAGCGCCACCCGACGATCGGGGACGAGGTGGTGCTCTACGCCAATGCCACGGTGCTCGGCGGGCGCACCGTCGTGGGGGCGGGGAGCGTGGTGGGCGGCAACGTCTGGCTCACGCGGTCGGTCCCGCCGCGCTCCGTTGTCGTGCACCAGGCGATGGACACGCATACTGCCGAGTCGCCGGCGCTCGAGTTCCACATCTGAGGAGCGTGCTGGGCGGTTGCGGGGGCGGAGCGCATCCGTCAGCCGCAATGTGGGGCGTCCACTACCGGAGGGTCGGGTTTCCATGAAGGTCGAGAGTATCCTTGCGACGATCGGCAATACGCCGCACGTGCGGCTCAACCGCCTCTTCGGGGGGACACATACGGTCTACCTGAAGCTCGAGCGCGCCAACCCCGGCGGGTCGATCAAGGATCGCATCGGGCTGGCGATGATCGAGGATGCGGAGCGGCGCGGGGTGATCAACCGCGAGACGACGATCATCGAGCCGACGTCGGGGAACACCGGGATCGGCCTGGCGATGGTCGCGGCGGTGAAGGGGTACAAGCTGCTGCTGGTGATGCCGGAGTCGATGTCGGTCGAGCGACGGCGCGTGATGCGGGCCTACGGGGCGTCCTTCGACCTCACGCCGCGCGAGCAGGGGATGAAGGGGGCGATCGAGCGGGCGAAAGCGCTCGTGGCCCAGATCCCCAACTCGTGGATGCCGCAACAGTTCGACAACCCCGCCAACCTCGAGGTGCATCGCCGCACCACGGCGCGCGAGATCGCCGCCGACTTCCCCGAGGGGTTGGACTATCTCATCACGGGGGTGGGGACGGGTGGACACATCTCCGGGGTGAGCCAGGTGCTCAAGGAGTCGACGATGCCCGGGCTCACGACGTTTGCGGTCGAGCCGGTGAAGTCGGCGGTGCTGTCGGGAGGGGGCCCGGGGCCTCATCGCATCCAGGGCATCGGCGCCGGCTTCGTCCCTGGGGTGCTGGATCGCGGTACGCTCGACGGCGTGCTGCAAGTCACGGAGGAAGACGCCTTTGCGTGGGCGCTGCGCGCCGCACGCGAGGAGGGGATCCTCGTCGGCCCATCGTCGGGCGCGTCGTTGGCGGCGGTGGCGCAGGTGCTCGCCTCGGCGCCGCCCGGACGGCGCGTACTGACGTTCTGCTACGATACGGGGGAGCGGTACCTGTCGGTGGAGGGGCTCTTTCCGCTGGATCGCTGATCGCCGCGGAGTGCCCGCCGGAGGACCGACCCTCGTGGTAGGGCGGTGCCGTGCGCGATCACGCGCTGTCGGGCGCGACTCGTCCGGCGACTCGTCGGGCGACGTGTGCCGGCACGCGCGTCACGACTCGTCACACCGGGAGTGCCACGCTCGTGGCGAGCGAGTGGCGAGTGCGGTGCGTGCGACACGCATGTATTCCCTCAACACTTGATGGAATAGCGCGTCGAGCGTATGGTGACGCATGGCGCAACCCGAACTCGACCTGCTGCAGGGGACGCTCGATGTCCTCGTCCTGCGCGCGCTCTCGTGGGGGCCGATGCACGGCTACGCGGTGGCGCGCTTCATTCGCGACGGCTCCGACGGGAGCTTCCGTATCCTCGATGGTGCCCTCTATACGTCGCTGCACCGCATGGAGGAACGCGGGTGGGTGGACGCATCGTGGGGCAACTCCGACAAGGGGAAGCGCGCCAAGTTCTACCAGCTCACGACCGCCGGCCGAAAGGCGTTGCGCGCCGAGGCGGCGTCGTGGGATCGGTACGTCATCGCGGTCGCCAAGGTCATGAGCGCCACGCCGGCTCCCGCCTAACGCTCCCCGATTCCCCTCCTTCATGCATCGCGACGCTCGTCCCGCCGCCTGGCGACGATACCTCCGCTTCCTGGGCCCCGACCTCGAGGGTGACATCGACGACGAGCTGTCCTTTCACCTCGCCGAGCGCATCGAGGCACTGCGCAGTGAGGGACGGTCCGAGCCCGCGGCGCGTGCGCAGGCGCTGGCCGAGTTTGGCGACGTGCGTGACGTGCGCGCCACGCTGCGCACGATCGATCGTCGCATCGAGCAGCGGCGCTCGCGCGCCGAGTGGCTGGCCTCGATGGTGGCACGGATACGCCATAGCCTGCGCGTGCTCGTACGGCAGCCGTCGTTCACGATCCCCGCGGTCGTCACGCTGTCGCTGGGACTGGCGGCCGCGGTGGCGATCTACACGCTGCTCGACACGATCGTCCTGACGCCCCTCCCCTTTCCCAACGCCGAGCGGCTGGTGGCACTCTCGTCGCCGATGCCCAAGCTCAACGACACCTGGGGGATCGCTCGGCACCAGCTGTTCTACTACAAGCAGAACGCCCGCTCGATCGAGGAGATGGGGTTGTATCGCGCGAGCGAAGCGACGCTCACCGGCGATGGAACCTCGACCTTTGCCGAACGCGTCCCGATCGCCACCGTGACATCGGGGATCTTTGACGTGTTGGGGATTATCCCGGCGCTCGGCCGCTTGCTCACGCCGGAAGACAACCGCAACCGGGACGCCGCGGTGGTCGTGCTCGGACATGACTTGTGGATGCGCCGCTTTGGCGGCGACCGCATGATCGTGGGAAGGACGATCGACCTGGAAGGGTTCCCGCATCAGGTGGTCGGCGTTGCACCTGTGAACGCGCAGTTGCCCGACCGGCGCGTGGACCTTTGGCTGCCCGACTGGGCCGATCCGGCGGCGGCGGCGCAGAACAACCACGTGCGCCAGGCGGTCGCGCGCCTTCGCCCAGGCGTGAGTGCGGCGACCGCCGAGGCCGACCTGGCGCCACTGGTGTTGCGCATGGAGGAGGTCTTTCCGGCCGCCTATCCAAACCACTGGATCCGCAACTCGGGCTTTCGCACGGCGGTGGTCCCGCTCCGAGATGACGTCGTGGGAGCGACGATCGCGCGGGCGCTCTGGATCCTGCTGGCAGGGGTGGGCCTCGTGCTCGTGGTCGCGCTGGCCAACGTGTCCAACCTCTTCCTGGTGCGCGCCGACGGGCGACGGCGCGAGGTCCTGGTGCGATCGGCGTTAGGTGCCCGGCGCGGCGACCTGCTCGTCTTGCACCTCACGGACGCCCTGGTGGTGGCCCTGTTGGCGGCGATCATTGCCTTCGCGCTGGTGCGCAGCGCCTTGGGCGTCCTGGCCTGGTTCGCCCCCGAGGGGCTCCCGCGCTTGGCGGAGGTGCACGCGGGGTGGGCGACCGGGCTCCAGTTGCTGGCGCTGTCGCTGGCCATCGGCCTCTTGCTGGGTCTCGTGACGGCTGGGAGCGCGCGGGGGGATCATGCGGCACTGCGCGATGCATCGCGCGGCCTCACGCTCTCGCGCCGTCAGGTGGCGGTGCGAGGGACGCTCGTGGTGGCGCAGGTGGCGCTCGCCGTCGTGCTCATGGCGGGCGCCGGACTGATGGTGCGTTCGTTCCAGAAGCTGCGCGGGATCTCACCGGGGTTTGCGCCAGACGGTGTGGCGACGATGGATCTTGCCCTGCCGGCGGCGCGCTTCGATGCCGCCACGCGCGTTGCCACCTTCTACGAACAGGTGAGCGAGCAGCTGCGCGCGATTCCCGGCGTGACACATGTCTCAATGGTGGAGCAGTTACCGCTCACGGGGCGCTCGGGCTGCACCGGGGTGGTCACCAACCAGCCCGGGGCCATGGGACGCGCCGAACAGTGCGTGACGACGCTGCAGGTTGCGCCCGGCTACTTCGAGGCGTTGCAGATCCCGGTGCGCGGGAGCGCACCGACGTGGGACCAGGTGCACCAAGCGACAGGTGGTGCGGTGGTGACGCGCGCGTTGGCAGAGGTGCTGTGGCCGGGCGAGGACCCCATCGGCCGCACGATTCGCTGTTGTTCGGTGGGAGAGGGATGGTTCCACGTTGGTGGCGTTGTGGACGACCTGTATGACGCCGGCCTCGACGCCCCGAAGATGCAGGCCGTCTTCTTTCCCCTCGTCCCGCCGCCCGGGGCCGACCTGCAGTGGTTGGCGCGCGGCGTGAGTCTCGTCGTCCGCGCGCCGTCGATGACGCCGGCGCAACTCTTCCCGCTGGTGCAGCGTGAGGTGGCGCGGCTGGATCCGCAGGTGCCGGTGACCAACCCTCGCGGGTTGGACGAGGTGGTGGCCCGTTCGATGGCTCGGCGCACCTTCACCCTGACCCTGCTCGCGGTCGCCGCGACCATCGCCCTGCTCCTGAGCGCGATTGGCCTGTATGCGGTGGTGTCGTACGTCGTGAGCCATCGAATCGGCGAAATCGGGATCCGGATGGCGCTGGGGGCGCGGTCGTCGCAGGTGGCGCGGCTGGTGGTGCAGCAGGCGTTGACGCTCACATCGTTAGGTCTGGTGCTCGGCGTCGGTGGCGCGCTGGCCACGACACGCGTGCTGGGGGCGCTGTTGTACGAGGTGCAACCGGGCGATCCGCTGGTGCTGAGCGCGGTGGCGGTCCTCCTGATTGCGATTGCCCTCGCCGCGAGCCTGGCCCCCACGTGGCGGGCGGCGCACGTGGATCCGTCGACGGCGTTGAGGGGGGAGTAAGCGGGCGGGAAACGGAAGTCGTAACGTATCGCTCCTCCCGTGCCGCCGATTCGGGCTCGGGGCGAGGATCGGCGCTCGGGGGCGTGACCGGAAGCGGCCGCACCGTCGCGGGCACGCTCGAGGGGGCGTCGTCGTTTCCCGATCGGGGTCCTGCCTAGCCGAGCACGTCGGGAGGCAACAGCTTCCCAACACGTCCGTCTCCCGTCTCCCTTCCCCCGTCTCCCGTCTCCACACATGCCGTTCGTCATCTTCGCCGCCCCCATCTTGAGCGACAATGCGTTTCGCATGGTCGAGGCGGCGGCGGGGCTTCCCGATGTGCAGCTGGCGGTCATCACACAGGACGGCGAGGACCGACTGCTCGGGCTGCGCGGGCACGTGCGGCACTGGCAGGTGGCCGACATCCTGGATGTGGAGCAGCTCGCGTGGGCTGCCGAGGGGTTGGCGCGCCAGTTCGGGCCGATCCATCGCCTCTTCGGGGCGTTCGAGCAGATCCAGGTGCAGCTCGCGGAGGTGCGCGCGCGACTGGGGATCGAAGGCATGGGGGTGGAGGCGGCGCACAACTTCCGCGACAAGGCGCGCATGAAGACGCTGCTGCGCGCGGCCGGGCTTCCGTGCGCGCGGCACTGCCTGGCGTCGACGCTCGACGAGGCGGTGGCCTTTGCGGAGGCCAACGGGTTCCCGGTCGTGGTCAAGCCGCCGGCCGGAGCGGGGGCGATCGCGACCTTTCGGGTCGACAACATGCAGTCGCTGATTGCGGCGCTCTCGCGCACGCCGCCGACGGCCGAGCACCCGGTCCTGCTCGAGGAGTTCGTGCAGGGCGAGGAGCACTCGTTCGAAACGATGACGGTGAATGGCGAGCACGTCTGGCATTCGCTCACGCACTACTACCCGACCCCGCTCACCGTCCTCGAGAATCCCTGGATCCAGTGGTCGCTGGTGCTGCCGCGCGAGGTGGATGGTACGCAGTACGACGACATCCGCTCCGCGGCGCGGCGCGCCCTCGACGTGCTGGGGATGCACACCGGGATCTCGCACATGGAGTGGTTCCGGCGGAGGGATGGCACCATCGCGATCAGTGAGGTGGCGGCGCGTCCGCCAGGCGCACAGATCACGCAGCTCATGTCATACGCGCACGACTTCGACCTCGTGCAGGAGTGGGCGCGGGCGATGATCTTCGGCGAGTTCCATGTGCCCGAGCGCAAGTACGCGGCGGGGGCGGCGTTCCTGCGGGGGCAGGGGCAAGGTCGCATTGCGGCGGTGCATGGCGTCGACGAGGTCAACCGTGCGCTCGGCCCCCTCATCGTTGCGGCCAGGACGCCGCAGGTGGGAGGGCAGCCGTCGGTGAGCTACGAGGGGGACGGGTGGGTCATTGTCCGACACCCCGAGACCGCCGTGGTACAACGGGCCGTGCTGACGGTGATCAGCACGATCAAGGTGGAGCTCGGATAGCGGCACTGGGCGCCCCGGATTGCGCGTCCGGCACGGAATCAGTAGTTAGTCCAGTCAGCCCACGACGAAGGGGCTCCTCGCGACACGGCGTTCCCCGCGTTCGCCGGGACAGCCCGTTCGTCTCCCCGTCTCCCCGACTTCCGTTGCGATGAATGTGATCATGCTGGCCCCGGGCTACCCGGGCGAGATGCCCTACTTCTGCCGGGCGCTGTCGGTGCATGGCGCGAAGGTCTACGGGCTGAGCGACGTGCCGTACGATGCGCTTCCCCCGCTGACCAAGGAGCACCTGTCGGGGTACCTGCAGGTCCCCAACTTCACCGATGAAGAGGCGATCGTTCGGCAGGTGGTGCAGTCGGTGGGGTCGCACTCGATCGATCGCGTGGTCTGCATGTGGGAGCCCGGCGTGCTGCTGGCGGCCAAGTTGCGCGAGGCGTTAGGCGTCGCCGGGCAGGGGGTCGAGCAGGCGACGATCTTCCGCAACAAGGACCTGATGAAGCAGGTCATCACGAAGGCTGGCCTTCGCACCGCGCGCCACGCCTCGGCGCGATCCATCGCCGAGGTGAAGGCGGCAGCGGAGCAGATCGGCTTTCCGATCATCGTGAAGCCGATCGCGGGCGCCGGGTCGATGGATACGTTCCGCGCCGGCTCCATGGCCGAGCTCGAGGCGGAGCTGGCGAAGGTGACGACCTACGACGAGGTCAACGTCGAGGAGTTCATCGAGGGCGACGAGTACACGTACGACACGATCTGCATCAAGGGCGAGGTGCAGTACGAAAACGTCTGCTTCTATCGCCCCAATCCGCTCGTCGCGCGCAGCACCGAGTGGATCTCGCCGCAGACGCTGGCGCTGCGTGACATGACACCGACACCGGTCGCCTCGGGGGTCGCGTTAGGCCACGAGGTGCTCAAGGCGATGGGGTTCCAGACCGGCTTCACGCACATGGAGTTCTTCTGGACGCCCAAGGGCGAGGCGGTGTTCGGTGAGATCGCGGCGCGGCCGGCCGGTGCGCACACGGTCGACCTCATGAACTACGTGGGAGACATCGACCTCTACATGGGCTACGCCGAAGCGGAGCTCAACGGCACGTTCTCGCAGTCGACAGTTCGCAAGTACAACGTCTGCAACATCTTCAAGCGGGCCGAGGGGCAGGGGCGCATCAACCGCATCGAAGGATTGCAGCACCTCCTGCAGCGCTACGGCGAGCACATCGTGCACATGGACCTGCTCCCGGTGGGGGCGGAGCGACGCAACTGGATCCTCACGCTCGTCAGCGATGGCTACGTGGTCGTGCGGCACCCGGAGTTGCAGGCGTGCATGGACATCTCGGATGCGGTGGGGACGGACCTGCGGCTGTTCGCGTCCTGATCGGACGAGACCACTCGATTGCGTCAGCACGCGCGCGGGGACGGCCCATGAGTCGTCCCCGCGCTTCATTTCGCTAGGGAGCCGCTCCTTTCGCTGCATCGAGCACGCTGCGGACGGTGTCGAGGAGTTGCTGGCGCCCGTAGGGCTTGGCCAGGAATGTGGTCGCGCCGTCGAGCCGGGAGGTGTCGAGGCGATCCTCGGTGTAGCCGGAGGCGAAGAGGGTCCGCAAGGCAGGCCATCGCCGCTGAAGCTGTTCGGCGAGCTGCGGGCCGCTCATGCCGGGCATGATCACGTCGCTGAAGAGGAGGTCGGGGGCGGCATCCATCGACGATGCGAGCGTCTCCGCCTCCACGCCGGAGCGCGCGACGCGCACATTATAGCCCGACTGTCGCAGGACGCGTTCGGAGAAAGTGCGCACGCCATCGTCGTCTTCGACGAGCAGGATAGTCTCAGGGCCGCCGATGGCCTCGCCACGGTTCGAGGCGACCGGCGTGGGGGCCGCGTCGGCGACACGAGGGAGGCGAACGGTGAAGGTGGTCCCCTCACCCAGGGTGCTGCGCACCGCGATATGCCCACCCGCTTGTCGCACCAACCCGTACACGGTCGCCAAGCCCAGGCCGGTTCCGTAGCCCAGTTCCTTGGTCGTGAAGAACGGCTCGAAGACGCGCTGCAAGACTTCGGTGGTCATCCCTGAACCGGTGTCCTCGACCTCGACCTGCACGCAGTCGGCAGACTCGAGGCCGCAGGCGGCGGCTTCGTCACCGGTGAGCGTGACGTGTGAAGTCCGGATGGTGAGTGCACCACCTCCGGGCATGGCGTCGCGGGCGTTGACGGCGAGGTTGAGCAGGAGCTGTTCAAACTGCACGGGGTCCATGCACACCGCGCCCGTTCCCTCCGGGGCGTCGACGCGGAGTGCGACATCTTCTCCCACCACGCGCTCGAGGAATCGCTGCACGGCCCGCAGCTGTGCGGCCACGTCGAAGATGCGCGGGACGACCACCTGCCGGCGGGCGAAGGCCAGGAGCTGCATGGTGAGCTCGCGCGCGCGCTCGCCGGCGCGGCGGATCTCGATGACGTCGTCGAGGGCTGGCGTCCCCGGGGCGAGCATCCCTTGCACCTCCTCGGCGTAGCCGAGGATGGCGGTGAGCAGGTTGTTGAAGTCGTGCGCGACGCCCCCCGCCAGCCGTCCGAGCCCCTCGAGCTTGGCGGTTTCGCGCAGTCGCTCGGTGGCATCGTGCAGGGCGGTGATGTCGTGGAAGATGCCGAAGACCTTCACGACCTTCCCGTCGCGTTCCTCCGCTTCGCCCTGGGCCCGCACGAAGAGGCGGCGCCCGGTCGCCGTCACGAGGGGGAGTTCGAGGGAGAAGCTGGTCCCGGCGGCGACGAGCGTGTCGAAGGCGTGCTGGATCGCGGGACGTGCTTCGGGGGCGTAGAATCGGATGGCCGAGCCGACGTCGGGGACGAAGGAGGGGGGGACGTCGTGCAGGCGCCGCACTTCGTCGTCCCACGTGACGACTCCGGTGTCGAGGTCGATCTCCCACGCCCCTAACTGGGCAATGCGGCTCGCGCGGCGCCAGAGGGCGGCGCGGCGCACGAGTTCCTGCTGGCTTCGCACCCGCTCGCTCACGTCGCGAAGGATCACGAGGACCCGACGCTCGCCCGTGGCGCGCACCAATCGACGCCCCGTGACCTCCACCCAGCGCGTCGCGCCGTCGACCTGCCGCGTCGACACCGTGAAGGCCGGGATCGTTTCGCCCTCGAGGGCGCGCGACAACATTGCGTACGAGGTGCCGAGATCCTGCGGGGCGAGGATCCCCATGTCGCCCAGCTTTCGCCCGGTGAACGTCGCGGCCGGGAAGCCGAAGAGGTCACGCGAGGCATCATTGACCTCGAGAAAGCGGCCGTGCTCGTCGAGCACCATCACGAGGTCGGGGAGGGCGCGCACCAGCTCGGCGTAGCGACTTTCGGTTTCCTCGAGCGCCGTGCGCGACACCGCCAGTGCCTGCGTGGCCGAGACGAGGCGTTGTTCGCGCACGCGAAACTGGTCGCGCACGTCGCGCAGGGCGCGCGAGAGGAAGGCGATCAGGACGGCAAGGAAGACAAACTGTCCGAGGACGACAATCGTATCGACGGTGGGGTCGGTGGGGGCGGGCGGGGGGAGGATCGGTCCGAACGCCCCGCCGGTGGCGAGCAGCAGCAGGCAGGTGAGCCCCAGCAGCGCGACCGCGAGGGCGGCCCCACCCCACAACGCCATGAGCACGGTCGCCATCACGAGCGATGGGAGCGCCGCGGCGCGGATGCCGTGCACCCCGATCGCAAACATGGCGCAGAGCCAGAGCGTCCCGATCACCGTCCCGCTGGCGAAGTACGTCTTGCCGAACCGCGCCAGGACGGTCGCGATCAGCATCCCCGCGATCAGCGCCCCGATGATGACGTGATCGCCGGTGACCATCCCCGGCTGCCCGAGCAGGAAGGCCTCGAACACGGCGGCGGTGACCGTCGCCACCAGCGCCAGACGATAGGTGATGGCGGCCGCGGGCGACGTCGACCACGGGATGAGTCCGCGGCCAGACGCTGGTGTCTCCTGGGATGGCATCAGCGAATCGACCCGAATGGCAGGAGCCGGTGAAGCCTAGCAGCCTCCCATCTTGCCGAGGGACGTGGGACGGGCGAAGTAGTACGTCCTTCGTCACTGACGCATCGGGAGTACATCGTGCCATCGACTTCGTTCGACGCCATCGTGGTGGGGTCCGGGATATCCGGTGGATGGGCCGCCAAGGAGCTCTCCGAGCGCGGTCTCCAGGTGCTCCTGTTGGAGCGCGGCAGGAACGTCGAGCACATCGCAGACTACGTCAACACACGAAAGGCGCCGTGGGAGTATCCGCATCGCGGCGGGCGCACGCAGGCGATGATCCGGCGATACCCGGTGCTCAAGCGCGACTTTCCGCTCAACGAGAAGAATCTCGACTGGTGGGCCTCCGATGAGGACTCGCCGTACACCGAGACGAGGCGCTTCGATTGGTATCGCGGCTACCAGGTAGGGGGGCGATCGCTCATGTGGGGGCGCTGCAGCTTTCGCCTGAGCGACATCGACTTCGAGGCGAACGCACGCGATGGCGTCGGGACCGACTGGCCAATTCGATACGCCGAGATTGCGCCGTGGTACAGCCACGCCGAGAGGTTTGCCGGGATCGCCGGCTCGCTCGAAGGGCTGCCGCAGCTTCCCGATGGCGATTTTCAGCCGGCGATGGCGCTCAATTGCGCCGAGCAAGTCGTGGCCGAACGACTGCGGGGGCTGTATGACGGCAGGCGGCGGCTCATCTCCAGCCGCACCGCCAACCTGACCCAGGCGCTGCACGGGCGTTCGCCGTGTCAGTATCGCGATGCCTGCTGGTTAGGCTGCCCGTACGGTGCCTACTTCAGCACGCAGTCGGCGACGCTCCCCGCGGCCATGGCGACGGGGCGGCTCACGCTCAAGCCGTTCGCGATCGCCAGCGAGGTGCTCTACGACGCGGATCGGAAGCGGGCGACCGGGGTGCGCGTGATGGATGCGCTGACCCGGGAGGTCACCGACTACTCGGCCCGCGTCGTCTTCCTCTGCGCCTCGACGCTCAATTCCACCTGGTTGCTGCTGCGTTCAGCGACCGACGTTTGGCCCGGCGGGTTGGGGAGCAGCTCCGGGGAGCTGGGGCACAACCTGATGGACCATCACTTTCGGGTGGGGGCGTCGGGGCGGATCGACGGATTGGAGGACCAGTACGTCTTCGGGCGGCGCCCCAACCCATCTTACATCCCGCGGTATCGCAATCTTGGGGGGGACAAGCGGCCGTATCTGCGGGGATTCGGGTACGAAGGGGGGGCAGGGCGTGAGGGGTGGGCTCGAGCGGTCGCCGAACTGGGGGTGGGCGGCGGATTCAAGGACCGGGCGGCCGAGCCCGGCCGGTGGACCATCGGCGGGACCGCCTTTGGCGAGATGCTCCCGAACCACGCCAACCGGGTGACGCTCGATCCAGAAAAGCAGGACAAGTGGGGGCTCCCGGTCCTGCGGATCGACTGCGCCATCGGTGAGAACGAGCGGCTGATGCGAAAGGACATGGCCGCCGACATGGCCGAGATGCTCGAGGCGTGCGGTGTGAAGGACGTGGCGACCTTCGACGACGAGTACTTCCCCGGGATGGGGATCCACGAGATGGGGACGGCGCGGATGGGGACGAGCCCGAAGAACTCCGTGCTCAACCGGAACAACCAGGTCTGGGACGCGCCGAACGTGTTCGTGACCGACGGGAGTTGCATGGCTTCGACGGCCTGCCAGAACCCGTCGCTGACCTACATGGCGTTGACGGCGCGGGCGTCGGCGTTTGCGGTGGAGGAGATGAACCGCCGTGCGCTCTGAGGGAGTGAACGCTGTCCCACTTCGCGCCATGGCGTGAAACGAACGCTCTCCTCACGCGAAGCCGCGAAGCCGCGAACGAGGAAGGGCGCGGGGGATCAGGAATGCGGGCGGTGGCGCATCGCCAACGTGCGGTTCGGGCCACATATTATCGGCCGACTTGTCGCCTCCGGCGTGCGGGAATCGGACCTCGCGCGCGCGTGGTAGTCCTCGGGGTGGCACCGTTTCCAGTACTAAGGAGGATGGAGTGCAAGAGACGCAGTACGATGCGATCGTCGTCGGCTCAGGCATCGCCGGCGGATGGGCCGCCAAGGAGCTGACCGAAAAGGGGCTCCGCGTCCTCCTGCTCGAGCGTGGGCGCAACATCGAGCACGTCAAGGACTACGTGAACGCCCGCAAGGGGTCGTGGGAGTATCCCCATCGCGGCCGGCGCACGCAGGAGATGATCGCGCACTACCCCGTGCTCAAGCGCGACTACCCGCTCAACGAGACCAACCTCGATTACTGGGAAAAGGACGAGGAGTCGCCGTACACCGAGGTCAAACGCTTCGACTGGTATCGCGGCTACCACGTGGGCGGGCGGTCGCTCATGTGGGGGCGGCAGAGCTACCGCTTCAGCGACATCGACTTCACCGCCAACGTGAAGGACGGGATCGCGACCGACTGGCCGATTCGCTACGCCGACATCGCCCCGTGGTACGACTACGTGGAGAAGTTCGCCGGGATCGCCGGCTCCAACGAAGGGCTCGAGGTGCTTCCCGACGGTCAGTTCCAGCCGGCCTTCCCGCTCAACTGCGGTGAGGAGCAGGTGGCGGCGAAGCTCAAGAGCCAGTTTGGCGGGACGCGTCGCCTCATCCCCGGGCGCGTGGCCAACCTCACGCAGCCGCTCCCGGGGCGCAACCAGTGCCAGCTCCGCAACGCCTGCTGGTTAGGCTGCCCGTACGGCGGCTACTTCAGCACGCAGTCGTCCACGCTGCCGGCGGCAGTGGCGACCGGGAAGCTCACGCTCAAGCCCTGGTCCATCGTCACGGAAGTCATCTACGACAAGGACGCCAAGCGGGCCAAGGGCGTTCGCGTGCTCGACGCGACCAACAACCAGACCGTCGACTACACGTCGAAGATCGTCTTCCTGTGCGCCTCGTCGCTCAACTCGACCTGGCTGCTGATGCGTTCGGCCACCGACATCTGGCCGGCCGGGCTCGGCTCCAGCTCTGGCGAGTTAGGCAACAACCTGATGGACCACCACTTCCGGTTGGGGGCGTCGGGTGACCTCGAAGGGCTCGAGGACAAGTACTACTACGGGCGCCGCCCCACCGGCTTCTACATCCCGCGCTTCCAGAACATCGGCAAGGACAAGCGTGGCTACCTGCGTGGCTTTGGCTACCAGGGGAGCGCGAGCCGCGAGGGATGGGATCGTGCGGTGGCGGAGCTGGGCGTGGGGGCGCAGTTCAAGGACGCGATGGCGCAGCCCGGGCAGTGGACCATCGGGGCGACGGCGTTCGGCGAGATGCTGCCGAACCATGCGAACAAGATCACGCTCGACCCCGAGAAGAAGGACAAATGGGGGCTGCCGGTGCTCAAGATCGATTGCGCCATCGGCGAAAACGAGCTCAAGATGCGCAAGGACATGACGAAGGACATGGCCGAGATGCTCGAGGCGAGCGGCGTGAAGAACGTCCGCACCTACGACGGCGGCTACTTCCCCGGCATGGGGATCCACGAGATGGGGACGGCGCGCATGGGGACCGATGCCAAGAACTCGGTGCTCAACAAGTACAACCAGGTGTGGGATGCGCCCAACGTGTTCGTCACCGACGGCGCGTGCATGACCTCGGCGGCCTGCGTGAATCCGTCGCTCACGTACATGGCACTCACGGCGCGCGCGGCCGATTTCGCCGTCGAAGCGCTCAAGAAGCGCGAGCTGTAACGCGTCCAGCCTAACGCCAGCCCACGGACACTTCCGGATACGAGACCATGCCTGACGAGATGACGCCGCAGTTCGTGATTGACCGACGCGAAGCGATTCGCCGCGTGAGCGCGATGCTGGGCGGCGCCGCCTTCATTGGCGGCACGTCGCTGCTCGCCGCGTGCAGCAAGGAGCCGGCGGCCAAGGGCGATACCGCGGTTGCCGCTGCGGCCCCTGCGCCGACGCCCGAGCCGCCGCTGACGATGTTCACCGCCGAAGAAGTCGCCTACCTCGACGAGATCGCCGAGACGATCCTCCCGGCGACGAGCACCCCCGGGGCGAAGGACGCCAAGACCGGGCGATTCATTGGCGTGATGGTGCAGGACTGCTACACCAAGGAAGACCAGGACATCTTCAAGGCCGGGATGACGACGCTGAACGACGCGTGCACCAAGGCGCACGGTCACGGCTTCATGCAGGCGTCGCCCGAGGAGCGGCTGTCGCTGCTCACGCAGCTCGACAAGGACGCCAAGGCGTACCAGGACAAGAAGAAGGGCGACCAGCCCAACCACTACTTCCGCATGATCAAGGAGCTGACGCTGCTCGGCTTCTTCACGTCGGAAGTGGGGATGACCAAGGTGCTGCGGTACCAGGAGACGCCGGGGCGTTTTGATCCGTGCGAGCCGTACACCAAGGGGCAGACGATCTACGCGAGTCACGCCTGACGGGCGTGGTCAGATGCAGGCAGCGAGGGCGCTCTCGATGGAGGGCGCCCTCGCTGCCGTTTTTGGACCGGTCTGCAGTGAATTGGGTTCACTTCTTCGCGGGAGCGCGGAGACACTTCAGAACGAGTTCGCGCGCAGCGGGCCGACGGGAGTTCCTTGGCGTCTTCGCGGCTTCGCGTGAGCTCAAACGACAACGGCGTCTCACGCGAAGCCGCGAAGTCGCGAAGAAATTCGGGGCGTAGGGGGGAGGTGTGACAATGGTGGGAGACGGGATGCGTGGTGTGGGGGAGGCGCGAGACTCCGAGAGCCGTGTGGAACACGTGGCCGCGGTGGTGGTCGATGCGGCGTACCACCTGCACCGGGAGCTGGGGCCGGGACTGCTCGAGTCGGTGTACGAGACCGTACTCGCGCGCATGCTGGAGCAGCGCGGACTTCGAGTCGAACGACACAAGACGATCTCGTTCGACTTTCACGGGCTGCACTTCGACGAGGGGTTCCGCGTTGACCTGTTGATCGACGGGTGTTGTGTCGTGGAGCTCAAGTCCATCGAGCGCACCGCCCCCGTGCACCTGAAGCAGCTGCTGACCTACCTCCGACTCCTGGACCTTCGCCTAGGTCTTCTCATCAACTTCGGCGCCGCGACCTTCAAGGAAGGGATCAAACGCGTGGTGAACGGCCACCACGTCTTCGCGCCTTCGCGTCTTCGTGTGAGACAAGCCCTTCCCCGCGCCCCACACGACGTCTGACGTCGCGGGCCGAGCGGGCGCCGCAACCGGGCCTACCCGCTCAGCTCCCCGATCACCCTCCCCAGTACCGCCACCAGCCACTCCACGTCGCACGTCCCACGGTGAGCGGCGGCCGGATCTTGAGGACGTTGTCGGCCGGCCCCTCGGTCCCGATGAGGATGCGCTCCTCGCGCAGCCGATTGACGACGTAGCTGGCCAGCGCTGTTGCCGGCGCGCGTGTGTCGCGATCGGTGACCAGGTCGACACCCACAAACAGTCCGATGCCGCGCACGTCGCCGATGCACGCATGGCGCGTCTGCAGCTCGCGGAGGGAGTCCATGAGGTGATTCCCGACGGTGCGGGCATTCTCCCGCAGTCCCTCGTCCTTGACGATGCGCAGCACCTCGGTCCCCACGCGACACGACAGCGTGCTCCCGCCAAAGGTGGAGAAGAACTCGATCCCGTTGTCGAACGAACGCGCGATCTCGGCGGTGGTGACCACCGCCCCCATCGGGTGGCCGTTGCCCAGCGGCTTGCCTAACACAACGATGTCGGGGGCCACCTGCTGCTGTTCGAACCCCCAGAAGTAGTCGCCGAGTCGTCCCAGCCCGGTCTGGACTTCGTCGGCGATGCAGACCCCGCCGGCGGCGCGGATGCGGTCGTACACGCCCTGCAGGTAGCCAACCGGCGGGATGATCTGCCCGCCCACGCTGGGGAACGTCTCGGCGATGAAGCCGGCGAGTCGTCCGCCGCGCGCGTGTATGCGTGCGATGGCCTCGTCGACATGAGCCGCATACCCATCGGCGGCGTCGGCGCCGCGATGTTCGCCGCGATACGTGTCGGCGACCGGGACGAGTTGCACCCACTCCGGGCACCCGCCGCCGTTCGGTTTGTTGAACTTGTATGCCGACAGGTCGTAGGCGCCGGTGGTGTTGCCGTGGTAGCCGTGGTCGGGGGTGACCATGTCCTTCCCCCCGGTGTGCGTCCTCGCCAGCCGCAACGCCAGCTCGTTCCCCTCGCTTCCGGAGTTTACGAAGAAGACGTGCGTCAGGTGCGGCGGCATGTGTGCCAGCAACGTCTCGGCGAACTCCACCTGTGCGGGGTGCAGGTAGCGCGTGTTGGAGTTCATGCGGGCCAGCTGGTCGGCGGCGATGGCGACCAGTCGTGGGTGCGCGTGCCCCACGTGCGGCACGTTGTTGTACGCATCGAGGTGCACGCGCCCCCATTCGTCGAACAGGTAGTGCTTCCACCCGCGCACGAAGAGGAGCGGCTCACGGTAGCTGAGCTTGAGGTTGCTGGCGAAGTGTGCGCCCCGTTCGTGCCGGATGTGTTCCTCGTCCAGCGGACGATAGGCGACGCGCTCGTTCGGAAGGTTGAGAAGCGCGGCTGGGTTGGGGCAGATGGCGCCCCACATCGCCAGGTCGTCGGGATCGGCCACGCCGGGCCAATCGCGCTCCATTCCGCGGGTGGTCATCGCCAACTGGAAATGGAGGTGCGGGTCCCACCCGCCATTCTCCTCCGGAATCCCTAACCCTGCGAAGCGCTCACCGCGGGCGATGGGCTGCCCGGCGCGCAGTGCCTCGGCACTCGCACGCGACAGATGACCGTAGAGCGTCCAGAACGGGGCGCCGTCTGGCGTCGCGTGCCGCAGGATCACCATGCCGCCGTAGTCGAGCGTTGCCTCGCGGAACTCCACGGTCTCGACCACGGCGTCGAGCGGGGCGTAGACCGGGCTCCCCGCGGGGAGAAAGATGTCGACGCCTAGGTGCACGCTGCGCCGGTCGGAGATGGTGTGCGGTCCCTTTCGAAAGGCGGGAGCGGTGTACACCGCTCGCGGCTCGCCATAGCTCCCCACCCACGCCGGCCCGACGCCGGCCGCGGCGCCTAACGTGCGCGCCTCGGCCTGTGTCATCGCCGTCGGGTCGCGCGGGGCGAGGCTCGTGGCGATGGAAATGGACCCCGCGGGAATCGTCGCGAGGTCGATCCCCATGACCGGCGCAAAGCTCCCGCGCTGCGCATCGAGCCACGGCAGCACACGCGCGGCGGTGTCGCTCGCCGGGAACCCGCACGCTGAACGCAATCGCGCGCTCACCTGCTCGTCGGCGATAGTGGCGGCACGTTCGAGAAAGCGCCAGGCCGGTGCCTCGGAGATCACGACGTATGGATCATCGGGGCGCTCGCGCTTCATCTGCGCCGAGTTGGTGACGCTCACCGCCAGCCGCATGAGGAGGAGCGGCCAGAGCAGGTCGAGCTGGCGCGCGCTGAGGGGGGAGACCGCGTGATAGCCGGCGACGAAGGCGGCGAAGGCGCGCTCCGGCTGCGGATGGTCGAGTACGAGATACGCGCCGGCGATGGCGATGTCGGCCACGACGGGGCCCGCGACGATGTCGCCGAAGTCGATGAGGCCGGCGAGGCGCGGGAGGCCCCGCTCGTCGCGCGCAACGAGGACGTTCCAGTCGTTCAGGTCGTTATGCAGCACCGCGACGGGCTGGGCGAGCAGCGCCCGCTTGATGCCGTCGTAGCGCAGCCACGCGGTGGCCACCAGCTCTTGCCGGGCGTGATCGGCGATCTCGTCGACGTGATGCATGACCCAGTCGGCGCGCGTCAGGTCCCACTTGAAGTCGCGCTGGAGCCCGGGGTGCGCGAAGTCGGCGAGCGCGCGGTGCATGCGTGCGACCGCGGCGCCAAAGTCGCGCAGCAGGGCGAGCGGGCGATACGTCGTTCGTGCGTAGAGCTCGCCCTCGAGCATCGCCAGCAACCAGAGGATGCGCTCGTTCCCGTCCGCATCGCGCACGGTGCAGTGCAGGCGTCCGTCGCGCGCGGGGATGACGGCGGGGACCGGGACGCTGGGGTCGCGCGACTGGATGTGCGCGTGCGCGCGGCACAGCAGGTCGACGAACCCCTCGTCGCAGCCGGGGCGCATGACCTTGAGGATGAAGCGGCGCCCGTCGGTGGCGGTGGCGCGCAGGTTGAGGTCGTACTCGCCGGCGAGCGCGTCGAGCGTTGCGTCGATTCCCCAGGCCGAGGAGAGGGCACCGGCCCAGTGCGTGAGCGAAGTGGTCATCGGGAGGGGAGGAGCGCGCGGGTCGTTAGGGGCGGTAGGCGACGCAGTCGATCTCCACCCGCAACCCTTCGCGCGGGAGCTTCGACACCTCGACCGTGGTCCGGGCCGGGCGGTGGTCGCCGAACATGCGCCCATACACGGCGTTCATCTCCTTGAACTCGTCCATGTCGACGAGAAAGACGCCGCAGCGCAGCACGTACTGCAGGTCAGAGCCGGCGGCCTGCAAGATGGCCTGCACGTTCCGCAGGCACTGCTCCGTCTGGCTGGTGGCGTCGGGGCCGGAGAGCTGGCCGGTGGCGGGATCGACCGCGCCCTGCCCCGAGACGAAGATGAGGCGCTCGAAGGCCATCGCCGGCGAGTACGGGCCGACGGGATTGGGGAGGTTGGGGGCGTGGATGGGGAGATGGCTCATGGCGGGGCTGGGCGGGCGACGGTGACGTGTCGGGTTGGCGCCAAACGGTGCGCGTCCCCAAGATACCGACTTCGGCGCGCGCGACATGCCGATTCTCCTACTGCCTCCCGCTCGTGACCCTCGATCGCAAGGCGCTGACGCGCCAGTACAAGGAAACGCCGCGCACCGCCGGCGTGGCCCTCGCCAAGAACCTGGCGAACGGCAAGTGCTTCCTCTTCGCCGGCGTCGACATCGCGGCGCTCGTCAACCGCCATCGCGCGCAGCTCAAGCTGGGCGGGCATCCCAACAAGGTGCTGCAGGGCGACTGGAACGCTCTGGGCGCCGACCAGTTTGCCTTCGAGGTCGTCGATACGCTCCCCGTCCCGGAGACGGCGGATGTGGACCAGCGCGACGACGTGGCGGCGCTCGAGGCGTTGTGGCTGGAGAAGCTCGCCCCGTTCGAGCCCGCCGGCTACAACCGAGCACCACGCCCGCGGGGATAGCAGCCGCCATCGAATGGCAGACGGCCCGGGCGCGTGAGCACCCGGGCCGTCGCTTGTCACTCGCAGTCCTCCTTCGTGCCTTCGCGGCTTCGCGTGAGGCCTGAAGCAAGGGCGGCTCACGCGAAGCCGCGAAGCCGCGAAGAAAACGGGGGCTAGCTGGTGACGGCGAGGTCCTTCACGGCCTGCGACAGCTTCTGCACGCGCCCGCTGTCGCACGAGCTGCTCGCTTCACCAGCGAGCTGCGACGAGAGCGTGGAGAGCGCGGTGTTGCGCGCGCCGCCCGAGCCCTTCTCGGCGGTCGACAGCGCCTGACGCACGCTGGCGATGCGGCTGGCGGAGAGGCACTTGTTGCGCTCGAGCTGATCCACGTACGCGCGGGCCAGGGCGAAGCTCGGCGGCCAGACGATCTTGGGCTGCCCCTGCGCGTTGAGGTAGTCCCAGTGCACGGTCTTGGCCGCGTCGATCTCGTTCTGCGAGACAAAGGCGCTCGGCGTCAGCTCCATGACGTCGAGGCCGCGGGCGATCTCGGAGCTCACGATGGCGCCGTTGTACCAGTACACCGACCACGAACCGCCCATCGCCATGCGCAGCGAATCGGCCGGGCCGCGGTCGAAGAAGGCGATCTCCTTGGCGTTCTTGGGATCGGTGAAGTCGAAGACCGAGATCCCGCCCTGGTACCACGCCTGCACCATCACGTCGCGCCCGGGGATCGGGATGAGCGAGCCGTTGTGGGCGACGCAGTTCTCTTCCTTGGTCTGCGCGGCCGGGAGCTTGTAGTAGCTCTGGAACTCCATCTTCCCGTTGTTGAGCGTGAAGATGGCGTTGGCCCCCCACTCCTTGGGGTCCGAGGCGCGGCACTTGGGACCACCGCCACCGCCCCACTCGTCGGTGAAGAGGATCTTGGTCCCGTCGTTGTTGAAGGTGGCCGAGTGCCAGTAGGCGAAGTTGGAGTCGGCCGCGGCGGCGATGCGCTTGGGGTTGACCGGGTCGCGGATGTCGAGGAGGAGGCCGTACCCTTCGCAGGCGCCGCCGGCGAGGCCGAGGGCGGGATAGACGGTGATGTCGTGGCACTGCGTCGGGCCCGGACGCGGGCGTCCGGGGGCGGCGTCGCCCTCACCCATCATCTGCGCGATCATCTTGGGGATCGCGTTGCGCAGCGCCGTGCTGTCGGCGCCGGTGGGGGCGCCGCTGCCGCCGCGCGCCTTCACGATCGAGTCGAGCATCGGCTTGGTGAACTGCGGCGGGAGGACGAACGATTCGCCGCCTACATCGGCGACGAACATCCCCTTCGCGCGCGCCTCGTCTGCTTGCTTCTTGTCATCCGGAGCGGCGCCGTGCCCCTTGGGGGCGGTGAGGTCTTCGAAGATGCGCGGGCTGCTCACGATCGCGGCCTGCTCAGGGTGTGCGAGCGGGACCTTGATGACTTCGATGCGGAAGAGCGCCGAGTTGGGATTCTTGTCGGGGCTCTCGCGCACGCAGCCGGGGAGCTCAGCGTCGGGGCGCACGCCGGCCGAGCCGGACACGTAGATGTAGATGTTCTCCTTGTCCTTCGGATCCTCGACCACCGTGTGCGTATGCGAGCCACGGCACGTCTGCACGTTGCCGACGTTCTTCGGGTTGGCGATGTCGGTGATGTCGAAGATGCGGATGCCGCGCAGGCGATCCCTGCTCACGGCCTCGCGCACGCCCTGCGTGCCGCAGTCGAGGCGCCCGGTCATCCCTTCGCCCGAGACGAAGAGCAGGTTCTTGTAGACCGAGACGTCGCTCTGCGAGGCGGGGCAGACGAAGCCCCGCACGAGCACCGGCTTTGCGGGGTTGGAGATGTCCCACACCTGCCAGCCGTTGTAGTTGCCCTGGATGGCGTACTTGCCGCTGAAGGCCAGGTCGGAATTGGTCTGCCCGAGGAACTCCTTGGGCGGCGCGGTGCGCGAGAGGACGTTGAGGTTGGAGACCGCCTCGCCGGCGTCCATGAGGCCGGCGCGGAGGCCGACGCGCGGGTCGACACGGGGCGATGGGGCGGCGACCGACGCCTGGCGGGAGCAGGCGGCGAGCGAAAGGACGCCGACAGCCGCAACGAGCGACGCGCGGAAGGCGCGGGCCGGTCGCGCCATCGCGCGGTGGGGGTGAAGCGCACGATCCATGATCAGTCCTCGTAGGGAGCGAAGTGGTCCAACGGATGCTGCAGCTGCCGGTGACACGGGTGATGCCGCCGCGACGTCGATGCGCGCACTACTTGCCTTCGAGCCGCAGCATGAGGAGCATGCGCTCCATGCGGGCGATCTCGGTGGATTGGTCGACGTTGACGTCGGAGGCGAACTTGAAGACGGTTTCATCCTGGGCGGTGCCGTCCTTGGCGAAGAGCTCCTGCACCATCGTCACGGCGCCCTTGTGGTGCTGGATCATGTAGGTCAGGAAGAGGCGGTCGAAGTCGCGCCCGCGTGCCGCCTCGAGCTCCTGCATCTGCGCGTCGGAGAGCATGCCAGGCATGAGCATCTCATGATCCACGCCGTCCATCTTCATCTTCATGGGCATGGGCTTGGCTTCGGGGACCGGGAGCGCGCGGTCCTTGAGCCAGTTCTGCATGAGGGCGATCTCGTCCTGCTGCGCGTTGGTGATGCGGGCGGCAAGCGTGCGCACCGAGGGGCTGGCGCCATTGGGCTCGGCCCAGCGCGCCATCACGATCGCCTGCGCGTGGTGGCTGATCATCCCCGACATGAAGTGGATGTCGCCATCGGTGTAGGGATTGCGGGCGCTGTCGGCGCGGGCGCGCGCACGCGCCCCGGCGTCACCCGTCAGGTGCACCATTCCGTCGGTGCGGGTCGTGCGGGTGGCCGTCGAACAGCCGGCGAGGGTCACGAGGGCGACCAGGCCGACGAGGGTAAGGCGGGCGCGGGCGCGATCAAGGAAACGAGCGGACATGCGAGCGAGGGTGCAGAGTGTCGAAGGCCTCAGTGCCGATCGTGACGCCGCGGGAGGGTACCAACAACCCGAGGGGAGAGGCGCGCGCTGCAAACTACCACTGGCCTGCCACCTCGCGCGTCCCCGCCACGCCCCGCGATCTACACCAGCCGTCCACGAACGGCCCCGCCGCCGGTAGTGTCCGCAGCCACATACGGCGAGGGGGGCGTCGCGGTTCCACCCTCGCGAACGCCCCCCGGCTCGTCGGTCAGTCGCCCTCAGCGGCTCGCGCCAAACGACTACCGAGTCGCAACCTTGTCGTCGCGGAACTTGATGGGGTGCCCGAAGAACCACTGCGAGTGCTCCCGCTCCCGGGCTGGGACCTGCAGCATGCTCTCCAGCATGGGCATGAGGGCGCGCTGCGTTGGCGTGATGACCGAGTCGGCGATCTCGGGCTGCCGCCAGAAGACCTTCCAGTACGCCTTCCGCGCCGACGTCACGCTGTCGAGCGCGACCTTGGTTGCCTCGCCGTTGTCGAACTGCGCGAGGAACTGCCCCAGCGGCACAAAGATGGCGCGCACCTGCGCAACGTAGGTCGAGTCCATCCGGCGCAGCGCGGCCGCTTGCTGCTGGCTGAGGAAGAGCGAGTCGCTCTCGGCCAGGAGGGCGCGGTGGATGTCGGACGTGTTGTTGAGGTAGAAGGCCGCGAGCGAGTCGGCCGATCGACGCGACCACTGGCGATTGATGCGCAGCGGCTCGAGCGCGCGCCGCAACTCCTGCAGGTTGTAGTCGGTGGACAGGCGCATCGAGAAGTCGAGCGTGAGCCTGAAGGGGGAGCGAGCCAGGGTGCTGGCCACGCGCGTGTCGGCGAATCGCGGATTCACGTCGTAGCGAAAGCGGCGCGCGGTGGCGTCAAAGCCGCGCGGGATCAGCAGGACCGGATCGGGCGTTCCCGGCGCTCCCCATCCCCGGAGTCCATTGGCGCCGTGCACGAGCTGGTCGACGCCGCCCAGCACGTTCTGCAGGTAGAGCGTGGCCTGCACCCGGCGTCCCCAGGTGGAGGGGAGCGGCGGGCGCCACTGGGCGTTGAGTGTGGCCGTCCAGGGGCCGCGGCAACCGTTGCGGCTGGCGACCCGTCCGGTGAAGGCCTGTACGCAGCGACGGGCCGCCTCGGCGCCGTCCTCGAGCAAGGTTCGAAGCTGCGCGGCGGTCGCGGCATCGCCACCCGCGGCCGCGTCGGGAACGAAGGCGCGGTCGCCCCCGCGTCCGTCACCGTTCACGTCGCCCTGCACGATGGGGGTGAAGGGGAGCCCGGACTGCGCGCGCCCGAAGAGGGTGAACGTCCCCGTCCACTTGGTCGTGAACCCACCCTGCAGGATCATGGCGTGCCGGGCGTCGCTGTTGCTCGGTCCCCATTCGCGCACGCGCGGGTCGCCAAAGCCGCCGCCGTCGAATCCGCGGAACTGTCGACGAGTGGACTGCAGCGTGTAGGCGAGGGAGACGAACGGTGAGCCGGGCACGCGCCGCATCTTGAAGACGTCGGGGGCGACCTGGAAGGTGAGCTGGCCGCCGTAGCCGCGAAGGGCGCTGGTGCGCATGCTGACGCGCCCGTAGTCGGCCGTGCGGCGTGATTCGGCGGCCGACAGCGCGCCGCTGGCGGCGTCGATCGCCGCGGTGGACACGAAGACGGGACGTCCCCCTTCCTCGTCGAGGACAAACCGTTGCGTGCCGGCGAAATTGGCGTCGACCGTGCCGGGCTGCGCGAGGTCGTACGACCCCAGCGCCCCCACCCGAACGGTCCACGGCCCGATGTTGCTGTTCCAGTCGAGCGAGGCCCGCCACGAACGTGGGACGTCATATCCCTCGTCGATGAGCAGGACGCTCGGTGCCCGCTCGGCGAGGGGGCCGCTGCCGTCGGTACAGGTGGTGGGCAGTGCGTCAGGCGATGTGAGGAAACCGTTCCAGTCGGGCATCGGGACGCCGGTGCCCACGCAGGAGAGCACCTCGGTTGCCCCGGGGAGTCCGGTGCGCGCGGAGGCGTCGGCCAGGAGGTCCGGGCGCAGCAGGTCGCGGAACTCGCCGATGCCGCCACGCAGCACGCCCGAGGTGCTGCGATAGAATTGCCCGACGTTGTTGTTGCTGCTCCCGTTCCCGTTGTCCTTGTCGCGGTTGTAGGTCCAGGAGAAGCCCACGCGGGGGCTCACGTGCACGCGCGTGGGGGCGAGGGCCGACCGCACCCCGAGCGCCTGCTCCAGCGCCGGGTTGCGCGCCGGGGCGCCCGCAAAGCCGTTGGCCTCGACCCGGGCGCCGTAGAGCACTCCGAAAAAGCGCGATGGGGACCACTGGTGGGCGAGCGCCGTCGCGGCGTTCCAGACGGTTCCGTCGCGCGCCGGCAGGCGCAGCGTGCGGTTGTAGCTGGCGGGGTTGCCGGCGGCGAGGTCGGCGATGGAGTTGAACGTATAGCGCCCCAGCAGGTCGGCCCCGCCCGTGTGTTGCACCCCGTCGATCCGTCCCCAGAGCTGTCCCTTGAACGTGTGGCGGCGCCCGCGGGCGTTCCATAGGGTCTCGTTGGCTCCCTCGACGGTCCATCGCGACTCGGTGCCGCCGATCCCGGCACCGCCACCTAACGACAAGGTGGCCACGTCGCGGTCGCTGCCATCGATCGATCGCACGAGGACCTGCGCGCCAGGCAGCGCGAGGTACGGGTCGGTCTCGGTGCGCACCGCGTTCCACCCGAGCCGGGCCTGGTTGAGGCGCCGCCTGCCGGGACCGAAATAGTCGTTCGCTTGCAGCTGCAGCCCGAGCGTGCGGCCGCGCCGCTCGCTGGCAGCGGCGGGCGTGCCGAGGGTACTGAAGCCTTGCGCTCCATCGGTCGTGAGCCCGGCGTACGTGGTGATTGTGCGCGTGCGCAGCGAGTCGCGGATGTCGTCGAGGCGGGCCAGCCAGGTGAGCGCGGTGGAGGTACGGGCCCCCGGGATCCCGGCTCCGGCCAGGGGGATGCCGAGCGTCGTGGCGGTGGACAGGAGGCGGGCCACCGAGTCGGCGCTCACGCCCGCCAGCCGCAATGTCGTGGGAGTGGCGCCAAGCAGCGTGGCGGGATCGCTCTCGGTGCGCGAGTAATCGACGGCCACGTTGTAGGTGAGCGTCTGGCGCACGAGTTCCCCGTCGGCGCCGGCGCTTCCGCGGAATGAGCCAACCTGCGCCCCCGTCGCGCGCCCGATGGCATCGGTGAACTGCAGCGGCCGCGCGTCGAAGGTGAAGAAGGCGTTCCGCTGCTGGTACATGCGGTCGCCGGCCCCGAGCCGCACGTCGATGTTGGCCCCCGAGAAGCCGCCGCGCGTGGGATCGAACGTTGCGCCGGTCACGCGGGTGTCGGTGCGGGCGGCGCGCGGGAGCGAGGCGCCGCCCAGCGAGAGCCCGTTGAGCGTCGTGAGGTTGGACTCGCTGCCGGAGCCGAGGATCGCCGGGCCGTTGGGGCCGAGCGTGACGCCCGGGATGGTGCCGGCGATCGCGCTGACGTTCCCGGCCACCGTGGGCGGGAGCTGTCCCTGCACGCCGTCACTCCACTTCTCCGACGCCCCGGTTTCGGGGTTGTATGGCGAGACACGGTTGGTCGCGCGCACCGGCTGCGTGGCCGTGACCTTCACGGCGGCGAGCAGTGCCAGGTCGCGTCCGAGGACGAAGTCGGCCACGAGCTCACGTTCACTCCCCTGGCGTTGCACGCGCCGGCGGGCCGTCTTGAGCCCCGGCGCGGTGACGGCGACGAGGTAGTCGCCGGTCCCGTCCTCGAAGAGGAGAGAGTAGCGACCTGAGGAGTCGGTAGTCGTTTGCTTGAGCGCTCGATCGGGCCCCCGGGTGACGAAGACGCTGGCACTCACCACCGCGCGAGACGAGTCGTCGGTGACTCGGCCATGGATGTGGTCCGGGGGTGCCTGCCCCTGCGCCACCGCCGCGCACGTGAGCTGGAGGAAGAAGGCGAAGCGAGCGGAGGTGCGCAGCAGCATGCGACGATGAGGTGAGTGGGACCGCAGTGTTTGACCCCACCACGTCGCCGAGGGTTGGCACATCACGCGTACGGCTTCACGCAGTAGTTTCACTGGCGATCGGCGCTGGCGGGTCACGTGCTGGCGGTCGTCCTATTCACCCGCGCTCTGCTCGCATCATGCGATTCTCATCGGTCCTTCTCGTGGCGGCGACGGCGATCTTGGGCGCTTCGCTCGGCGCCCAGAGCGTCACCCCCACCCCCAACTGCCCCTCCTGCGCGGAGTGGAACGCACCACACGCGCCGTTCAAGCTCTTCGGCAACACGTACTACGTGGGGACGAATGGGTTGAGCGCGCTGCTGGTCACGTCGCCGCAGGGGCACGTGCTCGTCGATGGTGCGCTCCCCGAGTCGGCGCAACAAATCGCCGCCAGCATCCGGGCGCTCGGTTTCCGGGTGGAAGACATCCGGGTGATCGTCAACTCCCACGTGCACTTCGACCATGCAGGGGGGATCGCCGATCTGCAGCGGTGGTCGGGGGCCGAGGTGGTGGCGAGCGCGGCGAGCGTTCCGGTGCTGCGCACGGGGGACGTGGGACGTGACGACCCGCAGTACGGCACCATTCCGCCCATCGCCAGGGTCGCGCGTGTGCGCCTGCTCCCCGCTGGCGACACCGTGCAGGTGGGGCCATTGCTCCTGACGGCGATGCACACGGGGGGGCACACGCCCGGCGGGACGAGCTGGACCTGGACGTCGTGCGAGGGAGGGGCGTGCTGGGCAATCGTGTACGGCGACAGCCAGAGCGCGCTTTCCGCGGACGACTTCTACTACACACGCACGACCACCTACCCCAGCGGGCTCGCCGATTTCGCGGCCGGCTTTGCAGCGTTGGAGTCGGTGCGCTGCGACGTGCTCGTGACGCCGCATCCCGGCGCGACGGCGCTGTGGGAGCGGCTGGCGCGGCGCGAGGCGGGTGACGCGAGCGCGCTCCGCGATCCGGCCGCGTGCAAGCGCTACGCAGCCACGGCGCGCGCGGGGCTGGAGAAGCGCGTGGCTGCCGAGCGCGCCGCCCTGCCGAAACCGAAGCCGAAGCCGTAGCCGTTGCCGCACGGCGCGCGCTGGCGCGCGCCCCCGAACACGCCTTGGCGCACCCGCTGTAGAGGCTTAGGGGCGATACCGTCCCGGCACCGCGGGCTCGGCCGGGACGGCCCTGGCGGCGGCGGGGGTCTTGCGGCGGTCCAGTTCACGCCGGACCGCGGCCGCCAGGGTGTCCTGTTCGAACGGCTTGGCCACCATCGGGCCGAGTGTCGCCAGCTCGCTCAGGGCGGCGCTATCGAGTCCTGCGTAGCCCGACATGAAGACGACGGGGAGGCGCGGGAAGCGCTCGCGCAGCGTCCGGACCAACTCCGGGCCGGAGACGTGCGGCATCATCACGTCGGTGACGACGACGTCGATGTCGTCGGCGTGCTTCTCGGCGAGCGAGAGGGCGGCGGCGCCATCGACCGCTTCGATCACACGATATCCCAGCAGGGTGAGGACACGGCTCGCGACCTGACGGACCGCGGTCTCGTCCTCGACCAGGAGGATCGTCTCGCTTCCCACCGGTCGTCCGCTGGTGTTCTCGGCCGGCCTGCTGTCGCCCTGCCACGCCGGGAGCCAGACGGTGATGCGCGTCCCGGCGTCCGGCGCGCTGTCGACCTCGATGGCGCCGCGGTGGCGGGCCACGATGCCGTGGCAGACGGCGAGGCCCAGTCCGGTACCGCGGTTCACTTCCTTGGTCGTGAAGAAGGGCTCGAAGAGGCGGGCGCGTACCTCGCTGTCCATTCCCACACCCGTGTCGCCCACTTCGAGCGTGACGTAGTCACCGGCGGCGAGCGTCATGTCGCCGACGGTGCGCAGGGCCGGGAGCGTGACGTGGCGCAGCCGCAAGGTGGCCGCCCCACCAGTCGGCATGGCATCGCGCGCGTTGAGCACCAGGTTGAAGATGAGCTGCTCCACCTGCGATGGATCGGCGCTCACCGCCGGAATCTTGCCCGGGTCGTCGATCGATACCTGCACGCGCTCCCCAACCGACTGCTGCAGGGAACGGGACAACGCCGCCAAAAGCACGTCGAGTTGCACGGCGATGGGCTGCGTGTGCTGGCGCCGGGCGAAGGCGAGCAGCTGGCGGGTGATGTCGGCGACCCGTCGGCCCGCCTTCCAGACCTCATCCAGGTCGGATTGCAGCTCGGCATTCCCCTTGGCGCCGTGTTGCGCCAGCTCGGTGAAGCCCAGGACGCCCGTGATGGAGTTGTTGATCTCGTGCGCCACGCCGCCCGCGAGCCGGCCGATGCTCTCCAGCTTTTGCGCGGTGACGAGGCGTTGCTCCAGGAGCTTGCGCTCCTCGAACTCGCGGGCGAGGTCGGCGGTGCGCGCCTGCACGCGTGCCTCGAGCGATGCGCGCTCGGCCTCGAGCTCCTTCGTTCGCTCGACCACCAGCGCGGCGAGCACCTGCTCGCGGCGCTCCACCGACCGCAGGCGCAACCGCAGCGCCAACGCCGTCGCGGCGACGGCGAGTGCGAGCACGACGGGGTAGAACCAGGGGTACTCCCACGGCCAGAGCGGCACCTCGAGCGCGAGGCTGGCGACGACGGGGTTCCAGTCGCCGTCCTCCCCCGCCACCCGCGCCTCGAACCGGTACTCCCCGCCGCGCAGCGGCCCAAACGATAGCGTGCGCCTCACGCCAGCGTCGCGCCACGTCGTGTCCACGCCGATCATCCGGTACTCGGCGCGCACCCGCGAGGGGACGAGGGCGTTGGTGGCGGCGAAGGTCAGCTCCACCCGGATCGGGTGCGCGGAGAGACGAAGGGCGGCATCGACCGGGTACTCCGTCCCGTCGACCGACAGCCGCTCGAGGTGCACTTGCGGCGGCAGCGTGTCGTGCGAGACGGCGCGCGGGTCGATGCGCACGGCGCCGGCATACGTCGGGAGCCAGATGCCACCGGCAGGATCGGTGTAGAGCTGGCTCTGGTAGTCGGCGTTGAACTCCGTGGTGGGGAGACCGTCGGCGCGGTCGAAGCCGCGCACCATCACGCGCGTGCGAGGGTCGTCGGCGTAGCGCATCAGGTCGTTCGCATCGACGCGGTACAGGCCGAAGCTCGAGGTGAGCCACAGGTGGCCGAGGTCGTCCTTGGCGATACCGAGGACTTCGCGCCCCAGGCGCGGGTCGGCGCGCCCGACCCGCACGACGGTGTCACGGCGCAGGAGGTACAGTCCCGAGTCGGCCGTCGCCATCCAGATTCGGTCGCTGTCCGGGAGGACGGCGAGGATGTCGTGATGCGTCAGCCCCCGCGTCGAGTCGTACCGGGTGGCGACCCCCTTGTCGATGATCGTGAGGAAGGGGCGACCGATGATGAGCCGCCCGAGCGCGTCGCGCTGGATGAAGCGGGGCGGCTCGGTGCGCGAGAGCCCCCACGCGGGGTTGGCCGGACGGGCCACGCCGCCTTCGGCATGGTAGACACCGGAGTCGGTCGCGACCCAGTGCGACCCGTCGGTGTCCCGGTAGATCGACAGGACCGAGAGCCCACGCAGGCCGAGGGACTGGGTGACATCACGCGCCCCCTGTCGATCGAGACGATACACGCGGTTCACGTCGTAGACCGCTAGCATCCCGCCGTCGCCGCTGGGCCATGTGCTCGACGCGAGGTTACGTCCCGCATACGGAAGCCTGGGAATCCAGCGCTGGCCGTCGAGAAAGAAGACGCGCCCGTCTGACGCCGCGGCCCACACGGTCCCGGTCTCGTCCCCACGCACCGACCAGGTGCTGCTGGGCGCCATGCCTTCGTTGAACGTCGTGAAGGCCGAGCGCTGGAAACGCAGCATCCCGGCGGCGGTTCCCGCCCAGACGCGGCCCCGCGCGTCGGTCAACAGCCACCACGTGGGGTCGGGGGTGGTACCCTGCGCGTATGAGGTGAGGTGCTGGCCGTCCCAGCGCAGCACGCCGAGGCGCTCCGTGCCGATCCAGAGGTCACCCGTTGGCGTACGGGTGAGGGTCCAGACTTCGTTGCCAAAGGTGGGGTCGCCGGTCGCGAGCCGCTCGATGACGCGGACCGCGCGCGGATCGCGGACGTCGATGTGCCACGCGCCGCGTCGCGTGCCGACCCAGATCCCCTCCGCGCCGTCGCCGATGACGTCGAAGAAGCGCTCACCCGCGGTCGCCGGCACGACGGTCGGCGCGGTCTCACCGTAAGCGATCGAGCCGAGGAACTCGCGCCCGGCCATCCAGACGCGACCGGCGGGGTCTTCGTGCAGGGAGTAGACGAAGGCGTCGATGCCCGGGACCGGGGCGAAGCGTGTGCTGTCGCGGCGGAGCAGGCCAAAGCTCCCCGCGACCCAGAGGCCGCCGTGCCGGTCTTCCAGCACTTCCCAGACGCTGGTGGCTGGGACCTCCGCCGCGGGGATGCGGCGAAAGACGCCGCGCTCGCGGACCACCAGACCACGCGCCGTTCCGATCCAGAGACGTCCGGCCGCGTCGACCGACAGGCTGTTGATCGAGCCTGTGGGGAGCGCCGGGACCTCCTCCGGCGAATAGAGCCTGAACGACAGTCCGTCGTAGCGAACGACCCCGCGCCGCGTCCCGAGCCAGAGGTAGCCGTCGGGGGTCTGGGCGATCGCGTTGATCTGCGTGTCGGGGAGGCCGTCGTCGCTGTCGATGACCCGGCGGACGTAGGACGTCGTCGCCAGCGCGCGTGACGGCTCGCCCGAGCTCCGCTGCTGGGCCTCGGCGAGCGTCGCGACGGACACCAAAGCAGCGGCACTCGCCAGCGCGGCGAGCCATCGCGAAATCGTCAGGGACGTCGTCGAGTGCGAACGGCGGGACATCTCGTGAACTGAGTCGGCCGACCGGCGGGGGCGGCCGGGCGGGACGTGCGACGGCTCGGTGGGGGGGACGAGAGCTGACGAGCGCCTTTACTCCGTCTACTAGTCTCGGACGATGAACGGAGTTTGGTGGGAAGAACCGCTAGAACCTGCGCCGTCTGCGTCGCTCTCGCAATCCGCTGCTCGCATCTGTCACGAACCGGACTTCCCGAGCAAGCGCAGGTCAGGGGCCGCGTCGCCGAAGATGTAGTGGTTGAACCAGCCGAGGTTGTGCTCCATGACCGCTCGCATGCTCCGGGGCTTGGTAATGCCGTGGCCGAACCCCTTGTATACCACCATCTCCACCGGGACCCCGCGATCCTCGAGCCCCTGCCGCAGCTCGTACGCGTTGGCGATGGGGACGCGCCGATCGAGTTCGCCGTGCTGGATGAGCGTGGGTGTCCTTGCCCCCTTCACGTAGGTCATCGGCGACGTCTTGGCGTAGATGGCCGGATCGTCGGCGGGGTCGTCACCGAGGTAGTTGATGGTGAACGGGGTGATGTCGGTGTTGTAGTAGTAGGTGGCCCAGTTGGAGATCCCCGCGCCGACCGAGATGGCGGCGAAGCGTGTCGTGGAGGTGGTGAGGAAGGCGCTGATGTACCCCCCTTGGCTCCACCCCATCGACGCGACCTTGGCGGGATCGACCCAGCCCTTGCCGATGAGGTGGTCGACGCCGCTCAGGACGTCCCACGCGTCGCCGACGCCGAGGTTGCGAACGTTGAGCTTGCGGAACGCCTCGCCATAGCCGGCACTGCCGCGGTAGTTGACCTTGAGCACGAGCGCGCCGCGCTCGGCCCAGAGGTCGACCGGGTAGTAGCGGGCGTCGGGGAGGGCGGGGCGGTCGGTCCCGGTGGGGCCGCCGTGGATCACGCAGAGAAGCGGGTACTTCTTCGACGGGTCGAAGTTGGACGGCGTGATGAGCACCCCTTCGATGGTCGCGCCGTCCTTGGACTTCCACGAGATGACCTGGCGTCGTGCGAGCCGCCAGCCTTGCACCTGTCGGGTCATGTCGGTGAGCACCCGGGGCGACCAGGTGTCGAGGTCGCTCACGGCGAGTTCGGGGAGCGCCGTGGCCGAGTTGACCGTGAACGACACGCGGGTCGCGTCCTTGTTGAGCGAGGCGGCGCCCAGCATGGCCGAGTCGGGGGCGGAGACGCGCGTGATGCGGCGCGTGACGGGGTCGAGGCGGAAGAGGTGCGTCGCGGTGCGCTGTGCCCCGGCAAACCAGATGCCGCCGCTCTTCCAGTCGAGGAGCGACGGGTTTTCATCGAAGGCGTCGGTGAGCGACACCGGCGTCCCGCCAGCGGCAGGAACGACGGCGATGCGCGCGTTGGAGGCGAAGTAGCTCTCCTTCCCCATGTAGCTGGTGAAGGCGACCTGCGTGCCATCGGGCGACCAGACGGGGCCGTTGTCGGGGCCGGGCTGCGAGACCAGCGTGCGGACGGCGTCGGGGGCGCCGGGTTCGGTGGCGAGCGTGACGACGTACAGGTCGGCGGTCTTCCCCTGCACGAGGTCGGGGTTGATCGTAGCGCCGAATGCGATCTGGCGTTCGTCAGGCGACCAGGCAAAGGCTTGCACGGTGTACCGCGTGCCGGCGGTGCGGGCGCGCCCGGCCTGGGGCGCCTGCAGTGCGTCGGCGACGTTGAACGTGTAGAGGTGCGCAAAGGTGTAGTCGCGGCGTACGACTTCGAACGGGGCGTAGCGTTCCTTGCGCGCCTTGGCGGCGGGGGACTCGGCGTCGCTGGAGGTGAAGGCGATCGACGTGCCGCGGGGTGACCACTGATACGACCCGACCCCCGACTCCGCCTTCGTCAGCCGCAACGGCTCGCCGCCGTCGAGCCGCATGACGAAGAGCTGCGGCTTGTCCTCGTCGCGCGAGGAGATGAAGGAAATCCAGGTGCCGTCGGGCGACCACTGCACGCCGCTGATCCCCTTGGGATGCCGCGTGAGCTGGCGGCGCTCGCCGCTGGCGACGTTCACCACCCAGAGCTGCCCCACGAAGGCGTCGGCCTTCCAGTCGGTGGTGGTCACGGTGTATGCGACCCAGGCGCCGTCTGGAGACAGCTGCGACCCACCGGCCGATTCGAGGGACAGCAGGTCGTCGACGGTGGGGATGCGCGGCTGGGCGAGCAGCGCGGGCGCCGCCGCGGCCAGGGTGATGCACAGGGAGGCGAGGGCGAGCGCGTGTCGGCGCATGGGGAACGTACGGTGCGGGGGAGCGGCCGTCGCGCGACGAACGTGCGCGTGACGTGGTCTCACGATGCTGGATAGTACGCGTCGGCTGGGCAGGCGCGAGAGGGTGATGCTCGCGCGCCGCGGTGCTACCGCGTGATCTCGACCTTCAGCCGCGTCGTCCCCCACGTTGAATCGTCCTCGTCGTCATCCTCGGCGATCGCGGCCCGGACCCGCACCGCACTCGGCCCCACCAGCGCCGCCAGCTGCAGGTGGTCGGCGTCGAACTGCGTGGTCGCGGCGAAGAGCTTGAACCAGTCGGTGACAACCCGCACCGACGGGTCGCGCCAGTCCATGACCTTGAGCCGGAAGGCGCGCCCCCCCGCGGCGTAGGCCACCGACCGTGGCGGGATCCAGTCGGCAAAGAGCGTGGAGCAGCCGTAGGCGTCGTCGAGGTCGAGCAGGGCGACGTACAGCCGTGTGTCGGACGTATTGCGCAGGCGCATCTGCACGCGCGGCGCCTCGGCGCCGTCGTAGCGCAGTTGGAGGGTCTCGCCGAGTGGCGCATGCGGCGCCCGGTCCTCGGGGGGACGCTTCTCGTTTGCGGCGACCGGGACCAGTTCGAGGGCGACGGCCCCGTTGAAGCGCGAACCGGCGGGGGTGCGATCGCGCAGGCCGTACCACTTCGCGAGATGGGTGCAGTCGCTGGCGACGAAGCCGAGTTCGTCGTCGGTGAGCGGGTAGCGTAGCCCGGGGAGTGCGATGCCATCCTCGCCCACGAGTTCGATGGCGTCGCCGCCGACGCGCACCGTCACGAGCGGCGTGCTCGAGGGCTGCTCGACGACGCTGAAGAAGACGGCCGAAGCTTGCAGCTGCGCGCGCACACGGTCGGTCATGTCGCTGGATGTGCCGTCGACGCGCACGTGCAGGGGGGTGACGCCGAGTCGTGCAATGGCGCCGAGGTACGCTCCGGCGGGATCGAGCGCGGCAGCGCCGACCGTCAGTTGCAATCGCGCCCGGTCCTCGAGTACGGCGTCGACGGTGGCGCGCGCGATGGGGGCCGGCGTCACCCCCGGGAGGTCGAAGGCGCCGCGGGGATAGATCGACACCTCCACGACGGCGCCGCTCGCCGGGGCGGGGATGCCATCGATCGCGCCAGCCGAGAGCCACCACCGCCCGGATGCGTCGGCGTCGACGGTGAGGTCGCTTCGTCCCGCATGTCCCCCGAGGAAGGTGTCGGTGCCGCGGGCGCCGCCCACGGTGTCGAGGCTGGGGAGTTGCTCCTTCGCCCGGTCGCGGACCTTCATGCGCAGCGCCGTGACGAGGTCGAGATAGGTCGCCGACGGCCCGAGCGCGCGCGCCGCCTCCTCGAAGGCCGAGGTGAACGCCCCGCGGCGCGGCGGCTGCGTGGGGATCTCCTTGGCCGTCTCGTTATGCTGACAGGCCGCGACGGCGACGTGCCGCGGGGCGGGCGGTCCCTGCGTCGCGATGCGATCGGCGTCGTAGAGCACGCGCGCCTCCTCGAGGTAGTCGGCGAGCGAGCGTGCGCGTCCCTTGGAGGCCGCGGTCATGCGCGCCACGCCGGCGTCGGGGCTGGCCAGGTCAGAGACGTCACGGGTCACGCCACCGGAATGGCACGAGTCGAACATCGTCACCACGTGCGCCCCGCCAGATGCAACCTCGCCGATGAGGGCGTTGAGCTCCTTGTCGGCCAGGTCGAAGATGTCGCCCACCCGTGCGTCGACCGGGACGAGCGTCTGGTTCCTCCCGCTCGGCTCGACGTGCCGCCACTCCGGTGGGCATGCCTCCTCGGAGCCGTGCCCGCAGTAGTAGAAGAGCGCGGTGTCGCCGGCGCCGGCGCGTTTCAGGTGCGAGCGAAAGCCGTCGATGATGCGCGCGCGGGTGGCCTCGCCGTCGATCAGCCGCACCACATCGAGCGTGTCGGCGTGGACGCGTTCACGCAGCAGCGCCTCGACGGCGCCGATATCGGACACGCAGCCGTGCAGCGGGGTCACCGCCTGGTACTCGTTGATTCCGACCAGCAGCGCGTACAGTCTCGCCATGCCTTCCTCGCCTCAGCCGTCTAGGTCGCGAGCCACTTCGTGAGCTGTTCGGTCGTGCGCGGATACTGGAAGAACCCCGTGTGCGGGATCCCGTCCGATGCATCGAAGGTGACCTGCGCCGTGATGGGGAAGTACGGCGAGCCGTTCTCCTCGAAGACGCCGAGCGTGGGGACGACCATGTCGTTCCCCACTCCCTTGAAGACCTTGTCCACCAGGCGGTCGGCGGCGAGGCGCGCCAGCGTCGGGTGGAGCGGCGTGTAGTTGGAGGCGAGCGCGAAGTACTGCGTGTCCATGCGACGCTCGCCGGCATTGAGCGTGGTGCAGAAGTCGCCGCCGGGCTGCATCGATCGCAGGCCGACGAGGCTCGACCACAATCCGCAGGCCACGATCTTCACCCCCGACAACAGGTACGTCATGGCGTCGGTGACGCCGTTGGTGGGGAAGACGTTGAGCAGGTTGGTCGCGGTGTCGATGTATTCGCTGATGCACGCCTCGTCGGCCAGCCGCGTCCCGTTGTTCGGCGTCCCGACGAAGACGACCTTCCCTACACGCATGGTGCGGCGCCCGAGGGCGAACGACGCGTGCTGCTCGGCCAGGATGCGGCTCACCAACCCACCGCGCGAGTGGCAGATGATGTCGACGTCGAGCGCGAGGCCGTCGGGGACCCGGCGGAAGAACTCCTCGATGTTCTGCCGTGGGTCGTGCGTGAGCGTGGGGTGATCGAAGGCGAAGACGCGCCCCTCGTACAACGCGTGCATGGCCTCGACGAAGGCGCGCGGTAGCTGGCCAAAGGCGGTGTGCGTGCGGCTGTTGGTCCCGTGGATCATCAACAGGGCGCGTCCCCTGCCCATCGATTCCCACTCTGCCTGTCCCAGCTCCTGCGCGTCGGGTGAGGCGTAGTCGTCGGGCAGGAAGGTGCGCACGCGATACGGCGTCTTCTTGAGCTCGATCTGCTCGCCGTACTGGGCGGTGAGCTTTCCTACGAACGCCTTGGCGGCGGGGAAGACGTACACCTTGATGAACTTCTCGCCGATGGCGCTGGCGAGGCCGCGCGTGGCGGGGGCGTCCGGCGAGGCGGCGCCCGCGGGGATGGTGAAGGTGCGGGTGCGTGGCCCGGGTGGTTCGTCGCCGCGCGTGGCCGGGGCCGGGTCGAGCTGCGGGGCGAAGTGCCACGACACCACGCCGGCCGCGTCGGTCGCAAGCACCACCTGCTCGAAGCCCTCGCCGGGGTCCGTCACCTGCAACTCGATGACCGGCTCCCCCTCGGCGCCGCGCGTGCCGTCGGCGGTGCTGACGGCGTCGGTGACGACGAAAGTCTGCTGCGTGGCGAGCCCCGATTCCTCGATGGCCCGCGTGAGGGCATCGGATGGCGCCGGCGCCGCGGCGGCGCGTTGGGCCGGGCCACCAAAGGCGCGCACCGTTCCGGTCAGGCCGCGCGCGGTGAGCGCGGCGCCATCCACCGCGACCGAACGCCCATCGGCGGACAGGTCGACCTTGCGCCGGATGACGATCGACTGCACCACGCTCGTCCAGTCGTCCTGGCTGAGGGGCTCTTCCTCCGTGGCGCCGCGCGTCGCCTCGCCGGCGCGCAGGAGGAAGGAGAAGTCGACCGGCTGCACGGTGGCGAAGAGCTTGAACGACTCGACCGCGTCGTCGCCGTCCCACGCCATGCGGAAGCCGCGTCCCTTGCCGGCCTTGCTGGCGTCGAAGGCGATCCCCGGCTCGAGCTTGATGGGATTGCCCTTGATGAGCGGCGAGACGGCGCCGTTAGGCTCGAAATCCAGCAAGGAGACATAGACCGGTTCCTCGAGCGCGCTGGTGATGCGGAACTCGAGGACGTCGCCGGAGTCGACGACGGGAAGCCCCGCCGCCTCGTCGGTCTGCAGCGGATTCCACGTGCCACCCGATTCCTTGCGCAAAATCTCCAGCGTCACCTTGCCGCGCACCTGGCTTGCCGGGTCGACGTTGTCGATGGCGAGCGCCCCCACGTAGTCGGCGCGCTTGCGCAGGAGGGCGACGACGTCGTCTTCCGACGCGAGCTGCGCGACGGGAGCGATGAGTCGCCCGTCGCGGCCGGCCACCGCCCACGTCTCCTTCGTGAGCGCGCCAAGCATCGGCAGCGGGTCCTTGGCGCCGACCCCCTCGCGCGGTGCCAGACGGAAGACGCGCACCGTGGCCGCATTGGCCGAGCGCACGAGGGAAATCGTCGGTTCGTCCTTGAGCCGCGTGCGCAGCGTGTCGAGGGCGTCGTCGTCGGCGCCGGCGGCGACCAACTGCACCGCGAGCGGCGGGGTGGGGTAGGCGTGCTGCGTCTCGACAGCGCGCGCCCCGTCGACGATTGCACCTGCCGACGCTTCCTCGACGATGGTGGCGCGCGAGGTCATCCCGGCGACGCGGGTGATCTTCACCGTCCCGAGCGGCGTGGCGTCACCGGCGTCCTTGGTCCCCTGCGCGTAGACGGTGAAGACCGACCCGGCGGTGGCGCCGTGCACGGCGCCGATGGCGAGTTGCACGGAGTCGGTCGCGCGGTCGCGCACCGCCACGTAGCGCATCGGCACCAGTTCGCGCAGGCCGAAGATCTCGCGATCGGCCGCGCCGGCGAGCTGCGGATGCTGCGCGCGGTGCACCGCGGTCACCTTCGACGCGGCACGCTCGAAGACGTCGCGCCACGTGTCGCCCGTGGTGGCGCGTTCCAGCTCCTGGCTCAGGGCGTAGGTCAGCGCCCCGTGATGGACGTTTTCGTCGCCGGGGAGGGAGGCCTCCTGGGCGATCTCGCCGTCGCGACAGGCGGCGATGAGCACATAACGATCGGTGGAGGCGGGGGCCGCCACGGCGGGGGCATTGGGCTCGCGCGCACGCTTCGGCTTGGCCTTCGCCTTCGGAGCCGCTGCCGAACGTTTGGCCGAGGCGGTGAATCGCCCGGTTCCGCCAAAGGCGTCCCGCGTGATCGTCCCCGAATTGCAGGCGTCGATGATGAGCACGGTGTGCGGCGTCTTGGCGCCCAACGCGGCCAACCGCTCGGCGAGTTCGTCGTCGAGCACGTCCTGTCGCGGGTCCTCGCAGACGCAGAGCGTGTTGTCGAAGCCCGTTCCCTCGTCGCCGCTGGCATCCTTGATGGTCGATCCGTGGCCGGCATAGAAGACGAAGGCGACGTCGTCGGGGCCGGTGAGGTCGACCAGCGCATCCAGCTCGGAGAGGACGGCGTCGCGCGACGCGTCGCCGTTGAGGAGCGTGCGGATGTTCGACGGCTCGAAGGCAAAGCGATCGCGCAGGAGCTGCGCCATCAGTTCGGCATCGGCGACACAACCGTCGAGCGGCTTGACGGCATAGGTGTCGATGCCGATAACGAGCGCACGGCGAGTGCGCTCGTCACGGGGGGTGGCCATGGCAGTTGGGAGGAGGGGGGAAGCGGCGATCAGCGACTGCGGGTGGTGCCGCGGGGGGCAGGCGCAGGGCTCCCCCCTCGTCCCTTCGTGGTCTTCGCGGGAGCAGTGCCGCCCTCGCGTCCCTTCGTGGTGACGACGGGGGCCGATCCGCCCTCGCGACCCTTGGTGGTCTTGGCGGGAGCAGTGCCGCCCTCGCGTCCCTTCGTGGTCACCACGGGGGCCGATCCACCTTCGCGTCCCTTCGTGGTCTTCGCGGGGGCGGTGCCGCCCTCGCGCCCCTTCGTGGTCACGACCGGCGCCGATCCGCCCTCGCGACCCTTGGTGGTCTTGGCGGGAGCAGTGCCGCCTTCGCGTCCCTTCGTGGTCTTCGCGGGGGCAGTGCCACCCTCGCGCCCCTTGGTCGTCTTGGCGGGGGCGGTTCCCCCCTCACGCCCCTTCGCTCCCTGCTTTCCACGCTTTGCGGCAGTGGCCACGGCCTGCTCCCGATGAGTGGGGACTACGCCCCGGTAGACGCACGCGCGCCGCGAAGGGCGGCGAGTCGCGCTCGATATTGTCCCGCGGCGACGGAATTGCCAAGTGAACTCGCGGCGGTCGCACGCAGTTCGAGCGACGCCGGGAGATACAACAAGTGCACGAGCGGCCACGACGAATCGAAGACGCTCGCGACGTCGATCGCCTCCTGGTGCGCGCCGCGCGCCAGGAGCAGCTGTGCGAGCTGCAAGCGCTCGGCGGCGCGCGGGTCGGCCTCATCCCACTGCACCGAGTCGGCAGTCGCGCCCCGCGCCAGGAGCGCGATGAACTGTCCCTGCGCCGCGGCGCTATCGCCCCGCGCCAAGCGTACGAACGCGTCGACGGAGCGCGCCAGCCCGTCAGTGTGGCGCGAGGAGGATTCGGCGGCGCGCCGGTGCAGTTCGCGGGCGACCGCGTCGGCGATCTCGGGGCGGCCGCTGCGCGCTTCCAGCACGCCAAGCTCCCAGAGCCGCGTGGGGAGCGGAACGGCGGCGTAGGTCGCGCCATGCGCCGCGGCATCCTCACGGGCGATGGCTAGCGCGCGTTCGCGATACGATGGCACGACCGAGGCGCCGAGGAGATAGAGCGTCGCGCCAAAGCCGAAACGCTGCATCGTGGCGTCGATGGCTGCCGCCGCCGAGTCGGGCTTCCCGCGCGCCACCATGACCGCCTGCAATCCCATCAGCGATACCCACCGGCGCGCATCGGCCGAGTCGGTGGCGGCGGTGTCGATCGCCAGCAGCGTCTCGAAGGCGCGCCGGGCGCAGTCGAAGCGCGCCCCTTCGCCGCCGAGCGAACTGGCGGCGAGGACGACGGCGAGCGGGCGCACCGACGCCTCGCGGCGCCAATCGACCCGGTCGGCACCGTCGCGCACGCAGGCTTCTGCCACGGCGAGCTTGCCTACGAGGAGCGAGTCGGCGTTATCGCGCCGGAACTCGCGCAGCATCGGTTCGGCCGCCGTCAGGTCGCCGCGCCGCAGGCGAATCTCGATGGGATGCAGCAGGACGTTGGCCGCGGTCGAGTCGAGCTGGCGGGCCTTGGCGAAGGCGGCATCGGCCAGCGAGTCAGGATTGCCCTTGAGCGGCAGGAGGTGGGTGTAGACCTCGCCGAGCTGCATCCACGCGACCCCCATCTCGGGGTCGGCGGCGATGGCCGCAGTGAGATGTACGATGGCCGAGTCGGGGCGTCCGTCGAGGTAGGCGAGGTAGCCGCGGGCAAACGAGGTGTAACGCGGGGCGAGCGGGCGGGCGAGGGCGGCGGTGATCATCGCGCGGGCCTCGCCCTCGCGGTGGTTCCAGCCGGCGGCCTGCGCGCCACGGATGGCGGCGAGGGCGAAGGTGGAGTCGCCCTCGACGGCGTTGCGATAGTGTCCAAGCGCATCCGTCAGATGCAACCGGCGGAACGCCGCTTCCCCCAGGAGGAACGAGGCGACGGCGCCCGGACTGCGGTTGGCCCACTCGGCCGAGACGTCGGCGGCGCCCTCGGGGATGAGGCGCGGGAGGATCGTATTGACCGCGAGGAGCGCCTGACGCCACGGATCGGTGGCCCCCCCCGCTCCTGCCCCCTCGGCGAGCACCGAGTCGCCGCGCACGTCGTGCAGGGTGAGGAAGACCTTCACCGAGTCGCCGAGCGTGACGAGACGCCCGGTGATGAAGGTGGCGCAGCGCTTGTCGCGCGCCAGCGCGCTTGCCGCCTCGAGCGTGAGCGAGCGAATGTCGTCGCGCGTGCGGGCGTCGAGCAGCGTCCACCCGTCAATCCAGCGCAGCGGTCCGGCGCCGTCGAGCGCGTTGCCGATGATCGTCGCCATGTCCTCGCCCGCCGTGCGCGCGCCCACGAAGCCGTCGGGGACGACGAACGGGAAGACCATCGTGCGGTTGGTGTCGAGCGCCAACGAGGTGGGGGCGTTCATGCGCCAGACCGCGACCGCTGCCACCACGGCGATTGTGGCCACCGCCGCCGCCACCGCGCGCCAACCGCGCCGCGACGAGGCGACGGTCGACGCGTCCATTGCCGGACCGCGGCCGCTCGACGGCAGGCGCGCGGTTCCCGTCGGCAGGTCGTCGAGAATCCCCGGGTGCCTGAGTGCGGCGCGGAACTCCGCCGCCCCCGCATAACGATCGACCGGCACCTTCTCCATCGCCTTCATCAGCACCTGCTCGAGGCGCGTGGAGACCTTGGCGCGCACGGTGCGCACCGGGGGCGGCGGGTCGATGAGATGGCGCGCCATCACCGAGCGCGCGGTCGAACCGGCAAACGGCGGTTGGCCCGCGAGCATCTCGTACAGGACGCAGGCCAGGCTGTACACGTCGCTCCGGCCGTCGACCTCGCTGCTGGCCGACGCCTGCTCGGGGCTCATGTAGTCGACCGTCCCGATCGCGAAGCCCGATTCGGTCAGCTTCTGCGCGCCGGCGCGCTCGACGGCGCGCGCAATGCCGAAGTCGGCGAGCAAGGCATGGCCATTGGCCAGCAGGACATTGGCCGGCTTGACGTCGCGATGGATGAAGCCGTTGCGGTGCGCGTAGGCGAGGCCGTCGGCGATCTCGGCGGTGAGTTCCAGTGCCTCCTCGATGGGGAGTGCGCCCTCGCGCTTGAGGCGCTGCTCCAGCGTCTCCCCTTCGATGAAGGGCATGACGTAGAACGGGCGCCCCTCGAACGTCCCGGAATCGAAGACGGGGACGATGTGCGGGTGTTGCAGCTGGGTGCTGATCTGGATCTCGCGCGCGAAGCGATCGGCGCCGAGCTGCATGACGAGCTCGGGGCGCGGGAGCTTGATGGCGACCGTGGTGTCGTGTTGCAGGTCGCGCGCGCGATAGACCGTGGCCATCCCCCCCGCCCCGATCGCGCGTTCGATGCGGTAGCGGTTGGCGAGCACGCCGGAAAGCGCGGCGGTGTCGGCCGGGTGGGGCTCGTCAGGCGAGCTCGGCGTGGTCACACGCCTAGAATAGGGGTGGGGCGTTGGGCGAGCTAGTGAGCGCGTGTCGCCGTTATGGGCGGCGCGTCGCCGTTATCTGCGGCGCGTCCCCGAACGACCGCGTGCACGCTCGCATGCGCTCCATCGCGCGCGCGACTCCGATTCCGATTCGCTCAGGTAGCGTTGGCGGTCGTTGGCGCTGAGGCAGAGGGTGCCGACGGCGAAGGTCCGCAGGATTCCCGCCGCGTCCAAAGGAAAGAGCCCCGCTCCACCCGAGTCGAGGGCGTTGACCAACCATCGACCGTCGGGGCTGACGCTGGCGCGGGAGACCGTGGCGCCAGCGCCGGTGAAGGCGGCGACCCCGCCCGAGCCATCGGCATTCCACAGGCTCGCTGCGGTGTCGGACTCCGGCACGGTGAGCACTCGCATGCCGTCCGGGGTGAAGTGCGCGGTGGGGGCCCCGATGCCGCGCGGACGCAACGTGACGACCGATCGCCCCGCGCGCACGTCCCAGATGCGAATCGTGCCGTCGCGCGAGACACTCAGCAGGCGTTTGCCGTCGTCGGCGAATTCCACGGCGGTCACCGGCTGCGTATGGCCGGCCAGCCGTCGTCCCGCCGACCGCCCGGAGACCGGGTGCATCGTCACCGCCCCATCCTCCCACCCCACCGCCAGTTGCAACCCGTCGTGGGAAAAGGCGGCACTTGTCGGGAGGAGGGGATACGGGTCGTCCGCGTCGGGGACCACGATGCCGGTGCGCGCCCCCGTGCCGTCGATCCCCTGCACGTGCACCGTGCCGCGCCCGGTGCCGGTCGCGAGCAGCTGTCCGTTGCCACTCACTGCCGCCACGATGATGGTGCCGTCGGGCGACGTCACCTTCGCGGGGGGCTCGCGGCGCTCCAGGTGCCAGACAAACAACCCGCTGTCGACGGCGGCGTCGGGCGCGGCGTCCGGCGCGTCGGCGTCGACAAAGCTGCCCGGCGTGCTGAAGCCAAACGCGTGCCGACCATCGGCGGAGACGTTCGCGTCGAGAATCATGATCTCGCGAGACGATTCGATCCGCACCGTGTCTCGTGGCCCGCTCTGCGCATCGAGCGCCCACTCGGTACGCCCCCCGTCCACGGCGAGCGCGATCAGGCGACGGTCATCCTGGCTGAACACCAGCGCGCGCGTGGTGCTGGAGGTGGTCGACAGGAGCCGCGGGGCGTTGAGCGCCTCCACCGGCGCGACGGCGATGCGTCCGCCGCTTGTCGCGATGGCCAGGAGGCGGCCGTCGTGGCTGAAGCGCACCGCCGAGAGCGCATTTTCACCGGGATCCACAGCGGCGGCCGTGGAGTCGAAGTCGTAGATCGAGGCACCGCGCACCCACGGGTTGTAGACCCACTCCCGCGCCGTGCCGTCGCGTGAGGCAGTGAAGGCGCGCACGCCGTCGGGGGTGAAGCCGACCGTCTCCAGGAGGTCGGCGTGACCGGCGAGCACGGTCGGCGTTGCCTTCCCGTCCTCATCCCAGCGCCAGACGATCGCGTCGTACCCGTAGCGCGAACGCGCGATCAGCGCCGAGCCGTCTGGAGAGAACGCTCCGCCCACGAGCGTTTCTCCGTCGCGTTCGAGCCGAGTGATGCGGCGCCCGCTCTCGGCGTCCCATATGCGCGTCGCATCGAGACCGAAGGTGGCGAGCAGGTGACCGTCGGGGCTCCAGGCGATCGCGACGACCGAGTCGGAGTGCTCCGTCAGCTGCAGTCCCCGACCGCGTCCGGCCGTCGATTGGCCGGGCTCCTGCCCGGCTACTGATCGGCCGGGCACCTGCCCGGCCACTGTGCACCCGCCCGTCCGTTGGTCGGACGTGCACGTGGCCACGGCGATGTGCGACCCCGACGGGTTGAGCGTCGCCGTGGAGACCCCCACTCCGCGGAATTCGAAGACCTGCGCCGGCCGCGAGGCCCCGTCGATCGGCCACACACGCGCGCGCGTCCCGTCGGTCGTCACCAGCCAGTCCCCCCCGCCGCCGAAATCCTCGGTCGGGAGCTCGTGGTCGCCGAGTGGGAGGCGCAGAGGCGTCCCCGAGCCGTCGGCGTTGAAGACGCGTGCTTCGCGCGACGGTGTGAACTCCACGAGTTCGTGCGTCGTCGAATCGTAGACGAGTCGCAGGTAGAAGGCGGCGATGCGCGATCCATCGGCGCTGAACGACAGGCGGTAGAAACGCGACGAATCCGGCGCGGCGAGGCGCACCGGGCGCTTGGACGAGCCGATCGTCCACACGTACAGCGTGCCGGCGGTAGAGGTCGAGACGAGGCGATCGCTTTGCGGGCTGAACTCGACCCCCCAGATGGCCGATTCCTCCCCCTGGTCGAGCACGATGGGGTCGCTGGCGCTGTCACTTCTCGAGAGCGTGAGCAGCCCCTCGTTGGCCCCCATCGCCACCCAGCGGCCGTCGGGGCTGAGGCGGGCGTAGCGCAGCCCCGACCCGACCTCGCCAAAGCTCGCGGTCACGAGCGGTCGCACGGCGAGTTCGGCCGAGGTGCGCACGAGGGCGAGCTGTGTCGCGGGATCCAGTCGTCGCACCAGGGTCGAATCGATGCTCCCCAGGACGAGCCCCGCGCTGAAGGGATCTTCCGCCGCCAGGGCCGCCGCGGTGCGCACGATCGATCCCACCCGTACCTGCTCCGCGCGTTCGCTGGCCTGTCGTCCGCTGATGAAAGCCCAGGCGCCGGCAGCTGCAATCATGGCGACCGCCACGGCGGTGGAGGCACGCCGCACCGTGCGCCCGCGCACGCTGCGCCGCGCGAACTCGAGCTCGCGCCGGTTGAGCCATGGGGCGCGCGCCTTGACCAGCGGGGCGAGCTGCGCGCTGCGGACCGCGTCGCTCCAGACCAGCCCGCCCTGCGACGCCCCGTCGGCGCGCTCCCACTCGCCGGCGGCGCGTGCCAGGCGCTGCCGCTGCGCCAGCGGGAAGGGCGCCTCCCCCTCCTCGCGCACCCAGTCGAGCAGCCGCCCCCACCCGCGCACGAGTGCATCGTGTGCCGGCTCGACGAAGGGTTCGCCGTCCGCCTCCTTTCCCTCGACCAGCAGGCGCGCACTCGTCAGGCGACGCACCACTTCCTCGGCGCGGGCGTGCTCGGCGGCGTCGGGATAGTCGAGCTCCGCGTCGCTCACGCGGCGACGCGCGAGGTTGCCGCCCTCGGCGACCACCATGCGCAGCATCACGCGACGCAACGTCAGGCGGTGCGCGGCGTCGAGCGCGTCGTGCTCGGCCTCGGCGCGCGCACGCAGGGCGCCCACCACGCCGCCTAACGCGTCGTAGTCCTCGCGCGTGATGGCGCGGTCGGCGCTTCGCCGCCCGACATAGCGCACGTACATCTCGCTCAGGGCAAACGAGAGGAGCGGGAGCGCCCCTGGTGTCGCCACCACCTCGTCGAGCAGCGACTCCACCAGCGCCGACGGCTCGAAGTACAGGACCCGCTTGGCGGCGGGCTGCTCGATGACCGCGCGCAGGCTGTCGCGCGACATGGGCGGGACGATGAAGCGCCCGGCGCGCCAGCGCTCGCCAAAGGCCGAGCGATCGAAGTTGGGCTCGAAGTCGGTACGGAGCGTGAGGATGATGCGGACGGTGTTGGGGTGCGCCTCGGCGAGGCGCGCGAGAAGCGTCAGCACCTGCTCGCGTTCGGCCGGCGTGCGCACGAGCGTGATCAGCTCCTCGCACTGGTCGATCACGAGCACGACCTTGCGGCTGCCGGCAGCTGCAACCATCGCCTCGACGCGGGCGGCGATGGCCGCGGGGGTGGCGGTCGCTGCGCCCGCGGCGGGGGTGGCGGTCGCCGCGGGGGTGGCGGCCACGGCACCGTCGCCGCTCCCCACGGCCTGCGCCAGCGCCACCAGCGGCGTGGTCCCCGGGCGCACGATGGGGAGCACCTGCCACCCGTCGGCGGCCAGTCGCGGGACGAGCCCGGCCTTCACCAGCGACGACTTTCCCGTCCCCGAGGCGCCGAGGACCACCGTCAGGGGCAACGCCTCGACGCGCGCGCGGAGCGCGGCAATCTCGGCGTCGCGCCCGAAGAAGAGCGCCGCGTCGGCGGCATCGTACGAGGCGAGGCCGCGCCACGGGTTGTTCTCGAAGGTGAGCGCCGGCGCCGGGGGGAGGGTGAGGTCACGCCCCGGGACGAAGAAGACGAACTCCCCCTTGTCGTGCTTGCGCAGCGGCCAGAGGCGCGGCGTCTGCCGCTTGCCCGCCTCCTGCGCCGCCAGCTGCAGCCGTTCCTCCAGGTAGAGATAGAGTTCGGTCGCGGTAACCAGGCCGTCTCCCCCCTTTCGCGGGATCACGTCGCCGGCCCCGTCCAGCGCCTCGAAGAGCGCCAGGGCAAAGGGGGAGTGCGCGCCGTCGCCGTCACGGCTCCCTAACGAGCCGGTCGAAAGCTGGTCGATGGCCTTCTGGTCCTGCGCCGCCGACGTGATGACCTGCCACGCCGGGTCGCGCACGAAGCGGTCGTACTTCTCCTGGTGGATGACTGCGTCGTCGTCGATCAGCTCGGCGGCGCGCGTCCCCGACCAGCGAAAGGCGCCGGAGAAGCACGAGTCGAGGACCACGAGCATGTGCCGGCAGGTGAGCGACAGGAGTGCGTCGTGCACCAGCGGCATGTGGAGGAAGGTCGCCTCGTCGCCGCGACGGGCATCCACCGGGAGGAGGTAGCCGTTGGGGCCATCGTCGCCGTCGCGTGCCACGCCGTGGCCGGCCCAGTAGAAGAAGACGCGATCGTCGGGGCCAACGCCCTCAGGGAGCTCGCGGGTGAGCAGCGTCGTCAGGCGTGCCTGCGTCGCCTCTTCGTCGAGGAGCTGGATGACCTCGTAGCCGTGTGATTCACCGAGGATCGCCCCAACGCGCCGCGCGTCGTTCGCCGCCGTGCGCAGCTCGGGGATCCCGTCGCGATAGCGATCGATCCCCACCACGACCGCGATGGACCTGGCAAAGGGGCGATGGTCGGTCATCGCCGGCGGGCGTCGAGCACGGGGGGCACAGAGTCGGGCGAGGAGTGCACTCGGGGAAGGAGAGGGGACCGGCAGGGACGGACCGCCAACGTACGCACTGCAGCCACCCGAGGCTACAGGGCCGCGCACAAGTCGTCGACGAGGTCGGGCCGGCGCCCTGAGCCCACGCGACAGCGACCGCTGGTTGTTGGCGTCACGTACGTCGGCTCGCGCCCTCGCCCTCCGCAACGGCCATTGCGCGTGTGCCACGTCCCACGCTAGTTAGGCACCGCGGCCGCCGGATCGTCCCGCCGGAGCGCACCGCCGCTCCAGCCATCGTGAGGCACCAACGCCATGCGCATCGCTGCCCTCTTCGACATTCACGGCAACCTCCCCGCCCTCGAGGCGGTGCTCCACGACGTGCGGCAAGCGGGGGTCGACCTCGTGGTGGTGGGCGGCGACGTGCTCCCGGGGCCCATGCCGCACGAGTCGCTGGGCGTGCTGCGCGCGCTCGCGCTCCCCGTGCGGTGCATCCGCGGCAACGGCGATCGGATCGTCATGGAATCGCGGGCCGGTGAGGAGTCGCCTGAGGTCCCGGCCGCGTTTCGCGAGGTGGTGCGCTGGAACGCGGCGCAGCTCACGCCGTCGGACGTGGCTTTCGTGTCCGACTGGCCCGTCACGTTTCGCCAGTACGTCGCAGGCGTTGGCGACGTGCTGTTCTGCCACGCAACGCCGCGCAGCGACACGGAGAACTTCACCCGCCTCACGCCCGAGGCGCACATTCTTCCGGCCTTCGGCGGCGTCGCCGCAGACGTCATCGTGTGCGGGCACACGCACATGCAATTCGATCGCACCATCGGCGCTCACCGGGTCGTCAACGCGGGAAGCGTCGGCATGCCCTTCGGCGCGCCGGGCGCCTACTGGCTGCTGCTGGGCGCGCGCGTCGAGCTACGCCACACGTCGTACGACCTGGACGCGGCCGCCGACCGCATCGTGGCGACGGCGTATCCACAGGCGCAGCACTTCGCCGAGCAGAACGTGCGGCATCAGCCCACCGAGCAGGCGATGCTCGCCGCGCTGTCCTGACCACATGCGGGAGCGCGCAATCCGCCACGCCTCGTCCCCGGGCGTTTGCCCTTCCACAGCCCCCGCCCTTAGGCTTGTTCCACCACGCCTCGACAACCAGGGAGCCCATCGTGCCTCGCTTGCGCCCGGCCGCCTTCGCCCTCGCCTTCCTCAGCGCTGCCGCATCGGTCGGCGCCCAGTCGTTTCCCACCAACGATCCCGTCATCCGACGCCTGTGGGATGAGGGGATGACGAGCAAGTCGCAGGTCGCGCGGTTGGCGCAGGTGCTCACTGACTCCATCGGCCCTCGCCTCTCAGGTTCACCCGCCTTCCTCGGCGCGACCGACTGGGTCTCGGCCCGCTACGCCGAGTGGGGAATCCCGGCGCGCAAGGAACGCTACGGCACCTGGCGTGGCTGGCGTCGCCGTTACACCCACATCGACCTCATCGCCCCGCGTGAGCGCACACTCGAGGGGATGATCCTGGCCTGGAGCCCGGGGACGACCAAGCCGGTGGAAGGGGACGTCGTCGTGATCCCTGAACTCGCCGACAGCAACGCCGTCAAAGCCTGGCTACCGAGCGTGAAGGGGAAGTTCGTCCTCCTCTCGGCACCCGAGCCCACCTGCCGTCCGGACGAAAACTGGGAGCGCCTGGCGCGACCGGCGTCGGTGCTGGCGATGAAGGCCGCGCGCGATTCGTCCAAGCGCGCGTGGAACCAGCGCGCGCAGCGCCTCGGCCCTAACGCCTTCGCGCTCCTGGATGGCAGCGGGGCGGCGGGGGTCGTCACGTCGCTCTGGTCGGCCGGTTGGGGGGTCAACAAGGTCTTCAGCGCCAGCACACGCACCGTCCCCGTGATGGACGTGAGCTGCGAGGACTACGGCCTGCTCCATCGCCTGGCGGCCAACAATCAGGGACCGCGCCTGCGCCTCGACGCACGCGCCGAGCAGCTCCCCGAGTCGCCGATGTTCAACGTGGTGGCCGAGCTCAAGGGGACGGAGAAGCCGGACGAGTACGTCTTGTTAGGCGCGCACCTCGACTCGTGGGACGGCGCGTCGGGCGCCACCGACAACGGGACGGGGACGGTGATGATGATGGAAGCGATGCGGCTGCTCAAGGCGGCGTATCCCAATCCCAAGCGCACCATCCTCGTGGGGCACTGGGGGGCCGAGGAGCAGGGACTCATCGGGTCGCGCGCCTTTGCCGAGGACCACAAGGAAGTGGTCGATGGTCTGCAGGCGGCCTTCAACCAGGACAACGGCACCTGGCGGGTGGAGTACATCCGCATGATGGGGCTCACCGGCGCCGCGTCGCACTTCGGGCGCTGGCTCAGTGTCATTCCCACGGAGATCGAAGGGCTCATCGACCTCGACATCCCCGGCGTCCCCGAGACCGGCGGGAGCGACCACATGTCGTTCCTGTGCGCGGGGGCACCGTCCTTCCGCCTGCAGTCGAACTATCCTGACTATCGCCAGTACACCTGGCACACCAACCGCGACACGTACGACAAGGTCATCATCGACGACCTGAAGAACAACGCGACGCTGGCGGCGATGCTGGCGTACCAGGCGTCGGAGGATCCGGAGCGCGTGGCGCGCGACAAGCGGGTGATGACGACGCCGAGCGGGACGACGACCCCGTGGCCGCGCTGCTCCACCCCGCCGCGCAGCACGCCGCAGCGTTAGGCAGTCGCGCACCCCCGCGACCATTCACCCCTCGGACGGCGCGCATGACGACGATCGCGACCCCCTTCACGCCCGACAGTCTCGAACTCCATCGCACGGCGCTCACGGGCCACTGCTACCGCATGCTCGGCTCCGTGGTCGATGCCGACGACGCGGTGCAGGAGACGATGTTCCGCGCCTGGAAGGCGCTCGAACGGTTCGACGGACGTGCCTCGATGAAGACCTGGCTCTATCGCATCGCCACCAACGTGTGTCTCGACGCGCTCGCCGATCGCCCGCGCCGCGCCCGCCCGCTGGAGGAGGGGCCGGTCGGCACGGTCGACGACGAACTGCACGAGCGTCCGCGCACGCACTGGCTCGAGCCGATCCCCGACGCCAGGGCGCTCCCGGCCGATAGCGATCCGGCCGAGGACGCGGTGCTGCGCGAGAGCATCCATCTCGCCTTCGTTGCGGCTTTGCAGCACCTCCCGGCGAAGCAGCGCGCCGTCCTGCTGCTCACGCAGGTGCTGGGGTGGTCGGCGGCGGAAGTGGCCGAGAGCCTGGCGACGACGGTGCCGGCGGTGAATAGCGCGCTGCAGCGGGCGCGCGCCACGTTGGCCGAGCGCAACGTGGCCCCCGTGCCGGCACGCCTCAACGATGAACAGCGGGCCCTCGTGGCGCGCTACGTCGATGCCTTCGAGCGCTATGACGTGCAGGCGCTGACCATGCTCCTGCACGAGGACGCCACCATGTCGATGCCGCCCTACACGCTCTGGCTGCAGGGGCACGACTCCATCGGCAACTGGCTCTCGGGGCGTGGGGCGGGGTGCCGCGGGTCGCGACTGGTCCCCACCGCGGCGTGTGGCGCACCGGCCTTCGGGCAGTACCGCCACGGCGGCAAGGAGCCGTGGGCCCTCGTCGTCCTCGACATCGTGGACGACAAGATCGTGAACATGACCTACTTCCTCGACACCGCGACGCTCTTCCCCAAGTTCGGGCTGCCGATGCAGCTGCCGGACGAGTGAGTCGGTGCCTGGCGCGGCGCGACGCTGCACCGCGTCAGGCGATGCGCTACTGCGCGCCGTAGTACTTCCGTCCGGGGGTGGGCGCCGTGGGAGCGGGGGGGTGCCAACGTTCGCTCTCCACGTCGAACCAGCGCTCCATCAGGCGCTCGCGCTGCAGCCGGGCGATGAGCGTGCTGTCGCGGTGTTCGCGCACCACCTCGTTGGTGGTGGTGGGATAGGCCAGGCGCGCGACGCCGATGAGGGCGTTGAGCCCATCGTAGGCTCCCTGGAAGTCGTTCGCCTCGAAGGTGACTTCGTCGCCGTCCGCGGAGAGGGCGACGCCGGGGACGCCGCGCAACATGGCGAGGCTCGCTGGGCGCACGACCTTGAGCGCCGCGCGCACCGGTTCGTTGGCGCGCATCGTCTTGGCACTGGCCAGCGCGCGCACCGCGGCCGCCGCCTTGGCGCGCATCTCGGCGTGCACCTCGGCGACGTTGCGCAGCTCGACCGTACTGGCGCTCGTGGCCCGCTTGGTCACGACGTATTGCAGCCAGGGCATCGTCGCCAGGTCGCGTTGCAGCCGGTCGTCGCCGGAGACGAAGATCACCGGGACGCCGACGCGCCCCCACGAATACGCGACAATCTCCGTCTCGGTGATCGCGTGCCCGTTCATCGACAGCCCCATCCCGATCGTGACGGTGTGCGAGGCGAACCCCTTGCTCCCCGTCTTGGCGTGCATCCCCACGGCGACGATGGCGTCGTACGTGTCGGGGGCGACGACATCGACGTAGTGCCGGAACGGCGCGTTGCGCGTGAGTTGCGTCGCGCGCTTGTCGAGCCGAGCGCGATCGACATCGGGATTCGGGTTCCCGCTCCCGTGCGCGTCGATGATCTCCACGCTGGTGGCGCCGCCGGCAAAGAGCCCATCGACCACCGCGTTGATGTCGGCGACCAGGTACCCCTGTCCCTTGGCGTAGTACTCGGGGTGCGAGTAGTTGAAGGTGCGATAGTCGTCCTGCCCCGCGAGTCCTTCCATGTCGTGGTAGACGAGGACGCGCAGCGCGCCGTTGCGCGCAGGGCGAGGGGACGAGAGCGTGACACCACCCGACGTCGACGCGCGTGGCGCGGCACCGGGCGGTGCGTTGCCGGCGCATCCGAGGGCGACGAGGGCGCCGGCGCACGTGAGCAGCAGGTGATGACGAGGTTGCATGACGGACTCCGCAGGAGGTCCCCCAAGATGCGGCGCGCGTCGCCCGATCGACACCATCCCCGCGTCGACTGCGACCAGGTTCGCGTCGTCTCGCGCGATGCTTCGCGGCCGCGGCGTGTGCATGGAACCACGCGGCCGTGCGCTGTGCCCTAGTCGCGTGCGCCGGCTCGGCGTATCATCGCCTCACCAGCCCCGCGCCTCGGGGACGCAGCCGTCCGCCCACCTGGAGCATCACGAGATGAACGACGACGGCGTCACGCGCCGCGACTTTCTGAATGGCGTGAGCGTTGCGCTGGGGGCCTCGCTCCTGGCGCCGTGGGCCGATCTCATCGCGCAGGGGTGGGACCCGGGGAGCGACTACTACCCACCGGCGCGGACGGGGCTGCGCGGGACGCACGAGGGGGCGTGGGAGACGATGCACGCCCGCGTGCAGGGGAAGACTTGGCGCGCCGGGGCCCCCGAGGAGCAGTACGACCTCGTGATCGTCGGCGGCGGCATCAGCGGCCTCGCCTCGGCGCACCTCTATCGCAAGCAGCGCCCCAACGCGCGCATCCTCATCCTCGACAACCACGACGACTTTGGCGGACACGCCAAGCGCAACGAGTTCTCGATCGATGGGCAGACGCGCATCGGCTATGGCGGAACCGAGTCGATCGATACGCCGTCGGCGTACACGGCGATCGCCAAGGAGACGCTCGTCGACATCGGGATCGACACGGCGAAGTTCTACGAAGCGTACGACCAGACGCTGTACGCCAAGCTCGGTCTCTCCAAGTCGATTCTGTTCGACCAGGAGAACTTCGGGGAGCGCAAGCTGGTGCTGGGGTACGGGAAGGTGTCGTGGGAGGAGTTTGCGCGAAACGCCCCGCTCAACGACCAGGCGCGCGCCGACTTCATTCGCGTGCAGACCGAGACCCGGGACTACCTCCCTGGGCTCACGCGGGAGGAGAAGTACGCCAAGCTGCGCACCGTGAGCTACGAAACCTGGCTCCGCGACTACTGCAAGGTCGACCCACAGCTGCTCGAGCTGTACCGCAAGTTCGGGATCAGCTTCTGGTGTGTAGGGATCGACGAGATCCCGTGCACGTCCATTCATGAGTATGACGGCGGGATGCCGGGGCTCGATCATACGCTGCCGCGCTACGGCTCGCGCGGCAACGAGCCGTACATCTTCCACTTCCCCGACGGCAACGCCTCGGTGGCACGCCTGCTGGTACGCAAGCTCATTCCGGCCGCGATGCCGGGATCGACGATGGAAGACGTGGTGACGGCGCGCGCCGACTACTCGCAGCTCGACCGGAAGGGTTCGGCGGTGCGCCTGCGCCTCAACAGCACCGCCGTCCACGTGCGGCATACCGCCAGCCGCAATGCGGTGGACGTCACGTATGTCCACGACGCGCGAGCGCACACGGTGCGTGCGCGGCGCGTGATCATGGCCTGCTACAACATGGCCATCCCCCACCTGTGCCCCGAACTTCCAGCGGCGCAGCAACATGGGCTGCGCTACGGCGTGAAGGTCCCGCTCACCTACACCAAGGTCCTCATCCCCAACTGGCGCGCCTTCGCGCAGCTCGGCACCGACTTCGTGTACTACACCAAGGACTTCTTCAAGCAGGTCGAGCTCGACTATCCCGTCTCACTCGGCAGCTACAAGCGCTCGCAGACGCCTGACGAGCCCATGGTGCTGCACATGTGCTACGTGCACCACGACGGAAAGTCGAAGGGGCCCGAGCAGTGGCGCGACGGAAGGCGCCGCCTGATGGAAACGTCCTTTGCGCAGTTCGAGGGACACGTGCGCGACCAGCTCGACGCCGCGCTCAAGGGCGGGGGGTTCGACGCCGGGCGCGACATCAAGGCCATCACGGTGAACCGGTGGCCGCACGGCTATGCCTACTCGCCGGAGCTCTTGTGGGAGCCAGCGTACGCCAGCGAGGCGGAGAAGCCGTGGGTGATCGGTCGCCAGCGGTACGGGCGCATCGCCATCGCCAACTCCGATGCGGGGGCCAAGGCCGACACCAACTCGGCCATCACGCAGGCGTGGCGCGCGGTGCAGGAGTCGCTGGCCTAAGGGGGCGGGTCGGCGCGATCGATGACGCTCACCCATGACGTCGCGCCGTGACGGCGCATCGGCACCATCACGAGGATCGTCCATGACCGAAGTCTTTCCGATCATCCCGGGTCCCATCCGTTCGCTCTGGATCATGCTCCCCATCTTCCTGCTGATGGTGGCGACGATGGGGGTGCTGGGGCTGTCGCTTGGTAGTGCTCGCACCGCACGGTTCGAGGTCTCGCCTGCCGGGCTTCGCCTGCGTGGCGATATCTATGGCCGCCTGGTCCCGGCGTCCGCGCTCCGCGTGGGCGAGGCGCGTGCGGTCGACCTGAACGTCGACAAGTCGCTCGCCCCGTCCATGCGCACGATGGGGACGGCGGTCGGGGGGTATCGGGCCGGGTGGTTCCGGCTGCACAACGGTGAGAAGGCCTTGCTCTACATCACCGACAAGTCGCGCGTGGTGTATGTCCCCACCACGAGCGGCTACAGCGTCCTGGTGAGCGTGGCCGATCCGGCCGAGTTCCTGCAGGCGCTGCGGCGCGCGACGGGGGCGAGCACCTCGTAAGGGCGGTTGGGGCGCGCGGCGCGGCGCCCCGCCGCCTAACGTTGTTCGGAGCGGCGGCCGTGCACGTTGCGCGTCACCGCGACAGCCTGGTGTCGCCCCTCTCTCTCATCCCCCTCGCATGCCCCGCCTGCTTCGCGCGCTCGCCGTACTCGTCGCCCTCGTCATCGCCGGTGGCGCGGCCGCCTGGGTGGTGAAGAACCCCGAACAGGTGCTGCTCGACGACGCGACGCGCGCCGGGGCGCCGGGGCGCTTCGTTCGACTCTCGGACGGAGCCACGCACTACGAGGTCGCCGGTCCCGACACGGGGCGCGTCGTGGTGCTGGTGCACGGCTTCTCCGTCCCGATGTACATCTGGGACTCGACCTTCATGGCGCTCAGCGCGGCCGGGTACCGAACGGTGCGCTATGACGTGTTCGGGCGCGGCTGGTCCGATCGTCCCGATGGCGCCTACGACGGCCCGATGTTCGACCGGCAGCTCGACGAGCTGCTCGACTCGTTGCACGTGACGGGGCCGGTCGACTTGATGGGGCTGTCGTACGGCGGCTTCGTCACCGGGCACTACACGGCGGGGCATCGGGAACGCGTCCGCACCCTGACCCTGGTCGACCCGGTGGCGACCAGTTCACCGATGCCGTCGATCATCACGACGCCCCTCCTGGGAACGTGGCTCTGGCAGGTGACGCGCGTCCCCGGGATGGCCGACAACCAGGCGTCGGACTTCCTGCACCCGCAGGACTTTCCCGGCTGGGCCGATCGCTATCGCCCGCAGATGCGCTTCAAGGGGTTCGGGCGCGCCCTCCTGCGATCGGCCGTCACCGCCTCGAACACCAACTTCGACTCGCTCTACGCCGGCGTGGCCCGCACTGGCGTCCCCGTGCTCCTGATCTGGGGGCGTCAGGACCAGACCGTGACGTTCGACAAGTCGGAGGTCGTGCGCCGCGCCATCCCCTCGCTCGTCTTCTTCCCGGTCGACTCGGCCGGTCACCTCCCGCACCTCGAGCAGACGGCGTTGGTGAACGCCCGCCTGTTCGACTTCCTGGCGGCGCACCCGGTGCAGCGTTAGGCGTCGACGAGGGTGCGCAGGCGGCGGATATCGGCGGGCGTCGTGCGGCAGCACCCGCCAATCCACGACGCCCCGGCGGCCAGCCACTCGGGGACGTGCGCCGTGAAGCGGGTGGCCGCCCCTTCCCAGCACCGCCGCACCGCGTTCCACTGCTCCCCCGAGTTGGGATAGGCCAGAATCGGCTTGTGGCTGACGGAGGCAAGGGCGCGCACCGCCTCGCCCACCAGTGTCGGGGGGACGCAGTTCACCCCCATCGCCACCACTTGCGGCTCGGCGTCGAGCATCGCGGCGCACGCCACGAGGGGGTCACCCGCCGATGTGTGCGCGCCGTCGCGACAGCTGAACGAGAGCCAGGCGCGCGCGGTGGGATGCTCGCGCAGCAGGCGCACCAGCGCCCGCGCCTCGCGGAGCGACGGGATCGTCTCGCAGGCCAGCAGGTCGGGGGCCGCCCCCGCCAGCACGGCGAAGCGCGCGCGGTGGAAGTCGATCAGCTCTTCCTCACGCAGCCCGTCGTCGCCGCGGTACTCCGAGCCATCGTGGAGTGTGGCACCGTACGGCCCGACCGACGCGGCCACCAGCGGCCGCCGCGTCCCGGCGGGACGCCGCGCCAGGTAGCGGGAGCGCGCCGTGTCGGCGAGTGCGACGGAACGTTGCAGCAGGCGGGTGGTCTCGTCCGCGTCCAGTCCACGCTCGGCAAACCCCTCGTAGCTCGCCTGGTAGCTGGCCGTGATGGCGACGTCGGCCCCCGCCTCGAAGTAGTCGAGGTGCACCGCCTCGATCGCCTCCGGCGCGTCGGCCAGCAGCCGAGCCGACCAGAGGTGATCGGACAGGTCAAAGCCACGCTCGGCGAGCTCCGTCGCCATCCCACCGTCGATCACCAGGCGCGCGCGATCCATCCAGGACTCCGACGTCGTGAGGTCAGCGCCGCGCCGCGGCGCGCGGGACGAGCGCCACCACCCGCACCGGCCCCCCCGATCCACCCTCGATCTTCATGGGCAGCGCGATGACCGTCGCCCCGCGTGCCGGCAGCGTCTCCAGGCGCGCGAGATTCTCCAGCCCGATCACCCCGGCGCCGGCCGCCACCTGGTGCACCATGAAGTCCTTGCTGGGGCCGTGGTCGATGGACGCGACGTCGACGCCTAACGCCGCCACCTTGCGCTCCCCCACCAACAGCCGCGCCGCATCCACGCCATAGCTGGGGAAGTGCAGTCGCGAGGCATCGCCCGGCGTATCGTCGCCGAGGTAGGCCTTGGCGTTGGGCCAGCGCACCCCCCACCCCGTGCGCAGGAGGACGAAGGCACCGCGCGGGATGCGCCCGTGCGTCTTCTCCCATCCCTGCACGTCCTCCACCGTGAGACGATAGTCCGGGTCCTTGGCCGCCTTGGCGCCGACATCGATCACGACCGCGGGGGCGATGAGCTGCTCCAACGGGATGCGATCCGCGGTCAGCCCGCCCCTGTGGAAGTGGATCGGTGCGTCGAGGTGCGTCCCGCCGTGCTCCGGCGCGGCGAAGGCATACGACGAATAGAAGTAACCCCCCGGCGTCTCGCCGAACGCCAGCTGTTGCAGCTGGAACCCCGTGGTCGCAGTGGGCCAGTACAACGTCTTGGCGTTGAGCGGGTGCGTGAGGTCGACTAGGCGATGACGCGCGACATCGATCGCGGGCGGTTGGGCGACCGCGGTAGACGTCGTGGCGGCGAGCAGGAGGACGATGCGCGTCGCGATCCGTCGGGCGGTAGCCGCGGCGTGGTGGGTGGGTGTGGTCATCGGGTGGTGGGGGTACTGGCAGGGCGGGATGGAGGGGGTGCAGACCCTGTGCTCACACGAAGCCGCGAAGGTGCGAACAAGAACGAGCGCCGTGTGCGAGCCCCTCGTGTCTTCGCGGCTTCGCGTGCGCCTCCAGTTTCCCGACCTGCGCACGGAGGGGGAAGGGGGGTGCATTGCCGCGCGGTGAGCACGACGACAGATTCGCGTCTCTCATTCCTCCTCCAATGGCTCTGGTACGCGACCATTCTGTCCCAGGCAATGAGTTCTCGCGTCGCGAGGCACTCAAGCGCCTCGCCGCCGGCGTCGTCGCCGCCCCCGCCATCCTGCGCGGGCGCTACCCGCTCTTTCGCCCGGCCGACGCGCGCTTTCCCGTCGAGTACTCGGCGCGCGCCATCAAGCTCGTGCAGGAGTCGGTCGTCATCGACCTGCTCAACCAGTTCCGATTCGCCGACTTCGCCGAAAAGCCCCCCAAGAGCCAGCTCTGGCTCAGCAAGCCGCGCAGCATGACGTCGGCCGACTGGGAGGTGTATCGCACGAGTGGCTACACGGTCATGTGCCTTGGCCACTCGCCACGCGACTATGCCGACGGCCTGCGCTTCTTCGCCGAGTGGAACGGCTTTGTCGCCGAGTATCCGGAGTGGTTTGCGCGGGTGGATGATGCGCGCGATTTCGAGGCGGTGAAGAAGGCGGGGAAGGTGGGGATCATGATCACCTTCCAGAACTCCGACCACTTCCGCTCGCCCGACGACGTCGACCAGTTCTACTCGTTAGGGCAACGGCTGTCGCAGCTCACGTACAACTACCAGAACCGCATCGGGAGCGGTTTCTTGGAGGAGCGCGACGGCGGGCTGACGGTGTTCGGGAAGTCGATCGTGCAGCGGATGGAACAGGTGGGGATGGCGGTCGACGTCTCGCACTGCGCCGATCGCACCACGCTCGACGCCCTCGACATCGCCAAGCGCCCCGTCGTCTTCTCGCATGCGAGTGCGCGCGCGCTCATGCCCGACCATGCGCGCTGCAAGACCGATGAGATGATCACCAAGATGGCGAAGACCGGCGGGGTGATGGGGATCCCGTTCCTCCGGATGATGATCTCCCCGACCGAGCCGGTGACCGTGGAGCACGCGCTCAACCACTTCGACCACGTGCGCAAGCTGGTGGGGATCGAGCACCTGGCGATGGGGAGCGACATGGATGTCGTCGGCAATCCCAACCCGGTCAACGGCCCGGGGCAAGGGAACCCGGCGACCCCCAACTTCGAGCGGTATCACCTGCACACCAACGACAAGGGGGAGTGGCTGCTGACGGTGCCGGGGCTCGACCATCCCAAGCGGACCTTCGACATCGTCGAGGGGCTCATCCGCCGCGGCTACACCGACCAGCACATCGCGATGGTGTTAGGCGGGAACGCGATGCGCGTCTTCCGAAACTTGTGGGGGCAGTGATGCGGGCAACGGGGACGTTCGACGTCAAGCTCACCCCGCAGCCGGCCGACGGGTACGCCGACGCAAAGTCGTTAGGGCGCCTGACGATCGACAAGACGTTCCATGGTGATCTCGCCGGGACGAGCGTGGGGCAGATGCTGAGTGCGATGTCGGCCGTGAAGGGATCGGCCGGCTACGTGGCCATCGAGCGGGTGACCGGGACGCTGGCCGAGCGCGCCGGGACGTTCGTGCTGCAGCACAGCGGGACGATGAACCGCGGGGTCGGGACGCTCGCGCTGTCGGTGGTTCCCGACTCGGCGACCGATGGGCTCGAGGGGTTGAGCGGGAGCATGCAGATCATCATTGAGGGCGGGGTGCACTCGTATGTGTCGACCCGGGCCCCCCCCCCCCCCCCCCCCCCCCCCCCCGGGCCCCCGGGGGCGCCCCCCCTCCGAGCCCCGCCCCGCCCCGCCTCGGACGCCAGCCCCCCCCCCCCCCCCCCCCCCGGGGGGGCGGGCCGGCCCCCCGCCCGGGGCCCCCGGGGCCGGGGCGGGCCCCCGCGCGCGGGGGCGCCCCGCGGCGGGGGGGGGGGGCCCGGCGCCCCCGGCCGGGCCGGCCCCCCCCGGCGGGGGCGGGGCGGGGGGCCCGGCCGCCGCGGCGGGCGGGGGGGCCGGCCGGGCCCCGGCGCCCCGCGCCCCGGGGCGGGGGGCGGGGGGCGCCGGGGCCCGCCGGGCCCGCGGCCGGGCGGCCCGCCCCGGCGGGCGCGCGGGGGGGGGCGGGGGGCGGGGCGGGGGCCCCCCCGGGGGGGGGGGGGGCCCCGGGGGCCGGGCCCTTACCGCCGCCCCCCCCCCCCCCCCGCTCTTCCTGCGGCCGAGGAGCGGGGACGATCTGACGGCGACGACAAGCTGGTCCGGCGGAAGGGGGAGCCGTCGCCTCGCTCGCGTCCGCGTCCACCGCGTGTTGGTCGGGTCGCACTCCTCCGGCCGTACCGGGCGCATGAAGGTGTCCACCGTCAGGTACAACACCTTGGAGAACGGGTAGAGGACGATCGGCGTGATCGCCATCCCGCCCACGGCGCCGTAGGTGAGGTAGTCCCAGTTGATGTCGGGCCACATGGCAACGATCGCCGTCCCCATCCCCACCGCGAAGAGGAACTCGGCGGTGATGAGGTTGAAGAACATCGCCCCGGTGAAGTACGAGTCGCTGCTGCGCTCGAAACGGAAGTGACAGTGCGCGCAGCGCTCGTGGATCTTCCCCCAGGAGATGAGGACGGGGGCCTGGCCGCAGTGCGGGCAGCGGAGGCGCACGGCGCGGCCGAGGACCGTGAGGAACTGCGTCAGCGAGCGCTCGGAGACCGGCTGGGTCTGGGGGCGGGGGGGCGGCGGCGGAGGCGCGGAGCGGGACATGACGGGGGCGAGAGGGCGACCGCGCGCGGTCGAGCGGGCGTTGGGAGACGCCGCATGGAATCTACAGCCCAACGCGCCCGAATCCGTCTCGCCGTGTCGGCGATTCCCTCTCGCGACCGGTAGTACCACGGGCGAGATATCCAAAGACACGCCCCCCTATTCCGGATCGCGCAGTGCCGAAGGAGCTCCAACCGGTCGCCTGGCCACTGGCCGCAGCCCTCGCCGTCGTGGCGGTGGCGGCGGCGGCGGTCGTGCTCGCGGTGGTCCCGAACCTCATCATGAACCACCTGGGCGGAGCGCGGGAGCTTCGCGTCGCGGTCGCCACCTTCTATGAAGTGGTGGCCTTCGCCGCCGTCGCCTGGGGGGCGACCCGGCTCCAGCGGCGGGGGGCGCCATGACGGCGACCGCCCTCCCGGTCGGTGCGGAACGGGGAAGCGCCGGGCGCGCCCTCCCGCTCGCCCCGGTTCTCCCCGACGCGCGCTGGTGGCTGGAGAACGTCCCCTGCCGCACGGCCTGCCCGGTGCACACCGACGCCGGGGGCTACGTGACGGCGATCGCCCAGGGGCGCTTCGCCGATGCGTATCGCATCGCGCGGCGGCCGAATCCCTTCCCGTCGATCTGCGGGCGCGTCTGCGCGGCGCCGTGCGAGACGAAATGCCGACGGGGGGCGATCGATGCACCGGTGGCGATTCGGGCGCTCAAACGCTTCGTCGCGTCGCGCTTCGGGGTCGAGGCGGCGCGCGAGACGGGGGGCTCGCTGTGGCGCGAAGCGATCGGAGCACCGGCCCCCGACAGCGGTAAGCGCGCAGCGATTGTCGGCGGGGGGCCGGCGGGGCTGGCCTGCGCGCACGACTTGCGGCTGGCGGGGCATGCCGTGACGCTGTTCGAATCATCCGCAGCGCTTGGCGGGATGATGGTACATGGGATTCCGCCGTTTCGGCTTCCGAGGGAGCTCATCGCCGCAGAGATCGCGGGGGTCACGGAGTTGGGGGTGGAGGTGCGGTTGCGCACGCGCGTTGGGGTGGACGTGCGGATGGAGGCGCTGGTCGACTCTTTCGACGCGGTGTTCGTCGCGGCGGGGACGGGCGTTGGGAAGCGCCTGTCAATTGAAGGGCGCGACCTGCCCGGAGTCACGACGGCAGTGGCGTTTCTCGCCGGCAGTGCTGGTGAGGAGGCATTGGTCGTCGGCGAGCGCGTGGTGGTGATCGGCGGCGGCAGCGTGGCCTTCGATGCGGCGCGCACGGCGGCGCGAACGGCGGCGCTCACCACGGACGGCGCTCGCCCCGACGTTGCGCCTGGCGATGTCCACGGTGCGCTGCAGGCGCTGCTCGATGTCGCCCGCACGGCGCGCGCCGCAGGGGTGCGCGAGGTGACGGTCGTCTCCATCGAGGGACGCGAAGAACTCCCCGCCGAGCCTGACGAGTGGCGCCAGGCGGAGCGCGAAGGGGTGCGGATGCTGCACCGGCGCTCGGTGCAGGCGATCGTGGGCGACGGACGCGTGCAGGGCGTCTCGCTGCGCCCGGTCGTGACGGTCTTTGCCCCTGACGGGCGCTTCGCCCCGGTGGTCGACGATTCGGCGCCGGTCGAACGGCTCGACTGCGATACGGTGATCTTCGCGGTGGGGCAGGAGGCCGACACGTCGTTCCTCCCGGCGCCGCTCGTCCGCGGCTCACTGGCCGCGGTCGACGCGACGACGCTCCGCACGTCGAATCCCAAGGTCTGGGCCGGCGGCGACATCGCCTTCGGGCCGCGCTTCCTCATCAACGCCATCGCCGATGGACGGCGCGCCGCGGCGGGGATCTCGGCGTTCCTGGAGTCGGGCGCCGGCGCGGCGTCGGGCGCCGGCGCGGCGCTGGGTGACGCATGGGGCGAGGCCGCGACGTTGCGGCTGGCGACGCCGTGGCACCGCCACTGGAGTGACTACGACGCGGCGCCGCGCGCTGCACTTCCGGTCATCGCCGCCAGCGACCGCACGATGGGGCGCGAAGTGGAAGGGGTGCTCGACGAGGGGGCGGCGGTGCGCGAGGCGCAGCGCTGCCTGCGCTGCCACGCCAACGTCACGCTGCGCGCCGAGCGGTGCATCCTGTGCGGGCTGTGCGCCGATGTCTGTCCGGAGCGGTGCATCGCGCTGCGCGCAGGCGACGCGGGGACGGTGGTGCTGTCGCTCGACGAGGCGCGCTGCATCCGCTGCGGGCTGTGCGTGGAGCGCTGCCCGCCGCAGGCGCTGACGATGGTGGAGCTGGTGCCGATGGGAACGCGGGAGCTGGCGCATGCCTGACGAGTCGCTGGAGCCGGGGGCGGCGCCGCCGCACGGACTCATGGCCCGCCTGCGCGCGAGCGAGGCCTATCGCTCGATCTTTCGCACGCCGCCGCTCGACACGGCGCGTGGGCGCGCGCTCAAGAGCTTCGGGAACGTCTTCCTCCACCTGTACCCGGTGAAGGTCCCGTGGCGCGTGCTGCAGTGGCGCTACTCGTTCCGGCTGGGCTACATCACGACGGTCCTCTTCGTGATCCTCGCGGTCACGGGGACCTACCTGATGTTCTTCTACACACCGTCGGTGGCCAACGCGTACGGCGACATGCAGCGGCTGCGGGCCGAGGTGGGCTTCGGGCAGCTGCTGCGCAACGTGCACCGCTGGGGGGCGCACCTGATGGTGCTGGCGACCGCGCTGCACGTGGGGCGCGTGATGCTCACCGGAGCGTATGCCAAGCCGCGCCAGTTCAACTGGGTGATCGGCGTGGGGCTCCTCATCGTCACGCTCGCCTACTCGTTCACCGGCTACCTCCTCCCCTGGGACCAGCTCTCGTACTGGGCGGTGCGCGTCGCCTCCGACCTGGTGCACTACGTCCCCTTCGTGGGAACGGAGCTGCGCGCCCTCCTCCTCGGCGGATCGACGATCGGGCAGTCGACGCTGCTGCGTTTCTACGTGTTGCACGTGGCGGTGCTGACGATCTTCTTCTTCCTCCTCATCGCGGTGCACATCTGGCGGGTGCGGAAGGACGGCTTCGCGGTGGCGCGCGGCGGGGCGCCGCCATGGGCGGTGGCCGATGGTGCGCCGCTCCCGGAGGGGCGCGGCGAGCGTCCGGACACGCCGTATCCGGTGGCGCCTGACGAGCGCGTGCGGTTGCTCGGTGTGGTGGAGCGGACGGGGGTGGAGCGCGAGCCCCCGGAGGAGGATGACACGGTCTTCACCTGGCCGCACCTCATCGTGCGCCACCAGGTGATCGCGTTTGCCGTGGTCGCCATCTGCCTGGCGATGGGGATCGCCTTCGAGGCGCCGCTGCGCGAGCTGGCCAACCCCAACCTCACGCACGAACCGGCCAAGGCGCCGTGGTACTTCGTGGGGTTGCAGGAGCTGCTGGCGCACTTCGACCCGGTGATCGCGGGGGTCCTGGTTCCCATCGTGCTGGGGGCGTGGCTGGTCTTCCTCCCCTACCTCGACCGCAACGCGGGTAGGCCGCTGCGCGAGCGCCGGGTGGCAGTGGCGACGATCGTCCTGCTGGGGATCATCGCCCTGGTGCTGACGATCATCGGGGCGCTCTTCCGCGGGCCCGGGTGGGTCTGGGTCCTCCCGTGGGAGCACTGGTACTTCGAGCCGTAGGAGCGAGCGATGGCAGGCGACGGAACGGTGGGCGTGACGTTAGGCGGACCCGGTGCCGCGACCGGTGGCGGTGGCGGGCGGGGCGCGCGCGTCGGCGTCCCGGTCGACCACTCGCGGCGGGAGGCGCTGCGCATGGCGTGGCGCATCGGGCAGGGGCTGCTCGCTGCCGCCGCCGGCTACACGACCTTCATCGCCCTCCGCCCGTTAGGCAATACGAACGAAGGCGAGCGCGTCATCCTCGGCGCCCCCGAGGGCTTCACCGAGGGGAGCGCGACGTACGTCGCGGCCGGGCGCTTCTGGCTCACGCGATCGGAGGGGAAGCTCTTTGCCCTCACGCAGAACTGTCCGCACCTGGGCTGTCGCCTCCCGTACTGCGAAGGGTCGGGGCGCTTCGAGTGCCCGTGCCACGGCTCGCAGTTCAACCTGGGGGGCGAGTGGATCTCGGGACCGTCGCCGCGCGGGATCGATCGTTTTGCCCTGAGCGTGGACGAGGGGCGCGTGGTGGTCGACACGCGCACGCTGGTCGAAGGGCCGCCCCTCGGCGCCAAGGAGCACGAGCGCCCCGCGCTGGGGGCGTCGTGCGTGAACCTGGCCACGTGAGACGATGAGCCCTCCCCTCGACCGCGACATACCGCACGAGCGCGACACGCCGCAAGAGCGCGAGTGGCTCGAGCGCTCGCTCGACCGCTGGTACCTGGCGGGGATCGGGTGCATCGTCTTGCTGCTGGCGGCCTTCCCGGTGTACGCGTGGCGCGAACCGCGGCGCCTGGCGGCGGCGCGCGAGGAGCGGCAGCTCGCCTACATCGAGATGGGGGAGAAGACCTTCGCCATGCACTGCGCCTCCTGCCACGGCGACAACGGGGGCGGGGGGCGCACGGCATCGACGCTGCGGTCCAGGGAGTACCTGCAGCAGGCGACGGTGCAGCAGGTGGAATGGGCGATCGCGGGCGGGCGCACCGGAACGGCGATGGCGGCCTGGTCACAGGACTTCGGCGGCCCGCTCACGATGGAAGAGGTGCGGCAGCTGTCGGAGTTCATCAAGTCGTACGACTCGGTCGCGGTGAGCGTCCCCGAGTGGAAGAAGGGGGTGGCGGCCCCGCCTGCGGCGGAGCGTCCCGTGGTGGCCAAGTGGCGCGAGCGCCGCGCGCGCGAACGGGCGCGTGCGCGCGAGGAGCGTCGCGGTGGCGGTCCGGGAGCCCCGCCGCCAGGTGCACCGCCCCTGCGCACGGAGGCCCCGACCATCGCCAAGGGTCAAACGCTGTGGGGGTCGTACTGCGCCTCGTGCCACGTCCCGGTCCCCGGAATGGCCAAGGGGTTGGCGCCACTCCTCATCTCGCGCGAGTACCTGCAGTTCGCCACCGACGAGCGCGTCGACTCCATCATCACGGTTGGCGTACCGGGGACGACGATGCTCGGCTGGGGGAAGGGGAGCGCGGGGATGCTCGACGCGACGCAGATCCGCTCGCTCATCCTCTTCCTGCGCGCACAGCAGGCGACGGCGCCCAGCGACCCGACATGGAAGGAGGGGCGGAAGATCCCGATTCCGTAACGGGAGCTGCCACCCCTCCGGGTGCGATACCGCGGCGCGTCGGCCTGACGACGCGCCGTTCGTGCGTGGTGCGCCGACTAGTTCGGCAGCACCCCCACCGCGATATGGCTCGGCGTGCGCGGCCCCGAGTGGATCGTGTGTACCTGCGCCCTGAAGTCGCTCGCCTTGGCCTCGAAGATGTTGGGGACCCACGTCTGCGGGTTGCGGTCGTAGAGCGGGAACCAGGTGCTTTGCACCTGCACCATGATGCGATGCCCCTTCTGGAAGCGGTACAGCTGCTGGTGCAGGTCGACGGTGAACGGGGTGACGACGTTCGGCGTCAGCGGGCGCGGGACGCTGAAGCTCTTGTGGTAGCGGCCGCGGAGGATGTCGGCGGCGACCATGAGCTGGTAGCCGCCCAGCTTCGGATCGGTGGCCACCGTGTCGGGATACACATCGATGAGCTTCACCACCCAGTCGGCGTCGCGCCCGGTGGTGCTGGCAAAAAGCCGGGCCGTCACGTCGCCGGCAATCACGACGTCCTTTTCGAGCGGCGCACTCTCCCAGCTCACCACGTCGGGGCGGTTGTGCACGAAGCGCTGATCCTCGACCAGCCACTGCCGCCAGCGCGTCCCGTCCACCGGGCGCGCGATGTATGGCACCGGCCGCCGTGGGTCGCTGGTGTACGATGTCTTCGCCAGCGCGGTGGGCGCGTCGAACGAGAGCACCCCGTCGGCGTGCAGGTACAGCTTGGACGCCGTCGCCTCGCGCGGCGGCCAGGCGTCGAAGGTGCGCCACGTGTTTCCCTGCACCTCGAAGAGATAGGCCTCGCTGAACGTCGCGGTCCCGTCGCCATGGAGCCAGTTGGCGAACCAGGGGCGCTCGATGTTGGCGCGGTAGTACAGCCCCACGTCGCTGCCGAACTTCATCGGCCCGAAGGTGTCGGTCGCGCGCCCCGCCCACCCGCCGTGGAACCAGGGGCCGAGCACGATGTGGTTCCACTGCTTCCCGTCGGCCTTCTCCAGCGTCCGGTAGGCCTCCTGCGGTCCCAGCACATCCTCCTGGTCCCAGTAGCCGCCCACGTTGAGCACGGCGACGTTAGGCACCGTCCAGACCTTCTGCATCGCTTTCGCCTGCCAGTACGCGTCCCACGCCGGGTGCGTCTTGAAGCCGCGCCACGACGCCAGCGTGTCGATGCCGTTCCTGGCGCCGAGTTCCTTGAGGGTGAGGAACTGGAGATACCAGTCGTAGCGGTCGTAGCGGTTGATCTTGAGCGGCGACGGGACCTGACGTGACCACTCCATCGCCGTGGCGTACTCCACCCCGAACGACTGGCGGAACGCCCCCTGGTGGAAGAAGTCGTCGCCCATCCAGGTGTCGGTCATCGGGGCCTGCGGCGAGACCGCCTTGAGCGCCGGGTGGTTGCTGAGCGCGGCGATCCCGGCGAGCCATCCGGGATACGACACCCCCATGACCCCCACGCGCCCGTTGTTGTTGGGGATGTTCTTCACCAGCCAGTCGATGGTGTCGTACGTGTCGGTCGCTTCGTCGACACCGTTGGGATCGGCCTTGGGGTCGTGGAGCGCGCCGTTCATGATGAACTTCCCCTCCGATCGCCCGGTCCCGCGCGCGTCCTGGAAGACGAAGGTGTAGCCATCCTTCGCCAACTCGGCGTACGCGATCGGGATGGGGCCGGGGCGCAGGTTCTGGTTTACGCCGTACGGCGTGCGCACCAGCATGATCGGCAGCGGCTTGCTTTGGGTCTTTGGAGCGACCACGACCGTGAAGAGCTTGGCGCCATCGCGCGTGGTGATGCGCACCTCTCGGCGGTCGAGGTCGTCGGCAGCAGGGGTTTGCGCGGCCAGCGGTGCGGCCAGCCGCGTCGGCAGCGGGGCGAGGAACGAACCAGCGACGAGGGCGCCGGCAAGGATCGCGCGGGCGCGCTGCGGGAATCGGGTGTGCGGTGTCATAAGCGGGGCGTGGGAGTCACCAGAACTTACGCTCCAATCGCCGCTTCGCTGTGCAAAGACGTGCGCTGCCATCGCCCGCACGCGCTAGCGCTGCACAAAGGTGCCCGTCGGTCGGCCGACGACCCGCGAGCCAAGGCCCGTCGGGTCAGCGCACGCGTTCGTACGTGGCGAAGGTGACGCTGCTGGTCCGCCCCGAGCCGTCATCCCGCATGTAGACCACGGCAATCGTGTTGCCGTCGGGGGAGAGGATGTTGGTCAATCGCTGCGTGACCACGCCGTCCTTCGCGTTCACGATCTCGTTGATGCGCTCGTCGATGCGCCGCACGGCGGCGTGCGACTGCCCAGGGTTGCCGCTGACGGGCATCGCCTTGCCATCGAAGTCGGTCACGTACCACCAGCGCGTCGTGTCGCCCTTCGCGTTCACCGACTCGATCGTGACCTTCATGCCAGCGGTGCCGTGCGCCTCGTAGGTCATGATGTTGCTGGCCGGGGGCGGGGCGTCGGACTTGAGCTTCCAGCGGCCGAAGCGCGGGTTGCCGGGCTGCGCCCACAGCGGCATGGCGAGCAGGACGAGCGCCACACCGGTCATCGCCAGGCGCGTCGCAACGGAGCGGGGAGTTCGCATGCGTTACGCTGCGAAGGCGTGAGCTCCGCCGCTAGGGGCCGCGTCAGGTGGCCGCGGCGAGCGCACGCCGCGCTCAGCGCCCACGCTCCTCCCCGACCGCGGCAAGCAGATAGGCGAGATTCGCCGTCCCATCCATGATCGGTTCGTTGGTCGAATAGTCGCCGTAGTCATCGTGATACACGACGAACCCCGTGTTGAAGGGCGCGTACTCGTCGGCCTCCAGCAGCTTGATCCCGATGAGGCTCTGGTATATCGACCGGTACACCGGTCCGTCGAGGAGCCCGCCCGTCAGCCGCACGCCGAGCTGCTTCCAGATATCGGAGTGTGGCGAGCGAGGGTACGTCCCGCCCTCGGGGATCCCCACGACCATCGACGTCCCCCAGGGGTTGGTCCCGAAGAGCCAGTCGATCGCGGCCTGTTCGTAGGACCGGAAGCGCGTGTCGCCGCTCATCTGGCGGAAGAGCAGGGCCTGCGTGGCGAACGACGCCATGAGGTTGTTGGAGCACCAGATGAAGGGAATCCCGACACGAAAGCCGTTGCCGGCGCGTGCAACGACCGCCTCGAGCCCGCGACGGTAGTACTCGATCATCGCCCGTCGATCGGCAGCTCCGCCCACGCGCCAGAGCTCGTGATGCCCGTTGTTGAACCACGGATACCACTGGTAGTGGCGTGCGGTGTCGGCCCCCATCCACGGGGTGACAGGTTCCGTGGCCGCATACGCGACCCCTGCGCGCAGGTAGCGCGCATCGTGCGTGAGGGTAAAGAGCTGTGACGCCCCCAACTCCATGTCGTCGACCCAGTTGTCCTCCTCATAGAAGTACGGCGCCCGCCCGGGTGCCGTCTGGCAGACGCCCGGGAACTCCTCGCCCAACGCGAAGGCCGCGCGTGCCTTGCGCGCCAGTGTGTCGGCAAAGGCCGGGTCGCGCTCACGCAGGAGTTGCGCGCCTAACGCCATTGCCGCCGCCACCTTCCCCGCGGTCGACGCATAGCCGGTCGCGCGATTGGTGTAGCGGAACAGTCCCTGCGGCTTCCCGGTGCACGGGTACAGCGCCCGCTCCTTTCCCTTTCCCCAGCCATAGTCCGAGCTGTCGGTCGTCGGCAGGTCGCCGTACACATGGTCGCGGTCGTCGCCGAGCTGGTTGTAGAGTTCGCGGTCGGAGGGGAACATCTTCACCAGCCACGTCAGCCCGTGCCGCGCCTCGTCGAGTACATCGCGCACGCCATTGCCTCCTGCGTCTCCGTTGGCTGCGAAGGCGTCGCCAAAGGCGCGCGGATGGTCGCGATAGGCCTTCAGCATCACGAAGGTCGCATTGGCCGACGTCGTGACGTACTGCAGGTAGTCCGAGGCGTCGGCCCACCCGCCGCTCACGCCAACAAACTCCCCAGCGCGCGGCGAATCCCCCACCACGATCCCGTCACGCTGGTGAACGAGCGCCCCGAAGAACGGGTTGTAGCCCGAGCGCTGCTGCCGCATGTACACCAGCAGTGAGTCGGCGGCGGCGCGATATGGCGCGCGCGCAATGCGTACCGTGACCGGCGCCAGTGTCCCCGCACGCACCTGGTAGCTCCCGTCGCGCCGGAGCGACGAGAAGTCGAGCCGCCACGTGCGCACGCACGCCGCAAATGGCGCGCTGACCGTGGCCTCGCCGCGCAACACGATGCGACCCGTCGCATCGCGCACGTCGAATCGCGCCAGTCGCATCTCCCGCAGCGCGCACACCACTGCCACCTTGGGCGCGTCGCTCGGATAGCCAAGCTGGTTGAACCGGATGACGGCGCTGTCCGGCGCGACAGCCGCCAGCAGCAAGGCGCCCAGCGATGCGAGGCTCATGGGATCGAGTCCAGCACCCGACGCTGCCCGAACGGTTCGATGGCGAACGAGACCGCGCGCCCCTTGCCGGCGACCGCCCCGCGCACCGTCGCCAGCGCCGTGTAGTAGTCGAGATACGGGAACGACGAAATCCGCCCGCCCACGAACTCGTACCGCACCACCGCCGAGCGCCACGTCTCGAACGCGTCGCCCACCGCGACGTAGACGAACGGCGCGAACCCGGGCGCATCCTCCCAGTTATCGGCGTACCATACCGCGCGCACGCCGCGCCACGCGGGATGGTCGGTGACCACGCCGGCGAGCGAGGCCAGCAGCACCGCATCGCGCGCGATGGCGCTCGCCGCGATGTGGTCCTTGTGCATTCCGTCCTTCCAGTGGGTGAAGACGTGCGTGGGGCGCACCTCGCGGATGACGTCGGCCACGTAGCGGCGCGCGGCGTCGTCGTCGGGCAGCTCGCCATCCCGATAGGGTGCAAAGCGCACCTCGGCGCCGAGCGCGGCACCGACGGCCAGCGCCTCGCGCCGCTTCTGGTCGCCGTAGGCGGCCGGCGACAGCGCGGGGTTCCCGCCTTCGCCTAACGTGAGATGGAGCAGCACCACACGGTCGCCGCGCTGCCTGGCGCCGGCGAGCACGGCACCGGTGGTGAGCTCCATGTCGCCCGCGTGGGCGCCGATGGCGAGGATGGTGCGCGCCGGCACGCGTGGCGCGCCCTCCTGTGCCCCCGCGACGGTTGATGCCGCGGCCGCGATCCCCACGAGGAATGCGGCGACCGCACGAGCGAGTGCGTGGCCACCCACGGGCTCACGAGCCAGGAGCTGGCGAGCCACTACCGGACGAGCGAGCATGCTGGGAGGGACGAGAAGCGTCGACGGACAGCCATGAGAGAGTCTACCTCACGCCGTCCGCGGCGTCACCATCGCCCGCGCGCTCGAGCGACTTCCGTACCCCCCGTCTCGCCTGGCCACGCGCGCGCCAGCACTCCGTGTGCGTGCCGTCGCGCCCGATGGCGTGACCCGCTGCCATCGATCGCCGGCAGCCGGCGTGGTGCGTCGCGGCCGCCAAACGGATCAGGCTCGCGACCCGTCAGTCGCGACGATAGAGCAGGTTGAGGTACGAGTCCTCGCCCGGGATGCGAAAGCGCACCCGCACGCCGCCGGAGACCGCCTCCGCGGTGTGATGCAACGGCGAGATGAACTCCGACGTCATGAGCAGGTCGCCGCGCGCATCGTACTGCACGACACCGAAGTCGCGCTCGCGCCAGGTGGCGCGAAGCGTGTAGGTGCGCCCACCGGCCGGTCCGGTGACATGGTACTCGGCGTAGCGAATGTCGATCGCGTAGCGCGGCGTCGTGCCGCCGCTGAGTCGCAGTTCACCCCCCTCGACCAAGACCTCATGGTACTCGCGCGCGCCGTTCCACGAGACGGTATCCCCGGCGACCAGCAGTGGCAGGCGCCCGTCGTCCACGCGTGACAGCGACAGCGTGGCCTGCCCTCCGGCCACGTCGACGCGCGCCGTCCCCTCCGTCCCCTCGGCAGACGCGCGAATCGTGGTCGTTCCCACCGAGACGGCACGCAGGCGCCCCGACGCGTCGATAACGGCCACGCTGGGGTCGTCGGACGAGAGGGTCACGGGCCGCCCCGTCACGTCACGGCCACCTTCGCCCCGCACGCGAATGCCCAGGACTGCCACATCGCCAGGCGCAAAGGCGAGTGGCGTGGGCAGGATCGTCACCGACAGCACCGAGAGGCGCCGCACGTCGATCACGCGGCTCGCCGACAGCGTACCCGACTTGGCGGTGATGGTCACCGGTCCCGGCGACACGAAGGTCGTGACACCGTTAGGCGCGATCTCGGCGCGCGTCGGATGACTCACCGACCAGGCGATCGGGGCGCCCGGCAGCTCGACGCCGCGCGCATCGCGCACGACGGCGCGCAACGTCGTCACGTCCCCCTCGTACCAGTCGCCCGCTGGCACGAGGACGTCGAGCGTGGCGGACGGAGGCGGCACGGGGGCGCTCGAATCGTTCCCGCAGGCGGCCAGGAAGACCGCCGCTACCACGAACGCGCCAAACCGGGATGTGCGGGCCAGTGTCGACATGTGGCTCTCTCTCAGTATGACTGCACCGATGCGTCGACCGCCCACGCCCCCGTGACGCGCGCGACGACTCTCGACGACGTGAAGGTTGTGCCGACTTCGATCTGCGGGGCGCGTTCGCAATAGCGCACGAAACCCTGGATGAACGTTGTCGGACCTGACCCGGCGGAGGCATGGGTCAAATCACCCATGGGGCGGGAGCACTCCCGGGGTGGTGTCGTTCCGGGACGTGGTGCTGCGCAGCACCGCCACGCGCCCCGGCGCCTCGCCGCGGTCCTCAGAACCGCGACGACGCGATCGACACGTCGGCCATTCGCCACGCCTTGGCGAGGCGTCGCTCCACCTGCTCTGCCTCAGCGCCGCGTCCCTGCGCCGCGAGCGACACCGCGAGTCCGCGCAGCGCCCACCCGTTCTCCGGAAAACGACGCAGATCCTCGCGATACACCCGTTCGGCATCGCGCGGCTGTCCCGCGGCGAGCAGTGCCTTTCCTAACGAGTGCCGCACCGGGTAGTACCAGGTCGGCGGTTCCATGTACGACAGTCCATCCTCCAGCGCCGCCGCCTTCGTGAATGCTCGTACCGCCGTCCCCGCTTCCTGCGCCCGCAGCGCGATCTCTCCTTCGACCGAGAAGGCGGCGATGTCGAGCGCCGTACGTGTCTCGCCCGGTTCGAGTGTGGCCACCACGGCGCGGATCGAGTCGATGGTCGCCCTGGCCTCGGCAACCCGTCCGGTGGCGGCGAAGGCCACGCCGCGCGCATACCAGAAGTGCGCGAGGGCCACGCGCAGCGTCGCGGGAGGGAGCGGCGTGCGCAGCACTTCGTCCCATCGGCCGAAGGTCACGAGCGTCTGCACCGGGATGGCGAGCATCGGCTGCAACGACGGCGCCCCGCGCACGACGTCGGCGGTGACGGTCTTCGCGACCTCGCGGCTCGCCTCGAAGGCGATGGCACTGGCCCCGGCCATCGTCGCGCTGAAGGTGAGAAAGTGATGATTGTGCGAGCGATACGCGGCCGAGTAGAACGCGTCGTCGGGGGTATGCGGGGCATCGAAGTAGCCGTCGTCGGCGTGGATCGCGTGCCGGTTGCTCTCGATGGCGTCGGCCCACCGCCCCACACGCACGTAGATGTGCGCCGGCATGTGCACGAGGTGTCCCGCCCCGGGCATCAGCGCCGCCAGACGCTCGGCACAACGCACGGCGCGCTCGGGCTGCGCCGCTTCCACCGCATGGATGTAGAAGTGACAGATCCCCGGATGATCGGGAGAGGTCATCATGCCGCGCTCGAGCCAGCGCAGCATGGTGGGGGTGCCGGGGCGCGCCCGCCCCTCGCGCGTCCAATAGCGCCAGGGCGAGAGATCCATCGTGGCCTCCGCGGCCAGCGCCAGCGCATCGGGATCGTTAGGGTTGTCGTCGGCGATCCGCGCCATGGCTCCCGCATACGCCGAGTCGCGACCGCGCCGTGTCGTCGCGGCACTGCCCACGTAGCGGGCGGCGAGGGCGCGCACCCAACGCCCGTCTTCATCGTCCACGCGCACATCCTTCACGAGCGCGAGCGCTCGCCGCGTTGCGGCGATTGCCTGCTGCTCGGCCGCCGAGTCCATCGGTGCGTTGACGTTGGGGCCGAGGGCGAGCGCCTCGCCCCAGACGCACATCACACAGCGGGGATCGAGGCGCTGCGCTTCGCGAAACGCACGGACCGCTTCCGCGTGATTGAAGGCGTAGTACAGCCGGAGTCCCTGGTCGAAGTAGCGCTGGGCGAGCGGCACGCGCGTCTCGATGCGGCGTCGCCAGCTTCCGAGCCTGGGGAGGAGTGCCACGGCGCCGGGCTCATTCGCGGCGGCGCGTGCGACCTCGCCGTGCGCGACGTGTGTCGTTTGCGCACACACGGCAGTGACGGACAACACGGACAAAGCGACCACAACCGCGGCGCTGCGTGCGGCGTGGCGCTGAAGCGGGGCGCTGGGTTTGCAGGAGTGGGGCGTCATGATTCTGCGGAGCGTGGGGGTTGCGTCGAAGCCACAGGGTGGCTTGCGGCGCGCGACCCCGGTACGTTCCGCTTGCGTAGCACGCCGTCCGATCACGACAGGTGTGCGTGCGCGATCAGGGGAACAGGGCAATGAGTCAGACCGAAACAACCGAGATCACGCGACTGCTGGCGGCCATGCGCGCCGGCGATGCGCAGGCGGGCGAGCGCATCTTCCCGATGGTGTACGATGAACTGCGCCGGGTGGCGGGGCGCATTCTCTCCGGCGAGCGCGCCGATCACACGCTCAACCCGACCGACCTGGTCCACGAGGCGTGGTTGCGCCTGGGGATGTCGCCGGGGAACGAGTCGCCGGTGCCGGCGGCCGATCGCTCGCACTTCGTTGGGATCACCATTCGGGCCATGCGCCAGGTGTTGATCGACCACGCGCGCCGGCGCGGGGCCCACAAGCGCGGTGCCGGTGCGGTGCGCGTGACGCTCGGCGACAGCGTGGGGGCGCAGCAGACGTCGCCCGAGGACCTGCTGGCGCTGTTTGATGCGCTGGAGCGGTTGGGTGATGTGGACGCGCGGCTCCGCCAGGTGGTGGAGTATCGCTATTTCGGCGGACTCACCGAGGACGAGACGGCCGACGTGCTCGGCATCACCACACGCACCGTGCAGCGTGACTGGGTGAAGGCACGTGCGTGGCTCTATCGCCAGCTGTACGCGGTGCAGGAGGCCTGATGGGAGACACCGTGCTTGCTCGCCGTGCGCTCGCGATCCTCGATGCGGCGCTGGAGCGCCCCGATGCGGAGCGTGCATCGTGGCTCGAGCATGAGTGCGACGGCGACGCCACGCTGCTGCGCGAGGTGCAAGCCTTGCTCGAGGCCACGCGCCGTTCCGACGGTATCCTCGACGCCGATGCCTTGGCGCCCGACCCGGGAGGGCTCGCCACGGCGTTAGGCAGCGCGCTGGCCGGTTCGTATGCCATCGCCCACGAGATCGGGCGCGGCGGCATGGCGACGGTCTTCAAGGCGCACGAGCACAAGCACGACCGCGACGTCGTCATCAAGGTGCTCGATCCATCCATCGCCCACCTCTTCGGCGCCGATCGCTTCCTGCGCGAGGTGCGCATCGCCGCCACGCTCGCCCATCCGCACATCGTCCCGCTCATCGACTCCGGCGATGCGGACGGGCTGCTGTACTACGTGATGCCCTGGATGGAGGGCGAGACGCTGCGCGAGCGCCTGCGCCGAGGCCGCCCGTCGCGGGAAGAGGCGTTGTCGATCCTGTGTGACGTGGCCGGGGCGCTGGCGTTCGCGCACGACGCGGGGATCGTCCATCGCGACCTCAAGCCCGAAAACGTCCTGCTCACCGCCGGCCACGCGTACCTGCTCGACTTCGGGATCGCCAAGCTCCTCGAGCAGTCGCCCGAGGCGCTGGTGATCACCACGCCGGGATTGCCGTTAGGCACGCGCCGCTACATGGCCCCCGAGCAGGCGGTGGGGGCCGCCGACGTCGACGCGCGCGCCGACATCTATGCCTGGGGGATCCTCGGCATCGAACTCCTCACGGGCGTGCCGCTCCCTACCGCCGACGCCGAAGGAGCGGCCGCGCGCCTCCTGGCGACGCACCCGGAGTTTCCCACGACGCTCGTCGCCCTGCTGCAGGCGTGCGTGGCCACCGCTCCCGACCGGCGCCCGGCCACGATGACCGACGTGGTGGAGTGGCTCAACGCGGCATCGATCCCCCGCGCCCACCCTGCGCCGCGGGAGGCACCGCGGCCGGACCGCCGCACCCTCGCCATGGTCGGCACCGTCGCGGTGGCGTTGCTGCTGGCGGTGTTCGCCGTCTGGCGTCGCGGCGATACGTCGCCACCGCAGGTCGCCACTGCACCCGGGACGATCGCCGAACCCGTGGCGGTGGCCGTCCTGCGCAACGAGACGGGTGACAGCACGCTCGACGTCATGGGGCGCTTTGCCGGCGACTGGGTCACTGAAGGGTTGCAACGCACCGGGCTGGTGCGCGTCGTCCCGTGGTCCGAGGCGCGCCTCGCCTCCGATCGCGCGACGGCGGCCGGCGCTCCGCTCGTTGCATCGCTTCGCGATGAGGTCCACGCCGGGACGATCGTCACCGGGTCGATCTATCGGCGGCGCGATTCGCTCCACTTCCATGGGGCGCTCATCGATGCGGGCTCGGGGCGGCAGATCGCTTCGCTCCCCGCCGTCATCGTCCCCTTCGACAGCACCGAAGCCGGGATCGCGCAACTGCGGGACCGGGTCATGGGCGCCGTGGCCTCGATGCGCGACGAGCGCGTCGCGTCGCTCCCCGGCCTTTCCCACTCGCCCCCCTCCTTCTCGGCGTATCAGGCGTACGACATCGGCTCCGATCACTTCGTCGCGCAGCGCTACGCCGAGTCGCTCGCATCGTTCCGCGATGCCTTCGCACGCGACACGACGTTCACCCTGTCGCTGTTCATGGCGGCGCGCGCCGCCTGGAACGTCGGGGACTACGCTGTGGCCGAATCGCTCGTCGCGCGCGCCCGGCTGCAACGGCGCGATCTCGGGACGTACCACGAGTCGTCGATGCGCTACCTCGAGGCGCTGCTGGCCGGCGACGGCGAGGCGGCGCGTGCCGCGATCCAGCGGGCGGTGGCGGCGGCGCCCAATTCCCGCGGCGGCTACGACTACGCAGCGGCCCTGCTCAACGCCGGCTACGCGCGTGCCGCGCGCCAGGTGCTGACGTCGATGGACCCGGATCGCGGCGAACTACGCGGGTGGAGCTCATACTGGACGCAGCGGGCACACGCCGCCTACATGCTCGGGCGACACGACGAGGAACTCGCAGCGGCGCGCGAGATGGCGCGACGCTACCCCGATCGCCGAGTGGCACTCGTCCTCGAAGCGCGCGCCCTCGCCTCCATGGGCGACGTGGCCCGCATCGATTCGGTGCTCGCCGCGTGGGACTCCCTTCCGGCCAACGTTTATTGGTCGCAGGGGGCGGCGATGGTGGTCGCCACGGAGGAGCTGCCGCCGCGGGCGCGAAGCCGACGGGCGTCGCCTCGGCAATCGCGCCGTCGCGTGGCTCTCCAACCGCCTCGTCGCGATGCCCACCGATCGCGCGCACCGCTACTGGCTCGGGAGCGTCTTCTACGACCTGGGCGACTACCAGGCCGCGCGCCCCTACTTCGAGTCGCTGGCGAACGAGAACCCGGACCGGTTGCTCTATCGCGGCCTCGCGGCGCTCGTGGCCGCCCGTCGCGGCGAGCGCGACAGCGCGCAGCGCTGGCTCGGCCGGGCGACGCCGCGCCAGACCGGCGAGTACCTCGCGTATCAGGCGCGCCTCGCCGCCATCGCCGGCGACACCGAGCAGGCGGTCATCCACCTCACCGCGGCCATCAATCACGGCGTCGAGGGATACTCCTGGCTGCCGGGGTCCGCGTTCCGCGACCTGGCCCCGCTTCAGGCCGACCCGCGCGGACGGGCGCTCCTGCGCGGTCGTTAGGCGCCACGCGGTCGGTGTCAGGCGCCGGGTCGTCGCCCCGCCGCCCCTACTTCTTCTCGGCCAACCTGGCCAGCGCCGCCTCGAACGCCTTGCGAGCCTCGTCGTCGACCGCCACGCGATGCGTGAGCCGCGTGAAGGCGTCTTCGGTGAGCCCGTGTTCCTTGAGCAGTCGGAGGCGCTCGGTGCGCAGCTTCTCGCGCAGCTCGGCCTGCACTTCCGGCTTCTTGCTCTTGGGTTCCGCCAGCTCGGCTTGGACGCGGTCGCGCAGGGCGGCGATTGCGGCGTGGGTCCTTGCAAACGTTTCCATCGTCGCCTGGGCCGCCAGGCTGTCGCCCTGCTGCGCGGAAACCCCCGCGGGGGTGAGGCTCCCCAACGCCAGTGAGAAGACGAAGAGTCCAACGAGGCGAACCAGCCGCATGCCAGGAGACGTCAGGGTGCAGGGCGCACAGGGACCAATGCCGACCAACTTCGGCGCCGTCACCCACGTCGTCAACCAGTCGTCATCCCACGACGCGGGCAGCAGGGCATCTCGCGCATCGGCGCTCGCCCGGAGCCGTCGACCTTTGGTGTGATCGTGTCGAGGCTTGCGGGGGGGCGCGACCGGGGGGCAACTTCGCCCGGCTTGACCCGCAGGCATGGGTTCCCAGAGAACGAGGTCGTGCATGAAGACGTTGCCCGCGCTGGCCGTGACGCTCGGACTGGTGCTGGTGCTCCCGGAGCACACCAACTCACGAACGCCGCCGCGTCCCGCACCGGCCGAACTCAACGCCGTCGTCAAGCAGTATTGCGGGCGGTGTCACAACCCCACGGCCAAGCGCGGCAATCTCTCGCTGTCGGCCTTTGACGTCGGGACCGCCCCCGCGCAGTCCGAGGTCGCCGAGAAGGTGATCGCCAAGCTGCGCTCGGGAATGATGCCCCCACCGGGCTCGGCGCGCCCCGCCCCCGACACGATCGCGGCGCTCGTGCAGTCGCTCGAGCTGCAACTCGACTCGGCCTTCGCGGCCAACCCCAACCCCGGCCACCGCACCTTCCAGCGCCTCAACCGCGCCGAGTATCGCGCGTCGGTGAAGCAACTGCTCGGCCTGGAGCTCGACGCCGGCATCTACCTCCCGCCCGATACCAAGAGCGACAACTTCGACAACATCGCCGACGTGCAGGCGCTCTCGCCCACGCTGCTCGACGGCTACCTGCGGGCAGCGAGCGACATCAGCTGGCTCGCCATGGGGAACCCCAGGGCCAGCGCCGCGTCGCACACGTACACGGTCCCCAAGACGGCGTCGCAGGTGGAGCACGTCGAGGGAACACCGTTCGGCACGCGCGGGGGGATCTCGGTGGAACACATCTTCCCCGCCGACGGCGAGTATCGCTTCACGATGAACTTCTTCCACGAGACCACCGGCGCCTTTGCCGGCGGCCTCGCACGCGGCGAGAAGCTCGAGGTGTCCATCGACGGCGAGCGCGCCGCGCTCCTCGACATCGATCGTTTCATGCACGCCTCGGATCCCAATGGCGTCTCGATGTCGACCGATCCCGTGCGCGTGACGGCGGGTCCGCACCGTGTCTCGGCCGCCTTCGTCCCGCCCGGCTTCCAGGGGGTGGTGCAGGACCTCATCTCCCCGCTCAAGTATTCGCTGAGCAGCACGTCGAATGCGACGGCATACGGCTTCTCGCTCCTGCCGCACCTGCGCGACGTCACCGTCAAGGGACCGTTTGTCACCACGGGAGTGTCCGAAACGCCCGTGCGTCGCCGACTGCTCACCTGTCGGCCGGCCACGCCGGCGCAGGCGCGCCCGTGCGCGCAGTCAATCATCACGCGCCTTGCGACCGAGGCCTATCGCCGCCCGCTCACCGACGAAGATCGCCGCGGCCTGATGTCGCTGTACGACGCCGCCAGCGCCGACGGTGGCTTCGAGGCCGGTGTGCGCGGCGCGCTGGAGGGGCTCCTCGCCTCGCCCGACTTCGTCTTCCGCTTCGAACGCGCGCCGGCAGATGCAACGGCGGGCAAGGCGTATCGCCTGCGCGACATCGACCTGGCCTCGCGCCTCTCGTTCTTCCTCTGGTCATCCCCGCCCGACCGTGCGCTCCTCGCCGCCGCCCAGCGTGGGGCGCTGTCGCAGCCGGCCGGGCTCGAGCGCGAAGTGCGCCGCATGCTCGCCGACCCGCGGGCCAGCGCGCTCTCGACGCGCTTTGCCGCGCAGTGGTTGCGGCTGCCGGACCTCGACATCGTGCAGCCTGACGTCCGCCAGTATCCGGACTTCGACGAGCAGCTGCGCCGCGCCATGCGCCGCGAGACCGAGATCTTCTTCGACGATCTCGTGCGCGGCGATCGCAATGTGCTCGACCTCTATCGCGCCGACTACACCTTCGTGAACGAACGGTTGGCGCAGCACTACGGCATTCCCAATGTCGCCGGCGACCAGTTCCGTCGGGTGCAATACAGCGATACCCTGCGCCGGGGGCTCCTGGGGCACGCCAGCGTCCTCACCCTCACCTCGCACGCCACGCGCACCTCGGCGGTCGAGCGCGGCAAGTGGGTGATGGAGGTGCTGCTCAACTCACCGCCGCCGCCGCCGCCGCCGGGGGTCCCCGACCTCGAGGCGACGCCGGGGAACCAGGGGGCCCGCCTCCTCACCGTGCGCGAACGCATGGAGGAGCACCGGAAGAACCCCGCCTGCAGCTCCTGCCACAAGATGATGGACCCGATCGGGCTGGCGATGGAGCAGTTCGACGTCACCGGGCGCGTGCGCCTGCGCGACAACGGCATGCCGATCGACTCGCGCGGCGACCTGTGGGACGGCACGAAGGCGCAGAACCTCAACCAGCTGCAAGCGGCCCTCCTGCGCCGCGAGGAAACCCTCCTGCGCACCTTCACGCGCAACCTGATGGCGTACGCCGTCGGACGCCGCGTGGAAGCGTACGACATGCCGACCGTGCGCCAGATCGTGCGCGACGCGGCGGCGCAGGACCACAAGATGTCGGCCTACATTCTCGGCGTCGTGCGAAGCCCGGCCTTCCGCATGCAGCGCGTCGAGGATGCCGCGACCAAGGCGACCGACGCGCTGCAGGGCGCGCCGTCGTCGTCCCGCTGAGGAACCCGAGGACTTACCCGATGGCGATCATCACCCGTCAGCCCCTCCCGCGCCGCACCTTCCTCAAGGGAATGGGGGCCATGGTGGCACTCCCCTACCTCGACGCCATGGCGCCGCTGCGCAGCGTTGGGGGACGCGTGGCGGCGCCGCCGACCCCGCGCGCCTCCTTTGCCTCGAGATGGTGCACGGCGCCGCCGGCTGCTCGCCCTTCGGCCTCACCGAGCACCTGTGGGCGCCGCCCACGACCGGGAGTGCCTTCGACCTGGGCGCCACCTCGCTCTCCCCGCTCGAGCCCTGGCGCAAGTACCTCACCATCGTCAGCAACACCGACGTGCGCATGGCCGAGGCCTACAAGTCCGAAGAGATCGGCGGCGATCACTTCCGGTCCAGCGCCGTCTTCCTCACGCAGGCGCACCCCACGCAGACCGAGGGCTCGGACATCTACGTGGGGACGTCGCTCGACCAGATGTACGCCCAGCGCTTCGGGCAGGCGACGCCGATCCCGTCCATGCAGCTGTGCATCGAGCCGCTGGACCGCGCCGGCGGCTGCGCGTACGGCTACTCGTGCATGTACACCGACTCCATCTCGTGGGCGTCGCCCACCGAACCGCTCCCGATGATCCGCGACCCGCGCGTCGCCTTCGAGCAGCTCTTCGGCACGGGAGGCACGCCGGCAGAGCGCGCGGCGCGGACGCGCAGCACGGGGAGTGTGCTCGACTGGATCACCGCGCGTGTGGCGCAGCTCAAGCGCGAACTCGGCGCCAGCGACCGCGCGCGCATGGACCAGTACCTCGACAACATCCGCGAGATCGAACGCCGCATCCAGCAGGTCGAGAAGCGCAACTCCAGCGGCGAGGTGCGCGACCTCGCCGGCGCGCCGGCGGGGGTCCCCGATTCGTTCGGCGAGCATGTGAAGCTCATGTTCGACTTGCAGGTGCTGGCGCTGCAGTCCGACATGACGCGCGTCTTCTCGTTCAAGATGGGGCGCGATGCCTCGGCCCGCGTGTACCCCGACAGCGGCATCATGACCGGCTTCCACCCCGCCTCGCACCATGGCAACAACCCGGCGCGCGTGAAGGAGTTCGCCGAGATCAACCGCTATCACGTGAGCCTCCTCCCGTACCTGCTGGACAAGCTCCAGTCGACGATGGACGGCGAGAAGTCGCTGCTCGACAAGACGACCATCGTGTATGGCTCGCCCATGTCCGACAGCAACACGCACAACCACCGTCGCTGTCCGCTCATCCTGCTCGGCGGCGGCAACGGCAAGTTTGCCGGCAACCAGCACCTCAAGGCGCCCGATGGGACGCCGATGGCCAACGCGATGCTGTCGCTCATGCACAAGCTCGGGATGGACGACCTGCAGAGCTTTGGCGACAGCACCGGCGAGTTCACGTTCTGACCCGACGCATTCCGCGGAACGCCCGGCGCCCCGACGGGCTGCGGCGTCGCCCGCTGACGGAGCGCGCGCCCTGACACGAGCCTGACGAGAACGATGAGACGAGATCGAACCGCGCAGTCGCTGCGTATCGTGGGGGTGCTGGCGCTGGCGCTTCCGGCGTCGAGCGCTGGCGCCTTCCCCCGCCTGTCGTTGCACCTCCCGGTGTCGGCGCGCATTGCGTCGACGCCCGCCGCTCCCGTCGCCCCGGTCGCGGATGCCGCCATGCGTGGCGATGCGGCGGCGGTGCGGGCGTTGTTGGCCAAGGGGAGTGACGTGAACGGGGCGCAGGGCGACGGGATGACCGCGCTGCACTGGGCGGCGAGCCGCGGCGACGTGGCGCTGGCCACCCTCCTGCTGCGCGCCAAGGCGAACGTGAAGGCCACGACGCGCATCGGGGCGTACACGCCGCTGCACGTGGCCAGCCAGGGCGGTAGCGCACCGATCGTGAAGGCGCTGCTCGCGTCGGGCGCCGATGCCCGGGCGGTCACCACGGACGGGGTGTCGGCGTTGCATCTGGCGGCGATGGGCGGCGACGCGGCGGTGGTGCATGCGCTCGTCGCGGCCGGCGCCGACGTCAACGCGTCCGAGCCGTTGTGGGGGCAGACGCCGCTGATGGTGGCCAGCGCCCGTGGGCGCGCGCCGGCCGTGCGCGCCCTGCTCGCGCGCGGGGCCACGCCCGACCTCCGGGCCCGCACCATCGACCCGATGGCCAGCTCGGCCCAGGACCGGCAGGCCAAGAACACGCGCAATGCCGTGCTCGCGCAGCTGCGCGAGGCGCAGGGCAAGGCGAAAGACCCCAACTGGCAGCCCGACGCCCGTCAGGTGCAGGCTGCCGTGCAGGCGGCACGGGCGACCGAGCGCGAATCGGCGACGGCCACGGCCCTCGCCAGTGCGGCCGCGGCGTCGGCCGCCGAAGAGGCGCGACTGGCGGCGCAGGGCGGGCCGGGACTCGACGACGACTCGCCGGGCTACACCGAACTCCTCGGCCCGCAGGGCGGGCACTCGGCGTTGCTGCTGGCGGTGAGGGAAGGGCATGCCGAGGTGATCGCGGCCCTGCTGGATGGCGGGGCCAGCGTCAACCTGGTGAGCGCGGGCGACCACACCTCGCCGCTCCTCATGGCCGCCATCAACGGACAGTACGACGCCGCCATGGCGCTCCTCGCGCGCGGGGCCGATCCCAATCTCGCCAGCGACGCCGGGGCCGCCCCGTTGTACGGGATCCTCAACAAGGAATGGGCCCCCTCGACGCGCACGCCGCAGCCGGCTTATCAGCTGCAACAGAAGGCGACCTACCTCGAGGTGATGGCCGCGCTGCTCAAGGCCAAGGCCGACCCCAACGCACGCCTCAAGCGCTCGCTCTGGTACACGACGTACAACCGCGACAACCTGCGCGTCGACTTCACCGGTGCCACGCCCTTCTTCCGCGCGGCCTACGCCACCGACGTCGCGGCCATGAAGTTGCTGCTGGCGGCTGGCGCCGACCCCAAGATCGGGACCATCAAGCCCGTCGCCCGCGCGCGTCGCGGGGGGGGCGGCGCGCCGCGTGAGGATCCGTCAGGACTCCCGCCTGTCCCCGATGGGGGGCCTGGCGTACTCGCCATTCACGCGGCGTCCGGCGTGGGCTATGGGCAGGGTTTCGCCGCCAACGACCACCGCCATGTGCCCGACGGATGGCTCCCCTCGGTCAAGTTCCTCATCGAGGAACTCGGTGCCGACGTCAACGCCCGCGACTTCAGCGGCTACACCCCGCTGCACCACGCGGCGGCCCGCGGCGACAACGAGATGATCAAGTACCTCGTCTCCAAGGGCGCCGACGTCACCGCGGTGGCGCGCACCGGGCAGACCACGGCCGACATGGCCAACGGCCCCGTGCAGCGCATCTCCCCCTATCTGGACACCGTGAAGCTGCTGGAGAGCCTCGGCTCGAAGAACAACCACAAGTGCGTGTCCTGCTGAGACACCAGAAAGTCGCGCCGGCCGTTCTTCGCGGCTTCGCGGCTTCGCGTGACATCGCAGTTGCCTTTCTCACGCGAAGCCACGAAGCCACGAAGAACTGGCCACGGCAACGCTGGCGCCGAGTGCGCCCCCCTACTTCCCCGAGAGCGCCCGGTACTGCGCCACCGCCGCCTCGACCTTGAGGTCGATCGCGACCTTCCCGATCGCCGCCGAGGCCTTGGTCGGGTCGCCGTTCACCCCGGAGTCGGGGCCGCCACCGCCAGGCGCAAGGCGGTCGGTGCGGATCCCCTCGGGGTGGACGTAGAGGAGCTGTGACGTGTCGGTCGTGCCGGCGTGCGTCCCCACCGTCTGCGCGTCCCAGCCGTACGTCTTGAGCAGGTAGTCCCGGAGCTGCACGCGCCCCTTCTGGTAGTAGTCCACGAGGGCGAAGACGCGCACACCGCTCCCCGCCCACTCCGCGTTCAGCGCATCGGCCACCGCGACCAATCCCTGCTGGTTCCCCCCCGAGTCGCCGATGAGGAGGATGTCGGTGAAGCCGTGCACCTTGAGCGAGCGCACCGCCGCATCGAGCAGCCGCTCATAGGCGGGCGATGGCAGCGAGATGACCCCCGGCTTGTCGCCAAACCCCGGCCGGGCCCAGTCACCCTCGGGGACGTACTGCACCGTCGGCGCCACCAGCGCGTTGCCCAGCCGCTGGGCGAGCTGCCCGGCAGCAAAGGTGACGATGTAGTTGTGCTTCCCCAGGACCATGTGCGGGCCGTTCTGTTCCGTCCCCCCGGTGGGGATGATCACCGCCTTCTTCCCCCCGGCGATCGCGTCGCGGATCTCGGTCCACGTCATCGCCTCGAGGAAGGGCGGGCCCTGCACCAGCGGGCGGCGTCCCTGCGCGCCTAACGGGGCGGCCGACAGCAGGAGCGCCCCGGCGGTGATCCACGTGCGTACGCGCATCATCGGCTCCCCCCGGCGGACAGCAGGGCACGGATCTGCGCGAGCGCGTTGTCGACCTTGATCTGCGCCAGCTTCTTCCCCAGCTCTGGAGTCGCCTTGGTGGGGTCGCCGCTCACGCCGCTGTCCGGGAAGCCACCGCCAGGTGCAAGCTTGTCGCGCCGCACGAAGGGCGCATGCACGTACATGAGCTCCGACGTGTCGATCATCCCCGCATGGCTCCCCGACACCTCGGGAGGAAAGCCGAGCCCCGTGAGGTAGGCGCGGATGTCCGCCACCGACTTGGTGTAGTAGTCGCCCACGAACAGGGCGCGCGCCGCCGTCCCCTGCCACGCGGCGTTGAGCCGCTCCACCGCCGCCTTCATCCCCGACTGGTTGCCGCCGGAATCGCCGATGTAGATGACCGTCGTGAAGCCACCGGCCCGCAGGCTCTGCCCCGCGTGCACGAGCAGCTCGACGAAACGATCCTCTGGGAGGGTGATCGACCCCGCCTTGGCCATGTGGCCGCGCAGCGGCGCCTCCCAGCTCCCCTCCGGGACATAGGTGATGATCGGTGCCACCAGGGTGTTGCCCAGCGCGCGGGCAATGTCTTCCGACGTGTGCTCGAGGACGAAGTGATGCTCCCCGGTCACCATGTGCGGCCCCTTCTGCTCCTGCCCCGCCGTCCCGATCAGGATCGTCGTCTTGCCGGCGCGCTGAAGATCGCGCACCTCGGTCCACGTGAGCTCTTCGAGGAAGACCGTGTCGGGGGGACGCTGCCCCTGCGCCGGCTGCACCGGGGCGCCGGCGAGGGTGAGGAACGCGAACGCGAAGGTGAGTCTCTGCATCTGCCGGATCTCCGGGAGGGGACGGGGTCCGGGAACATGCGCCGCCGCTCGCCAGGCGGCTAGCACGGCTGGACGGTCACCTCGAAACGTCGCACCGTTCTGTCCGTACAGGCCATCTCACCGATCGTCGCCGTCGAACCGTCGCCGTTGCACCGTCGCTCCGCACCGCCCACGCGACGTCGACTCGTCGTGCAGTGAGCCGCGTACACACGTCCTCCCCTGTCGCACCTCCGGGTGCCGACCTCGCCCCCTCGTCATGTCCTGGTTGCTCTCCTTCGTCGTCGCCATCCTCACTGGGCTCGTGGGGATGCTGCTCAGTGGATTCGTCGCCAATCTCGCCGTCAGCTGGTACCGCATCTCGTCGTTCGAGGGCGGCTCCGGCTACTTCGTGGTTGGCATGGCGCTGCTCGGCTTCATCGGTGGTTGCGTCATCGGCCTGGTTACGGCTCGTGTGATGGGCGCTGCGGCCCCCGGCTTCGCGAAGGTGCTGGGCGTGTCGCTCGGGATCGTGGTGGTGATCGCGGGTGGCGTTGGTGGCGTGAGTCGCGCACTGGCCGATGTCGAACCCACGATCGACGGTGCAGGGCTCTATCTCGCCTTCGAGCTGCGATGGCCGGCGACCGCGATGCGCGCCCCCGCCGACTTTGCCGGCACGGGCTACGCACGACTCGGCAGCGGCACCTCGGCGCGCGTGATCAGGAAGTGGGGCGATGGGATCCTCTTCACCGACGACGCGCATCTCGTCGAGGGACGATGGGTCGTCCCCGGCGTTGCGGATGTCTGGACCGCGCGCGGATCGCGCCTGCTCGACATCGGAATCGGCGATTCCTCGCTTGCCGGCTTCCTGGTCCCCCTGCCCGACCACCCGGGGCCTAACGAGCAGGAGTGGAGCGACTGGCTTCCGCATCCGCGCCCCGGGGCACCGTCGCTCCCCGACCAGTTCACCTATCGCTTCCGCGTCGTGAAGGCCGGGGAGGCCATGCGGCGGGAGACGGCCGGCGCGTTCGAGGTCGCGACCGGCATCCTGTCGCTCTTCAACGTCTCGGGAACCACGCGCAAGGCGGCCACCTCGCGCTTTCACGTGACGTACAAGGGCGCGCCGATCGCCGGCCTCGATACGGTCGGCGCCGTCGCCCTCCTCCCCGGCGCATCACCAGCCTTGCTGGTGCGCCCCGGCGGACCACAGGAGGGAGGAACGTGCCTCCTGGTGCGCGACGAGGGGGGGCGCGCCACGCTCACGCCCATCGGCCAGTGCACGGGATCCATTCGCGGCGAACTGCTGACCGCCGATTCGGTCGCGTGGCACGGCGTGTACGATCGCGTCGTCCCTCCGGGCTGGTTCGATCGCACGACGTTCGCGAACGTTGGGCTCTATCGCCTCGAGCACGGGATCCTCGATACGCGCACGCTGACCTTCACCGCGGTCGAGGCACCGACGGAGCCGTATCCCATCAACGGCCTCCCGCCGGTCGGCCTGTCGCCTGACGAGTCGCACTACGTCTGGTTCACCCACGATGGGTCGGAGGAGCGTCCCGTGCTCGTCGTGACCGACTGGAGGGCACAGCGGAGCTACACCGTCCCCATCGATCGCGCTCGCATGCGGTACAACGAGTACCAGCAGATCGACCCCGCGTGGGTGGCGTATCACTTCGAGTGGCGATCGCGCGACGGCGCACCATTGCGACTGACGGAGCGCCCCGGCTTCACGCCGTTGCCCTACCGCGGAGACCGCGAGACCGACGCCAAGGGTGTCATCTCGAGCTACTACCTGCGCCCCGGCGCCACCGAGCTGCGCAACGCCATCGTCGACGCGATGGTGCGTGAGCTGGGCGCCGAGCGTATGCCTGACGAGTTGAACGGGTACCATCAGGTCGTGCGCATCGATGGCAAGCTGGTGAAGGCTGCCGTCGTGGATGGGGGCGGCTTCATCTCCATCGGGATGGACTATGGCTCCGTCGACTCGGCGCTCATGAAGACCCTCGCCGACCAACTCGATCGTCTGGTCGCCACCGGGAAGTACGACGCCCTCTTTCATCTCGACCCCAAACCGAACGAACCGTGATCCCCGTACGTCGCCTGTCCGTCTCCCTTCCGCTCGTGCTCCTCGCGGGGAGCCTGTCGCAACGCACCCCGGCCGACGCGGCCCGCGAACTCATCGCGGCCGATCGGGCCTTCGCCGCCGAGGGCGCGAAGGGCGATCTGGTGACCTCGCTCGCGCGCACCTTCGCGCGCGACATCGTGCTCCCGGATCGCGCCAACAGTGGGTTTGCCCGCGGGCGCGACGCGGCCGTGGCACTCCTGCGGCGCGATACGCTGGCCGCGCGGTCGCGTCTCACCTGGACGCCGATTCGTGCCGGTGTCTCGGCCGATGCGATGCACGGCTTCACGTACGGCTACACGACGCTCACGCGCCCCGACGGGAGCGTCGTGCCCGGGAAGTACGTCGCGTACTGGGAGCGCGAGGAGGGTGCGTGGCGCATCTCGGTGTATCGCCGCGTCGGACGCCCCGCGGGCGACGTGTCGCTGGACGAGCGCCCGGCCGCGCTTCCGCCTCGCCTCGTGGCGCCGGTGCGTGATGCACCCTCGCACACGCGCCTCGTCGAGGAACTGGCGGAGGCCGAGCGCGCCTTCTCGCGTGAAGCGAGTGGCGGGCCGACCATCGGGGCTGCCTTCGCGAAGTACGGTGACCCGACGGCGGCCAACGTCGGCAACGGCGCGCCGTTCACCTTCGGCGCCGACTCGATCGGCGCGGCCGTCCAGGCAACCACCGACGCTGACTCGCGCATCACCTGGGCGCCTGACGAGACGCGCGTCGCATCGAGCGGTGACGTGGGCGTGACGATCGGCATCATCCTCATCGAGCCGCGTGCACCGGCCGCGACGCCGGCGCCGCCACTTCGCCTCCCCTACTTCACCATCTGGCGTCGCGACGGCGTCACGCGCCCCTGGCGCTACATCGCCGAGTAGCCGAGTCACGTCGTCGTGGGACGGCAAGGGCGGGGCCTGCCTTTCGCATGCCCCGCCCTATGTCGTCCCGGACCATCGGTTGCGGAAGGCCTAACGAACCCGCACCGAGATCGTGCCCGACGACGCCACGGCGCCGCGCGCGTCGGTCACGGTCATCCTCACCGAGAAGGTCCCGGTGCGCGTAAAGGTCTTGGTTGCGGTCACCGTCCCCGGAGCTGCGAGGCTCCCGGTCGACTGTCCGTTGCCGCTCCCCCACGAGATGGTCCACGGCCACGGGCCGTCGCCGACGTCGGGATCGGTCACCACGCCGCGCATCGTCACACTCTGCCCTCGGCGGATCGACGTGGAGGTGGTGGCCGCGAGCGTGACTTTGGGGGCGGTGTTGACCGTTCCGCCGCCACCGCCGCCACCGCCGACCGGGGTGACCGTCCACATGACCGCATGCACCCCCTGCCCAGCCTCGAAGTACGACTCGCCGACGACGGCACCGTTGTTGTTGATCCCTCGGGCGACCGAGTTGTTCACCGCCGCGTTAGGCCATGGGGCCAATGGGATGTACTCGCCGTTGCGCCAGAGCACCCCGGTGCTTCCCACCGTCCCGACCACGTCGCCGGTGTCGTTGATCTCGTAGATCGTGTTGGCCAGGCGCACCGGCATCGGGAGCGCCTGCACCGCGCCGTTCTTCCAGACCACAGGCATGCCGCCATTGCTCTGGCCGGCGACGTCGCCGCGCGCGTTGATCGAGCGCCCCACCGACTGCAGGAACGATCCCGGCAGGTCGGGGAGGATGGTGTACGTCCCGTTCTCCCAGCGCCAGGCGTACTCGCGTGCACCGGTCGCCCCCAAGGTGCCCGTCCCGGTGACCTGCCCGACGTCGTTGATGTCGTAAGCCATCGCGAACGAACCCCCGGCCATGGTGCCGATGTCGCGATAGAGCAGGCCGTTGCGCCAGATGCCGGCGTGCCGGTAGAGCGGCTCCGTCGTGCCGCCGCCGGTGCCACCACCCGCCACCTCGCCCAGGGCGTTGATGCCGTTGGCCGCGGCCCCTGACGCCGCCGTGCCGGGGAACGCCTGGATCTTGAATGCCGTCCCCTGGCTCCAGAAGACACCGTAGCCGATCCCTCCACTCCCCTGGTTGGCGAAGCCGACGAACTGCCGGTTTTGGTTCATTTGCCACGCCTTGGTGACCGCGGAACCCGGCTGCGGGAGCGTGTCGACGATCACCCCGTTCTTCCAGACCACGCGCCGGTTCATCCCAGAGGGATCGCTCGCGATTCCGACGACCTCGCCGAGGTTGTTGACGTCGTACGCGCTGGAATACGTCCCGCCCGACCACAGGCCGAGGTCGGTGATGGTCACCTGCCAGTTGCCGACGGTGCGAGTGACCGAGCCGCGCGTCGTGACGGGGATGGGCGTGGCGAGGTCGGCAAACGGCACGACGGCGTCACTCCGGTCGAGCGGCGAAGGGGGAGCCGACGGATCGGCGGCGCACGCCGCAAGCAGCGTGAGTCCGCAAGTCGCCAGCGCCCGGACAGGCAGGCGGCGCATGGGAGTTTCTCCGGGTTAGGTCGTGGTGAAGACGCGCGGCGCCTTGCCGCGTCGGCATGCAACGCATGCCGTGTGCCGCCACCATGCCTAACGTACGCTGGGAGAAACGTGTCGACAGTCAGGGTTCCGTGTGCGCCAAGGCGTTGCAGGTGCAACGCCGCAATACACCGAGCGACTTCGCATCTTTCGCGGGTGGGGCGCCTCACGTTCATCCGGCGACCGTCCGCGTGGACCCCGCGCCAGGCGCGTGCCCCCGGAAGCGCGCCCCCGGCGTCAGCCGGCGGAGCCCTCCGCGCGTTTCCAGCGCCCGTACGCCAGCGCCCCGCGGGCCACGAAGAAGACGCCAAAGGCGAGATCCAACCATGCCGTGCCGGTGAGCGGCGGCAGTCCGGCGAGCACGATGCGCCCGGCGATGTAGACACCGAGCGCGACCATGACCGCACCGATCGCCAATCCCACCCGCGCGCCAGCGGGGGGCGTCATGCCGCCTCCGTCGCGGTGTCGGTCGTGGCGCCAGCGCGGTCCTGCGCCCCAGCACCCGGGCGGCGTTGCAGCCGACGGAGCAACGGGACGCTCACCCGGTCCTCGCTCCGCCCCGCCGCCTCCTTCGACCGGATCACGTCGGCCAGCGATGCCACCACGACCGCGCCCCCCTCGAGTTGCATGAGTGCCCCCTGCTGGCGGAGGTCGTCGTAGCCGGCCGTCCCCGTTGGTTCGAATAGCAGGTCGAGCGGCCCGAAGCGCGTCTCCAACCGGTGCACCAACCCGCGCGCCAACCCGTTGGCCGACAAGTCGGGGGTCCACGCGCGCGGGTCACCACCACCGCGCACCATCGCCCCGAGTTCGCGCAGCGCCACCGCCAGTCGCTCCAGGTTCGCCTCGCCACCCTCCGGCGCGATATCCACGTCGCCGGTGAGGATCGGCGATCCGTACAGCGTGGCCGCCAGCCCCCGATCAGCACATACCGCACCTCGTGGCGCCGCAGTGTGGCCAGCAGCGCGACGGGCTCGAAGCGCTCGTCCTCGTCCGCCGCCCCCGTCGCATCGGCGGCGACCTCCCCTCCGGCAAACGGAATCGCTGCCAACAGTCGCTGCAGTCGCTGCTCCGGCGTCAACGCGCGCAGCTGGTCCAGGAGCCGCTCCTCGGCGTCTCTCCGCTCGCCCAGCGAAACGCCGAGCTCCAGGCCGCAGCACTCGACCAGCTCCTGCAGCTTCTCCAACGACGGGAGCGACCGCCCCGCCTCCCAGCGCGCGACCGCCGACTGCGTCGTCCCGGCACGCATCGCCAACTCCGACTGCGTCAGTCGGGCCCGGCGCCGCGCCTCGCGAATGAGGTGATGGCTCAGCATCCCCCTACATAGCGAATGAGGTATGGCAAAGTAAAGGACCCGTTAGGCCTCGGTCTCCAACCCGCCTCAACTGGGACCGCGATCGCCGACGAGCCGCCCGCCGGGAGCGAGTCGCACTCGCAACTCATCCCCCGCACGCACGATCGTCCCCCCGCTCCAGCGCCCGCGCCCCCCGTCGAACGGGTCGCGCAGTCGCAGCTCCCCGCCGCGCGGAGCGTGTACCTCCACGCGCATCGTCCGACCGCCCGACCGCGACGCACTCACCTCGAAGCCCCCCTCGGCTCGCAATCGCGTGAACGACACGTCGCGCCATCGGTCGCTCACCGCGGGAAAGACGCGCACCACGCCTCCCCAGCTCTGCAGCACCATCTCCTGCGCGGCGTGGAGGGCGAGGAAGTTCCCCTCCAGCGTGAACGGGCGATACGTGTAGCGCGACAGCCCGCTCTTCGTCTGGTCGCCGTTGGCGTGAAAGCCGTTCCGCAGGATGAAGGCACGGCGATACGTCTCGAGCTGTCGCAACGCCTCCTCCGCGCGCCCGCCACGCGCCAGCATCGCGCTGAACCAGGAAAACGAGTACCCCGTCCACCACGAGGTGCCGTGTGCGGTGATGCCGTCGAGCGTGGCGCGCACAGTCGCCGAATCGCTCGGCGCGTCGACGGCGAGGAGCGCCAGCGGATGGAGCGCCATCGCATGCGAGAAGTGCCGGTGCGACTCGTCGTACGGGAGCCCCGACGCGAAGCCAAGTGCCCCCGACGCGTCGGTGGTGAGCGGGTCGAGCGCGCCGAGCGTCGCGCGCCAAGCTGCGGCCGCCCGCCGCTCCCCGCGCGCGTCGGCCATCTCGCCGAGGGCACCAAAGAGCCAGCGCAGGAGCGCCACGTCGAAGTTGGAGGGCGTGGCGAGCCACGCCTTCATGGAGTTGTCGAAGATCTCCGGCGACGACGAGAGTGGCAGGCGCAGGCGCCCGTCGGCGCTGCGCACCAGCAGCCCCTGGATCGCCTCGCCGATTCCGGCGGTGAACGGATATGCCCGCTCCCGCAGGAAGCGCGCGTCGTTGGTGTAGCGCCAATGGAGATAGAACGACTGCGCGACCCAGGCGCCCATCGTGGGCGAGAGCGAGTACTGCGCCCACCCGCCTAACGGTGCGCCGCCCAGCGTCATCACCCCGGGGACGGCGAGCCCCGCGACGCCGTAGAAGTCGCGCGCAAAGGCGCGATAGGCGTCGCGCCGCGACCAGTTGAAGTCGAGCCAGCCCAGCATCGACTCGTCGAGCCCCGCGGCGTGGGCAGCGAGGTACGTCATCTGCGTGTTGAGGTCGTTGTGGAAGTCGCCCTTCCACGGCGGGAGCGCGTCGCTGTCGGCGGTCCAGATCCCCTGCAGCGGCATGGGCGGCGCCCCACGGACCGCGGCGGCGCCGTAGAAGTACTTCACGAGGTCGAGATGCTGCTGCAGCGCGGTATCGGGGACGGTGAGGCGCGAGCGCTGCCAGAAGTGGCGCCACCACGCCGCGTGCGGGCGAAAGGCGGCGTCGTAGCCGGTGGCCAGCGCACGCGTGAGTCGGCCTCGCGCAACGCCGGCCGGGTCGGCGCCATCGGTCGTGCTGGTGACGGTCGTCGCCAGCAGCAACTGGTCACCCACCCGGCGCTCCCCCACGGCCACCACGTAGCGGAGCCCCTGCGCCGCGACCTGCTCCATGAACTGGAGCGTCCCCTCGCGCCACGAGCGCGCCGGGCCGTATCCCAGCTTGTCGAGCGAAACGGGGCGCGTGATGGTGACGGTCGCCGGCGCCGGCAGGCGGACGAAGGCCACGCGCTGCACCGCGCTGAAGAACGCACGCCCGCTCCCGCGCGTCAGGGCGACCGCCGCTTCGGCCTCGGCCAGGTGCAACGTGAATCTTGAGGGCTGCTGCGCCGCGTCGAGCGTGATGGTCAGGCGCCCGGCAGGGATCTTGGTGGGGAAGGGGATGTTGTCGTACGGCTCGTCGAATCGATGGTGGAGCGAATCCTCCTTCCCTTCGCGTACCAGGCGGACGATGTCCGCATAGCGGTAGCCCGGCGTCCCGAACGGCGCCGCCGCGCGTTGGTCCCAGAGGTCCCCGCGGTCGAGCGACAGCACGAGGCGGCGCCCCTCGCCCCAGAGGAGCCCGCCGAGCATGCCGTTGCCGAGCGGGATCGCCTCGTCCCACGTGGTGATCGGGGCGGCGAGCCGGAGGTCGGACGCCGGCGGGGGGAGTTGAGCCCGGAGCGCGCACGGCGAGGCGATCGCCAGGAGCCAGGTCGAGAGCAGAGCGAGTCGCATCGTCACGTCGCGCGGGGGGCTGGACGAATCAACGTGCGCCGGGACGCCGTGCGCACACCGGCCCCTCACATACGCCGATTGCCGGCCGGGCGCCAGCGCGGCCCGTCGGCCGATCGAGCGCGCCAGGAGCGCGAACCCAGCGCGAAACGGAGGGCGGGATTCGGGAATCGCCGAAACCTCGCGGTCTCCCCTCGCGTATCTAGGAGAGCGATTGTACTCTTCCTAGAAATCCTAGGGAACGACACTGTGCAGACCGAAACGCTCGAACTCCTCCGCGGGACCCTCGACCTCCTGATCCTCCGGGCCCTGAAAGTCGAGCCCACGCATGGATATGGCGTGCTCAAGTGGATCGAGCGCGCCACCGGCGACCAGATCAAGATCGAGGAAGGGTCGCTCTATCCGGCGCTTTACCGGCTGCAAAAGCGGGGGTGGATCTCCTCGGAGTGGGGGCTCTCGGAGAACAACCGGCGGGCGCGCTTCTACGCGCTCACCCCGCAAGGGCGTACCCAGCTCGACACCGAAGTCGACGACTTCGTCCGGTTCGCCAGCGTGGTCTTCCGCGCCCTCGACCTCAAGTTGACCCCGGCCTAGCGAGCGCCATGATGAATCCCGACCGGCACCGCCGTTACCTCCGCTTCTTCGGGGCGCGCCCCGAGGCCGACGTCGAGGACGAGATCGCCTTCCACCTTGAGATGCGCGAGCGCGAACTCGTGGCGCTCGGGATGGACCCCGCGAGCGCGAAGGACGAAGCGCGCCGCCGTTTCGGCGACCGGGCGCGCGTGCAGGCGCAGATGCAACGGATGGAGCGCGAGCAGTCGCGCGCCGACACGCGCCGTGCCGGGTGGCAGACGCTGTGGAGCGACGCCGCCTTCGTGGCCCGCACCCTCGTCAGGCAGCCACTGTTCTCCCTCTCGGTCATCATCACCCTCGGCCTCTCGATCGGCGCCAACGCTTCGATCTTCTCGGCGGTCAACGCCTTCCTGCTCAAACCGCTGGCGGTGCGTGACGCTGATCGCCTCACCGTGGTCGCTGCCGGCGAACGGACCAGCGACATGGTGGGGAGCGTCTCCTATCCCATGTATCGCGAGGTGAAGCAGCTCTCCGGCGTCTTCGAGGACGCCGTGGCCTGGATGGGGTGGGAGATGGCGGTTCGCACCGGCGATGAATCGGTACGCTCCTTCATTCTCGCGGGGAGCGACAACTACTTCACCGCACTCGGTGTGCGCCCCGCCCTCGGCCGCCTCTACACGCCGCAGGATGCCGCCACGCGCGCGCAGGTCGTCGTGCTCAACGACTCCTACTGGGAGCGCGCCTTCAATCGCGACCCGTCGGTGATCGGTACGGTGATGCACCTGAACGAGCTCCCGTTCACGATCATTGGCGTGCTCCCGCGCGGCTTTCGCGGGACGCAGCCGCTCATCGAGCCCGACGCCATCATCCCGGTCGAGACCACGGTCTCGGTCGATCCGGCGATGCGAGCGAACATGGAGTCGATGGGGTGGGGATCGTTCCGGATCCTCGCGTACCTGCAGCCGGGGGTCTCGCTGGCGCAGGCACGCGGCGCGCTCACGCGCCTCTCCGACGAGCTGACCAAGAAGTACCCGCTGGAGTTCGCCGACCAGCGTCTGATCATGGAACGCGAACTGCGGACGCGCCCCGAGTACGCGGTGTCGCGGCTGACACCGTGGGTAGCCGGTGTCTTCTACGGGATGGTCGGGCTGGCATTGCTGGTGGCCTGTGCCAACGTGGCCAACCTCCTGCTGGTGCGCGCAACCGTGCGTCGCGGCGAGATCGCCATCCGGTCGGCGTTAGGCGCCTCGCCGGGTCGTGTCGTGCGCCTCCTCCTCACCGAGAGTGTCCTGCTGGGCGTCGCGAGCCTGGCGCTGGCGTTCTTCGTGGCTCGCTTCTGCATCGGGTGGCTCAATACCCTGCAGATCGCGGTCGATTTCCCCATCACCTTTGGTCTCGAACTCGACTGGCGGGTGTTTGGCTACACGGCGCTGATCTCGCTCCTCGCCGGTGTGATCTCGGGGCTGGCGCCGGCGCTGATGGGGGCGCGCTCGCCGGTGAGCGAGGTGCTGCGAGACGGCGGGCGCACGGGGAGCGCGGGGCGTGCGCGCACGCGGCTGCGCTCGGCGCTCGTGGTCACGCAGGTCGCCGTCTCCTTCGTGCTGCTCGTGTGTGGCGGACTCTTCATCCGTTCGGCACGTAGCGCCGCCAAGATGGACCTTGGCTTCTCGCGCGATCGCCTGCTGCTGGCGCAGTCCGATCTGCAGCTTCACCGCCTGGACGAAGTGCAATCCCGCCAGACGCAAGACCGGTTGGTCGAGGCGATCGCGGTGCTGCCCGGAGTGGAGGCGGTGGCGCTGAGCACGCACATCCCGCTGTCGGGCAACTACAGCACCCAATCGGTCGTGACGGACGAGCGCACGCCGCTGGCGCCGGAAGGGCTCTACAGCGCGGCGATCGTGCAGGTCTCGCCGGGCTACGTTGGGGCGATCAAGCTGCGCCTGCAGGGGGGGCGCGACTTCACCGCCCAGGACGACTCGGCCTCGCCACGGGTGGTGATCGTGAACCGTACGCTCGCCGACGCGCTCTGGCCAGGGCAGGATCCCGTCGGTCGTCAGCTTCGCTTCAAGCAGGATGGTCCGATCGTCGAAGTTGTCGGGGTCGTGGGCACGGCGAAGATGGTCCTCATCGGCGAGACGCCGCGCGCGATGATGTACGTCCCCCTACGGCAGGTGCCGTCGCAGCAGACGTACCTGATCGTCAAGAGCCGTGGCGAGGATCCGTCGGCGCTAGTGCCCTCGGTGCGCAGCGCGGTGGCGTCGGTCAACCCGAACATCCTGTTGTACGGGGTGCGCACGATGGCCACGCACCTGGACCAGGGGATCGCCCTCTTCTTCGTGAACATGGGGGCGACGCTGGCCACGGCGATCGGCCTGCTCGGCCTCCTGCAGACCATCGTTGGCCTGTACGGTGTGCTCTCGTACTCGGTGGCCCAGCGGTCGAAGGAATTCGGGATCAAGATGGCGCTGGGCGCGCGCTCGGGAATGATGATTCGCGAGGTGCTGCGACAGAGCGCGGCGCTGGTGGCGGTGGGGATCGTCGTGGGAGGTGCCTTGGCACTCGGGCTCACGCGTTTGATGGGGAGCGTGCTGGTGGGCGTGTCGCCCACCGATGCCTTGGCCTATGGTGGGGCGCTGCTGCTCGTGAGCGCGCTGGCGATGGCGTCGTCGTACATCCCGGCGTGGCGCGCGTCGCGGGTGGCGCCGGCGGTGGTGGTCCGGGGGGACTGACGCGGCGGCTCACGCGAAGCCGCGAAGATCGCAAAGGAGCGACCAGCTCCGTCGGGGTCCTCCTCGCGGCTTCGCAGCTTCGCGTGAGCCCGGCCCGTCCCGCCCGTCGCCACGATTTGGCTCGGTGATGCGTAGGGAGCACATCGGCGATGCGCTCGGTCGCATTGCACGACGCGCTCCTCTCGATCTCCTCCCGCACCATGCACATCGTGCGCTCCCGACCCGTGCGTCCTGCCCTCGCGGGCGCGGCCCTCGCGATCGTCCTCGCTGGTTGCGTACTGTTGGCCAGCAGCGCTCACGCCCAGACGGTCGCGGGCAGCTCGCGGGCCAACGCCCCCGAGCTGCAGCTGCCGGGCATGCGCCTTCGCCTTTCGGCGGCGGACGGCCACCTCGAATCGCTCGCCGATGGCGCCAGACAGGTGATCGCCACCGCGCCGACCGACTCGGTCGGCCTCTGGAGCATCGACTTCTCGCCCGGCAGCACGCCGGCGCGCCTCCACGCGGCCGAGGCTGGCCGATTCGCCTGGCGCCGCCTGACGAGTGGCGCGTTGCAGCTCACCTGGGATCGCTTTCCGGGCGCCGCGTCACCGATGCGCGTCGTGGCCACCATTCGCGCCCGGCGCGATACGACGACCGCGTGGCACATCGCGCTGGAGGGGATCGGGACGCTGGCGGTGGAGACGCTGCGATATCCGCGCCTCACGGGAATAGCCCCGTTAGGCACCGCCGAGCAGCTGGCGGTCCCGCAGTGGATGGGACAGCGAACGCGTGAACCGCGACGCCTCCTCGCGGGCCCCGAGGGGACCGGACGCCGGCTGGAGTGGACGTATCCCGGGCAGCTCTCGCTGCAGGTGCTGTCGCTGACGTCACCGGGGCGCGGGGGGCTCTACCTTGCGGCTGACGACACGCTTGCCTATCGCAAGCTCTTCGCCCTCTGGGGCGCGCGGGACGGCTCGGCCGGCTACGAGGTGGTGCACGCCCTCTCCAACCCCGGGCAGAACGCGCGATATGCGCCGAGCTACGCCGCCATCGTCGGCGTGACCAGCGGCGATTGGTTCAGCGCGGTGGAACGCTACCGCGCGTGGGGGACGCGCCAGTATTGGGCGCGCACCAGCCGCCTGGCGACCGGGAAGTCGCCATCGTGGATCCACGACACGGGGATCTGGGTCTGGAACCGCGGGCGATCGAACGTGGTGCTCGAGCCGGCCGCACAGCTGCAAGCCGACGCGAAGCTGCCGGTGAGCGTCTTCTGGCATTGGTGGCACGGCGGGCCGTACGACACCTCGTTCCCCGACTACCTCCCGCCGCGCGAGGGGGCCGAGGGCTTCACGCGCGCCGTGGCCACGGCCCACGAGGCTGGGCTGCACGCGATCGTCTACATGAACCAGCGTCTCTGGTGCACCGACACGCCGAGCTGGAAGCGCGAGAACGCCGAGCGGTGGGCGGTGCGCGAGCGCGACGGCAAGGTTCGGCAGGAGACGTACAACGTCTTCGAGCCGCTCCCGTGCGCGCCGATGGACGTCTCGACCAAGTTCTGGCGCGACAAATACGCCGGCATCGCCGACACCGTCATCCAGCAGTACAAGCTCGACGGGATCTACATGGACCAGGCGGTGCTGAGCCTGGCGTGCTGGAGCGCCGACCACGGGCACCCGGTCGGTGGTGGCCACTACTGGATGGACGGCTTCCGCGAACTGGCGCAGGACCTGCGCCGGCGCGCCGGGAAGTCGGCGAGCGCCTACGCCGGTGAGGGCGGTGGCGAGAGTTGGCTCCCCGACCTCGACGCGTTCCTCACGTTGCAGGTGAGTCAGGAGCGCTACATCGATCCGGCGAGCGGGTGGGAGCCGCTCCCGATCTTCCAGGCGGCGTACCATCCGTATGCCGTGACCTACGGGACCTACGGCTCGCTCACCTGGCCGCCGTACGACGACCTGTGGCCGGTCGCGACGCGCCCGGCCAACGCGATGACGCTGCTCGACTCCAAGTACCGGCAGCAGTACCTGCTGGAGCAGGCGCGCATGTTCGTGTGGGGAATGCAGCCGACGATCGCCAACTTCCTTCCCGAGCAGCTGACGGCGCGTCGCGCCGAGATCGACTACCTCGAGCGATTGGCGCGGCTGCGCTACGGGCTGCGCGACTACTTCCAGAGCGGGGTGATGCTGCGCGCCCCCGAGGTGCGGGTCGACAGCGCCAACGTGCTCATGTCACGCGTCTCGATCTACGCGGCGCGTCGCGGCGGGGCGACCGAGGCGGTGGTGCGTTCGCCGCTGGTCCTCTCGGGGGCGTGGCGCGCGAAGGACGGGCGCGTGGCGCTGGCGTTGGCGAGCATCGCCGACGAGCCGCGGGAGGTCGAGCTTCGCTTCGAGACCGGGCGCTATGGCGTGCGCCCCGGGGCGGCGATCGTGAAGCTGGGGACCACGACGCGCGAGGTAGTGGGGCGCGTCGGGGCGGGGGAGACCCGCGTGCGCCTGACGATCGGTCCCCTCGAAGGCGTGGTCCTCGGCATTCGTTGATCCGAGGCGCTGGCGGGCGCGATTCGCGCGAGGGGCGCAGATGCCCGCATCGCCGATGAGGGGACGTGACGGCGCATTGGGGGCGCGCGAAGCGGGGTGGGGGTGGACGGTGGAGGATTGGCGGAGGCTTCACCCTTCCCCCCTCTCCCCTCCACCCCCACTTTGCGTCATCCGCCCTCGCGGATCCGACGCTGGGGGCCCTTACCACGCCGCATGTTCGTGAGCACGCAGTACCTCCGCAAATGGTCGTCCCGCCGCCGGATTCCCCCCGGTTCGCTGGAGGTCATCCCTGATGTCTACTCCCCGGAGCTGAACAACCGGCGCGACATCAGCGTCTACCTCCCCCGCAGCTATCGCCGGACGGAGCATCCGTATCCGGTCATCTACATGCATGACGGGCAGAACCTCTTCGATCCGGCGACGTCGTTTGCCGGCGAATGGGGGGTGGACCAGGCGATGGCGCGCGCGGGGCACCGGGGGCGGCGGGCGATCGTGGTCGCGATCCCCAACATGGGGGTCGACCGGCTGCGCGAGTACTCGCCCTTCGTGGATGCGCGAGCCGGCGGGGGCGGGGGCGATGCGTACGTCGACTTCATCCTGCGCACGGTGAAGCCGATGATCGACGCCCAGTACCGCACCTATGCGGGGCGAGAGGGGACCGGGATCGTCGGGTCGTCGATGGGGGGGCTGATCTCACTGTACGCCTTCTTCCGCCACCCGCACGCCTTCGGTTTTGCGGGGATCATGTCGCCGGCGCTCTGGTTCGCGGAGCGCGCCATCTTCCCCTATGTTCGCTCGGCCCCGCACGTGGGGGGGCGCCTGTACCTCGACGTGGGAACGCGCGAGGGGCACGGGACGCTCATGAATGCGCGGGAGATGCGCGATATCCTCACGGAGAAGGGCTACGCGATGGGCGACAAGTTGTCGTGGGTGGAGGACGAGGCGGGGCTGCACAACGAGGAGTCGTGGGGGCGGCGCATCCGACATGCGCTTCCCTTCATGCTGCACGACGCGTCGCACGCGGCGGGGCACCCGCAGCACGGGCACGACGAGCACGACCACTGGCCCGAGGAGCACGAGGGCGCGGCATGAGGTGGACATGAGCACGCGTGTGCATGGCCATCATCACGTCTGGTACTCGCCGGCCGTCGGGCGCCACATGCATGTGCGCTGGTTCGGGCACGGCGGGGCGCGGATTCTCGCCTTTCCGACGACCATGGGCGACCACAACGAGTGGCCCAACCGCTACATGCCGGACGTGCTCTATGAGCCCATCCGGCGCGGCTGGTTCCAGCTCTGGTGCCTCGACAGCACGCACGACGCGAGCTGGTACAACAAGTCGGTGCATCCGGGGGAGCGCGCGTGGCGCCATCTGGCCTACGACCGCTACCTCACCGACGAGCTCCTCCCCTTTACGCAGCACGTCAACCACCACGGCTTCGTGGTCGCCACCGGGGCCTCGTTCGGGGCGTTTCTCGCCATGTCGTTCGGGCTGCGCCACCCCACGCGCGTGCACCGCATCCTGGGGATGAGCGGGATGTACGACATCCGCGGGATGACGCGCGACTACTCCGACGGGAACGTGTACGCGTGCAACCCGTTCGAGTTCATCCCCGGCGAGTGGGAGCACTGGCGGTTAGAGGCGATGCGTCGGCAGGACATCATCATGGCGATCGGTCGCACCGACCCGCACTATCAGCAGAATCAGGCGTTCTCGTCGCTGCTCGTGGGCAAGGGGATCGGGAACGCGCTCCGTGAATGGGATGGCTTCGCCCACGACTGGCCGGTGTGGGAGCAGATGATCCAGCGGTATGTGGGGGGGCACGACTGAAATGCGGAAGACGGGAAGACGTGAAGACGGGAAGACGAGTCGGATGTACGGGCCGCGGTCTCTGGCCTCCCTCGGTGCGCCGTCGCTTCGCCGTTCCCATCTCGTCTTCTCGTCTTCTCGTCTTCCCGTCTTCTAAGCCTCAACACGAGAACTGCGCATGCACAAGAAGATCGGATTGGTCGTCGGTCGTGAATGGAGCTGGCCCCCTGCCTTCATCGAGGAGGTCAACAAGCGCGATGCCGGCGTGGTCGCCGAGTTCGCCAAGCTCGGGGGCGACCATCATGATGGGCCGGTCCCGTACGACGTCCTCATCGACCGCATCTCGCACGAGGTGCCGATGTACCGCTCGTACCTCAAGAAGGCGGTACTCGAGGGGAAGACGGTCATCAACAATCCCTTCATGTGGTCGGCGGACGACAAGTTCTTCGGGGCGGCGCTGGCCACCAAGGTCGGCGTGGCGTCCCCGAAGACCGTCCTGCTCCCCAACAAGGACTACGTGCAGGGGATCGTCCCCAGCGAGTCGCTGCGCAACCTCACGTTTCCGCTCGATTGGGACGCGCTCGCCCGCTACATCGGGATGCCGTGCATCCTCAAGGACGCGCACGGCGGCGGGTGGAAGGAGGTCTACGTCTGCCACTCGGTGGAGGAGCTGATCCACCACTACAACTCGTCGGGGCTCCTCACGATGATCGTGCAGGAGTTCATCCAGTGGGACCAGTTCGTGCGCTGCCTCTGCCTCGGGCAGGAAGAAGTACTCCCGATGCATTACGACCCCAAGGCGCGGAAGTACATCGTCGACGACGACTACCTTACGCCGGCCATGCGGGAGCGGATCATCAAGGACTCGCGCACGCTCTGCAGCGCGTTAGGCTACGACATGAATTCGCTGGAGTATGCCGTGAAGGACGGCGTCCCCTATGCCATCGACTTCATGAACTGCGCGCCGGACATGGACGTCTATTCGCTCACGCCGACGTACTTCGAGTGGGTGGTGAAGGGAATGGCGGACCTGGCGATCAAGCTGGCGCTCAACCCGCGGAAGACGGCGGTGGAGGCGAAGTGGAGCGGGCTGTTCACGGCGTCGCGGTAGCGCGCGAACTCGCGCGGAAGACGAGAAGACGAGAAGACGGGAAGACGAGAGACTGCAAACGGCCGAGGGCATCATTCCTAACGACCTGATTCAGCGCTACCACGAGCTCCTCACCCCCGAGATCGCCGAGGAGACGCACGCGCACATCGAGGCGGCGCTCACGCGGCGCGGGTTGATCTTCGGGGGGCGGGCGCTGTGCACGGTGCTTCGGCCGCGGCTCACGACGCCGCGCGAGGTGGCGTCGCTGCAGGCGCGCATCCGGCCGCTCATGCGGGCCATGAAGCGCGCGTACGCGCGCGCCATCGTCGACCGCCCGTTCCGCGACCAGTTCGGCCTCCTCGACTGGGAGGAGACGCTGCTCGCCGACGCGCCGGGCTACGATTGGCCGTCGCCCACCTCGCGACTCGACTTTTTCTACGTCTCCGGCACCGGGCAGTTGGGGCTCACGGAGTACAACGCCGAGACGCCGGCCGGCGCCGCGTACGACGATGCGCTGGCCGAGGTGTTCATGGACGCCCCGGCAGTGCGCGAGTTCTCGCGCCACTACGACCTCATGACGATGCCGGCCGTCCCGGGAGTCGTGGGGGCGATCCTCGCCGCCTGGTACGAGTTCGCCGGGACGCGCCGCCGCCCCCGCATCGCCATCCTCGACTGGGACGACGTCCCCACGCGCACCGAGTTCGAGCTGTACCGCGCGCACTTCGCAACGTTAGGCATCGAGGCGGTGATCGACGACCCGCGCCGCTGCGAGTATCGCGACGGCAAGCTCTGGGTGGCCGGGAAGCCGGCCGACCTGATCTACAAGCGCGTCCTGATCAGCGAGTTGATCGAGACATGCGGACTTGAGCATGACGTGGTGCGCGCTGTCCGCGAGGGGGCCGTCTGCCTGGTCGACGGCTTCCGCTGCAAGATCCTGCACAAGAAGGCCTCGCTCGCCGTCCTCTCCGACGAGGCCAATGCCGACACCTTTTCCCCCGACGAGCTCGAGGCGATCCACGACTGCATTCCGTGGACACGCGTGGTGCGCGAACGGCGCACGACGCACGGCGGTGACACCATCGACCTCGTGCCGTGGATGCAGGCCAACAAGGATCACCTCGTCCTCAAGCCCAACGACGAGTACGGCGGCAAGGGGATCACCCTCGGCTGGACGGTGAACGGGACCGAGTGGGAGGCGGCGATCACGGACGCGCTTTCCCAGCCGTTCATCGTGCAGGAGAAGGTCGCCATCCCGAGCGAGCCGTATCCCAGCTGGGTCGACGGGCGCGTGCATGTGCTCGACCGCATGCTGGACACCGCGCCGTTCGTCTCGCACGGCGACTACATGGAAGGGATGCTGACCCGCCTCTCCACCGCGGCGCTGCTGAACGTGACGGCCGGTGGCGGGAGTACCGTCCCGACGCTCGTCGTGCAGCCGAAGTGATCCCGTCTTCCCGTCGTCCCGTCTTCCCGTCTTCTGGAGCACAATGAAGCCGCCAAGCCTAACGATCGGTGTCGAAGAAGAGTACCAGATCATCGACCCCAAGACCCGGGCCCTGCAGTCGTACATCACGCAGATCCTGGAGTCCGATCACCTCGTGCTCGGTCAGGTCAAGCCGGAGCTGCACCAATCGATCGTCGAGGTCGGGACGACGATCTGCAAGACGCCGCAGGAGGTGAAGGCGCAGCTCATCCAGCTGCGCGGCGGGGTGATGGAGCTGGCGGCGCGCCGCGGGCTCAAGATCGCCGCCGCCGGGACGCACCCCTTCTCGCACTGGGCGGAGCAGGAAATCACCCAGCTCGACCGGTACATCGGGACCAAGGAGGCGATGCAGCAGCTCGCGCAGCAGCTGCTCATCTTCGGGACGCACGTGCACGTGGGGATCGAGGATCGTGACTTCCTCATCGAGGCGTGCAACGTCTCGCGCTACTTCCTCCCGCACCTGCTCTGCCTCTCCACGTCGTCCCCGTTCTGGATCGGACGCAAGACGGGGCTCAAGTCGTACCGCAGCGCCGTCTTCCGCGCCTTCCCGCGGACCGGGATCCCCCGCTTCATCCCGTCGTGGGCCGACTACGAGTCCTACCTCAAGACACTCGTCGCCACCAACTGCATCCCCAACGGTTCGAAGATCTGGTGGGACGTGCGCCCGCATCACACGTTCCCCACGCTCGAGTTCCGCATCTGCGACGTCTGCACGCGCGTCGATGAAGCGGTCTGCATCGCCGCCATCCTGCAGGCGCTCGTCTTCAAGCTGTACAAGATGCGCCGCGACAACACCACGTGGCGCCTGTACTCCTCGGAGCTGATCGACGAGAACAAGTGGCGCGCCGTGCGCTACGGTCTCGAGGGGAAGCTCATCGACTTCGGGAAGAACGTCGAACTCCCGGCCGGGACGCTCATCCGCGAGATGATCGAGTGGTTCCTCGACGACGTGCTCGATGAGCTCGGGAGCCGCAAGGAAGTCGAGTACGCCTTCACCATCCTGGAGAACGGCTCGAGCGCCGACCGCCAGATTCGCACCTTCGACGAGACTGGCGGGAACCTGCAGGCGGTGGTCGACCAGCTCATCCGCGAGACCGAAGAGGGCGTGGTCGCGTCCTGAAGAGGGCGCAGTGTCGTCCTGAACAGGGCGTGGTTCCGTCCTGAATCGGACGGCGTCGGGGCATATTCGTCGCCGAGTGATCCCCAGCGATCGGCGGGGCCTCGTGCGTATGGCGAAGGCGACCATCGAGAGTGGCGGGCGCGTGCGACACATCACGCGGCAAGTAGTGACGGGGCAACAGATTAGAACGTTCTTTCGATTTCGTGTTTGGGGCGGACTGTGCCGTGGCCGAGACTCATGAATTGAGGATTCGGCTAGCGACTCCACTGGAAAGGCCAACCCCGAACGCTAGCTTGGCTCGTGACCTGAACGTGCGGCGCGCGTGTAGGGGTTGGGTGCGACGCACGGGACGGGGACCATCGGATGGGGAAGCGCCCGGTCATCGGCGTGACCATGCAGCATCTGGGGGTGACAATCACCCCACGACTCAACGGAGAGCCGGAGAAGACCATGACGCAGCGCCCGGTCATCGGCGTCACCACGCAGACCCTGCACTCCATCGATGGGATCCCTGCCGGGCTCCCGCAGTCGGTGGTGATGAACCAGCGCTACTACGTGGCGATCACGCTCATCGGCGCCGCGCCGATCCTGATCCCGCTGCTCGACGACGAGCCGGAAGCGCTGCGCGGTGCCTATGATGTCTGCGATGGGATCCTCATCCCCGGCGGGGTCGACGTCGACCCCGGCTACTTCGGTGAGGAACCGCATCACAAGCTTGGGCGCATCGATCCGTCGCGCGATCGCACCGAGATGCAGCTCGCCCGCTGGGCCGTCGAGGATCGCAAGCCCATTCTCGGGCTCTGCCGCGGCCTGCAGGTCATCAACGTCGCCCTCGGCGGGTCGCTGTATCAGGATCTCGAGGAGCAGTATCCCGACGCCATCAAGCACGACTACTTCCCCAACTACGGCTACGAGCGCGACCACCTCGCGCACGACGTCACGTTGGCCAAGGGGAGTCGCCTGCGCCACCTGATGGAGCTCGAGCACATCTCCGTGAACTCGATGCACCACCAGGGGATCAAGACGCTCGCCCCGGCGCTCATGGCCTCGGCGGTTGCGCCTGACGGCCTCATCGAGGCGGCGGAGCTGGCCGGCGACCACTTCTGCGTCGGCGTGCAGTGGCACCCCGAGGTCTTCGAGCTCACGGACCCCCATACCCGCCACGTCTTCCGCGAGTTTGTCTCCGCGTCGGGCCGGTTCGGGGGAAAGCACTAGGCGCGGACGGGACATCACAGACGAATGTGCGGGGGGCGCCGACGGTGCCCCCCGCCGTCGTTTGTGTACCGGCGGTGACGCCCGGGCGACCTTGAAAGCGGGACACCGAGGACCACGGGGGATTCACGGAGGTACACGGAAGCGTCGGGCGACAGCAGAGCACCGTGCGGCGACCAAGGGAAGGGGTCTCCTCCGTGCTCCCCCGTGTGCCCTCCGTGCTCCGTGTCCTGATTCTACTCGCCCACCCGACGAGCCTAACGCGCGTACACCCGCACGTAGTCCACCAGCATCGTCGCCGGGAAGATGGCCTCCGATGCCGGATCGCCGTCAAAGCCGCCGCCCACGGCGAGGTTGAGGATCACGTAGAAGGCGTGGTCGAAGGCCCAGGCGCCGCGCGCACCGGGGGCGCCCCGGTTCACCGTGTAGTGCAGGACCTCGTCGACGTAGAAGCGCACCTGCCCGGGCTCCCACTCGGCGGCGTAGCGGTGGAAGTCGTCGGAGCGCACGCCCGGCGGATACGCGAAGCGGTTCACGAACGGTGTCTTGTCGCCACTATACCCGGGGCCGTGCATCGCGGAGCTCATTTCCTCCGGCCGGCTCCCGCGGAACTCCATGATGTCGATTTCCCCGGATGCGGGCCACGGCGTGGTGGGGAAGCCGGCGCCCAGCATCCAGAACGCGGGCCAGAGCCCCTGGCCGTGCGGGAGCTTGATGCGGGCCTCGACGCGCCCGTACTTCGGCTCGACCAGCCCCTTGGTGGTGAGCTTGGCGGAGGTGTAGCGACAGGGGCCGTAGTAGCACGAGAGACCGGCAGGTGCAACGCGGGCGGTGATGGCGAGCGCCCCGCTCCCCGTGTGCGACGCGTTGGCCGGGTCGGTGGTGTAGCGCTGCTTCTCGTTGTTTCCCCATCCGCAGATCCCGGCGGCGCACCCGTCGCCCGTTTCCAGGCGCCAGGACACGGGGTTGGGAGGCGACCCCGCCGCCCCATCGAACTCATCGCTCCAAGCCAGGGTCCACGCGGCGCCCCCTCCCTCGGCGTGGACGCCCGTGGGCGGGCGAACCGGATTCTGCGAACTGGCGGCCAGCGCGACGCTCGCGACGAGGAGCACGCGGAGCGAACCCACGACGCTCGCCGGCGACGGGCAGCGGCGACTCATGGTGCGGACGGAAACGATCGAGTGGAAGGGCATGGCCGACCAAGTTCGATCACCGTCGTGGCGCCGTCAACGCGTTCGCGCGTTGCGCTGGACCTGGACGCGCGTTGCGCTGGACCCGCGCGTGGAACTCGATCGCCCCACGGGTCGCTCGACGGGGTCCAGGCCAAACGACCACGGACCGAGCGCGCCGCCCTATCGCCTAAAGACAGGGGGTGGCACGGTGCGTTGCGCGAAATCCCCGTCGACAGATCAGGGATTCGCACCTGTCTGCAACGGCTGGAGTGCCAAAGCGTAGAGCATGGCGCAGGCGATTGACCGTGAACATTTCACGGACGAGGAGTACGGGCACTTCCAGTCGAGACTGCGCGAGAACCTGGCGGCGCTCGCGGTCGTGCTCGCTCGCCCCGACTTCGGCGAGGGCGATGTCACGCTCGGCGCCGAGCTCGAGCTGTGCATCGTTGATGCGTCGGGGCGCGCCAAGGGGATCAACCGCGACATCCTGCGGCAGCACGTCGACCCTCGCCTCGCGCTGGAGCTCGACAAGTTCAACCTCGAGTACAACCTCACGCCGGTTTCGGCGCGGGGGGGGCCCTTCTCGGCGATCGAACGAGAGCTGGTCGAGGCGCTGCGTTCGCTCAATCGCACCGCCGAGGGGTTCGACGCGCGCGTGATCCCGATCGGGATCCTCCCGACACTGACGCCGGACGATGTCGCCCGCACGGCGCTGACCGACTTCCCGCGGTACCGTGCGCTCTCCAACGGCCTGCGGCGTACGCGCCTGTCGCCCTTCAGCATTCGCATCGACGGCGCCGACCCGCTGGCGATGACGGGCGACGACATCACGCTCGAAGGGGCGAACACCTCGTTCCAGGTGCACCTGCGGGTTGCGCCGCGTGACTTCGCCGCGACGTACAACGCCGCGCAGATCGCGACGCCGATCGCCCTCGCCATCAGCGGAAACTCCCCGGTCTTTTGCGGGCACCGCCTGTGGGAAGAGACCCGCGTGGCGCTCTTCAAGCAGGCGCTCGACGTGCGCGACCTGGTGGAGCAGGCGTGGCGCCCGCCGGCGCGTGTGAGCTTCGGGCACGGATGGGTGCGGCGCGGCGCGTACGAGCTCTTCGCCGAGTCGGTCGCGGTCTTCCCGCCGATCCTCCCGCTGGTGGGCGAGGAGGATTCTGTGGCGATCGCGCGCGCGGGCGGCTGTCCGCGGTTGGAAGAGTTGCGAATCCAGCAGGGGACGGTATGGCGCTGGAACCGGGCGATCTACGATCCCGGCGACGGTGGGCACCTGCGCATCGAGATGCGCGCACTCCCGGCGGGGCCAACCCCGCTCGACATGGCGGCCAACGCGGCGTTTCTGGTCGGGCTCACCATCGCGCTGCGCGACGAAGTGGAGGAGCTGCTCCCCGCGTTCCCGTTCGAGTATGCGGAGTGGAACTTCTACCGCGCCGCGCAGCGGGGGCTCGACGCCCGGCTCCTCTGGCCATCGGCGGTGGCCCCCTCGCCCATGCCGGTGAGCGCGCGCGCGATGGTGTCGCGCTTCCTCCCCGATGCGGCGCGAGGGCTCGAGACGTTAGGCGTGGACGACGACGAGATCCGGAGCCTCATGTCGGTGATCCGCGGGCGCCTCGAGATCGGGCAGACCGGGGCGCGATGGCAGCGCACGGCGCTGGATCGTTGCTTACTCGACCTGGAGCGGCGTGACGCGCTGGCCTGCATGATGGAGGGGTACATCGCGCGGTCGCTCACCGGGCGGCCGGTGCACGAGTGGGAGGCGTGAAGCGCGGGCGGGCTTCCGTTCGATTGCGCGCCAGCGTTTCATAGGGGGACCGGTGCGCGACGTCGCGTGCCCCCCTCTCGCCTCTCCATGACAGCGTCAACGCACCCGCCCATCGCCCCCGACGCCCTGCACGTCGACGCGATTCTCTTCGACCTGCTCACCGCGCTGCTCGACTCGTGGACGCTGTGGAACCACGCGGCCGGCAGTGCGGCGGAGGGGCGGCGCTGGCGTCAGCGCTACCTCGAGATCACCTACGCTGCGGGACACTACTCCCCGTACGACGCGCTGGTACACGAGTCCGCGCGTTCGGCCGGGCTTCCGGCCTCGGTAGCCGATACGCTGCTCGACACGTGGGACACGCTCGCGCCATGGCCCGAAGTGCCCGCCGTCCTCGCGTCGCTGCGCGGGCGCGTACCGCTGGGCGTGGTGACCAACTGCTCCAATGCGCTCGCGGCGCGTGCCGTCGCGCGGCTGGGTATACCGGTCGACGTGGTCGTCGCGGCCGAGCGCGCCGGCGCCTACAAACCCGATCCGCGACCGTATCGGCTGGCGCTCGCCGAGCTGGCCCTGCCACCGGAACGCGTACTCTTCGTTGCGGGGTCGCCCTACGACATCCCAGGGGCGGGCGGGGTGGGGATGCCGGTCGTCTGGCACAACCGCTTGCAGCTGGTACGCCCCGGCGGGGTCGGGCCAGCGCGGGCGGAGATCGCGACGCTCGAGGCGCTACCCGCACTCGTGGGGACCATCGTCGGGTGAGGGGCGAGGGGTCGACGGCCTAACGACGTTCTCCGACGGCACAGGGGCGGCGGGCCAGGGCCAGGGCGCCGAGCAGCGCCTCCTCGGTCACCGGCTTGGCGATGTGCTCGTCCATGCCGGCTTCCAGGCACACGCCGCGATCCTCGTGCATCGCATTGGCGGTGAGGGCGACGATCGGAACACGGTGCGTCGCATCCTCGGCGGCCCGGATGTGCCGCGTGGCTTCCAGGCCATCCATCTCCGGCATCTGGATGTCCATGAAGATCAGGTCGTACACGCCATCACTCCAGCGCTGCACCGCCTCGCGCCCGTCGCTGGCGACGTCGACCGTGCACCCCAGGTGCGCGAGCAGCGACACGGCCACGATCTGGTTGACCATGTTGTCCTCGGCGACCAGCACGCGGATGCCGCGCCCGTCCGTCTCAGCGACCGTCGTCTCCTGCCGGTCGACGCCGGCAGAGGCGAAGGCGCCCCAGGTGGCGCCGCCGCTCCCCCTCTCGCGCGCGGAGGCGGCCGGGAGCGGGAGGGCGAGGGTGAAACACGATCCCTCCCCGAGGGTGCTGGCGACGGTGATCGTCCCCCCCATCATCTCGGCGAGTCGTCGCGAAATCGCCAGTCCGAGCCCGGTGCCGCCGTGCCGCCTCGTCGCCGATCCATCGGCTTGGGTGAAGGGGGCGAAGAGCCGGGCGACGGTCTCCGTCGACATCCCGATCCCCGTGTCCTGCACGTCGATCCACACCGTGGGGTCCTGCTGCGTTCCACTGCCGCGCGCCACGATCGAGACGCGTCCGCGGTCGGTGAACTTGATGGCGTTGCCCACGAGGTTGAACAGGACCTGGCGCACGCGCCCCGCGTCGCCCATCACGTGGCGTGGGCACGACGCCTCGACGTGCACCGTCAGCGACAGGCCGACGACGTCGGCGGCCGAGTTCAAGGTCTCGCGCACCTCCTCGAGGATGCCATGCACGTCGAAGGGGTGCGACTCGATCGACAGCTTGCCGGCCTCGATCTTGGAGAAGTCGAGGACGTCGTTGATGATGCGGAGGAGCGCCTCGCCCGACTTGCGCAGCATGTGCACGCGCGCGGCCTGCTCGTCGTTGAGCGGAGTGTGCAGGAGGAGTTGGGCCATGCCCAACACGCCGTTCATCGGCGTGCGCAGCTCGTGGCTCATCGTCGCCAGGAACTCGCTCTTGGCGCGCGCCCCCTGCTCGGCACGGTCGCGGGCGACGGAGAGTTGTTCGGCCTGGGCCTGCAGCGCGTTGCGCGCCTCTTCGAGCTCCCGCACATGCTGGTGCAGGCGCTGCTCGCTCTCGACTCGCGCGGTGATGTCGCGGATGACGCCGCTGAAAATGGTGCGTTCCTCCAGCGCGACTTCCGAGATGACCAGTTCGATGGGGAACGCCTCGCCGGAGGCGCGATGCGCCGTCATCTCGCGCCGTGCGCCAAACGCAGAAGCAAGCCCTGCGTGCCCGTCGCGGCCGGCGAACGGTCCGTCGCAGGCGTCCGGGATCAGCAACGCGACGGAGCGTCCCACCAACGCGTCGACCTCGACACCGAACATCTGCGCGGCCGCGACGTTCGCCGATTCGATCGTGCCCGCCTCGTCGAACGTCACAACGCCATCGGCCATGGCGTAGAGCACCGCCTTGAACCGCGCCTCGCGCGCCGCCAGTTCCATCGACATGCCCGCGATTCGGCGATCGACGAGCGTTCCCAGGACGGTCGTCCCGACCACGAACGCGACCGCCGTCGAGACGAGTACGGCGAGTGTCGAGTCGGGGAGTACCCCGGTCGGCGAGTAGGGCGTCGCCCGTTCGAACACGCGCACCGACGCCATCGCGGTGTAGTGCATGGCGATCACCGCGGAGCCCAGCACTCCCGCGCGCAGTACGCGCATTCCGAGCGACGGTGTCGATGCGCGCTGCAGGGCGTGGCGCATGGAAAGCGCGGCCGTGGCCAGGACGGTTGCGACAGCGAGCGACGCGGCGAAGAGCGTGGGGTCGTAGTACAGGTCGGCATTCGCGCGGATCGCCGTCATCCCCGTGAACTGCGTCGCCGAGATGCCGCTGGCCATGAGCAGGCTGCCCAGCGCCGTCCCGCCCCGGCGCATACGCGGCGCGCTCAGGACGACGAGCGCGATCCCGCTCGCCACGACGGCCGGTACGACGGACAGCAACGTGGTGCGGGCCGAGAACGCGACCGGGATCGGGAGGTGCCACGACACCATGCCCACGAAGTGCGCCGCCCAGATACCGGTCCCGGTCGACCAGGCGCCCGCAGCCAGCCAGAAGGCGCGGGCCGGCGTCGCCCGCGTCGCGCGTATCCGGTCGACCACCGCGAGCGCCGCGATGGCCGCGACCGTGGCGATGAGCCACGCGACCAGCACCAAATCCAGGTGGTGCCGACCATGCATCGGCACACGCGAGATCAGGCTGTCAGGGAGAAGTCGCCACACGGCGAGAAGCGGTGGGATTCGGAGCGGGCGGGGTACGCCCGTCCCGCTCGAGGAGTTGAACTCTCTGGGGAGTATCGGCCTCTCTTGACGGCGACCGGACCCTTTGGCGCCGGAAATCTCATTGGCGCGCCCCAACCATCGGCAGCGAGCGTCGCGCCTCCGCAGCGTCGATCGGCGGGGACTCGCGCCGGGCGTGCGCGAGGGCCGGGTCCGCGCGGGCGTACGCCTAGCGCGCGGTTGCGAGCAGGTCGACGAGCGAGAGGGCGATGACCTGGGTGGCGCGCACCAGCTCCTCGATGTCGCACCACTCGTCGGGCTGGTGCGAGAGCTCCAGGCGCCCCGGGCCGTAGGCGACGCAATGCGCGATTCCGCCGATGCGCGTCACGTGCTTGTGGTCGTACGTCCCCGGCGAGGCCACGATGGCTGCCTCGCGCCCCACCACGTCGGCGACCCCGCGTTGCAGCGACGCCACCAGCGGCGACCCTTCGGGGGTGCGCACGGGATGCACCACCATCAGGTCGCGCATGCTGAAGCGTGCCTCGGGGACTCGCAGCTGCAACTCGGCCAGCATGTCGGCGATCTCCCCCTGCACGCGATCGAACGATTCCTCGGGGAGAAAGCGCCGGTCGAAGATCGCGCGACAGGTATCGGCGACGCACGGCGATTGGACGTCGTGCCCCGATTGTCCACCGGTGATGCTGTTGATGTTGAGCGTGGCGTGGCGCGCTCCCGCCGGAACCACGGGCATCGCCGTGACGCGCGCGGCCAGCGCCGGCTGCAACCGCCCGCGAATGTCGTGCAGCAATTCCCCCATGTGCTCGATGGCGTTGGCGCCGAGAAAGGGCATGCTGCCGTGCGCGATGCGCCCGTGCGCCGTCACCTCGAACCAGTACACGCCGCGATGCCCCACGCAGATGCGGTCGAACTCCAGTGGTTCGGGGATGATCACGTGATCGATCGACGCCGACGTGAGACGCCCTACCTGCGCCAGGTGCGCGGCACCGGCCCACCCGCCGCTCTCCTCATCCACCGTCCCGCTGATTTCCACCGTGCCGAGCAGCTCGACCCCCGCGCGACGCACGCACTCAGCGGCAAAGACGGCGGCGGCGATCCCCGCCTTCATGTCCGACGCGCCGCGCCCATAGATGCGCCCGTCGCGCACGACGCCGGCAAACGGGTCGAGCGTCCACCCCTCACCCACCGGGACGACGTCGATGTGCCCGTTGAGGTGTACGCAGGGGCGATCGAGGCGCCCGCGCCTGCGCCCCACCACGTTCACGCGCGGATACGCCTCGGAATGCTCCGGACGCTGCGTGGCGGTGTAGTACTCGATGGCAAAGCCCATGCGCCGCAGCGTGTCGCCGAGGAGCTGCGCGCATGGCTCGTACGCATCGCCCGGCGGATTGACCGTGGGGACGCGAATGAGTGCTTGCGTGAGGGCGACGATCTCGTCGCGCGCCTCATCCACGGCTCGCAGCACCGAGTCCCGCACGGTAGGTTTGCCCATCTCGCTCGATTGCCGTGGAGTGACTGGCCAGGGGTGCGCCGGAGGGATGATGCGCAGAATAATGCCGCAGGCACAACTCACGCACCGGATGGTGACGACGCGCGCGCTTCGCGTCGCACTGGCCGCGACGCTCTCCGTGAGCCAGGCGGTTTGCGCGCAGTCCAACAGTGCCCCGCCGGTTACGCCACGACCGGCGGCGGTCGCCGGGCCTTCGTCGGTCGCCGGGCTGACGGCGGTCGCCGGGCTCAAGGTTGGGCACTACACCCTTCCCGAGCGCCCCACCGGGTGCACCGTGATCCTGGCGGAGAAGGGGGCCGTCGGCGGCGTCGACGTGCGCGGCTCGGCGCCGGGGACGCGCGAAACCGACCTGCTCGACCCGGTGAACATGGTCCCGGTGGTGCACGGGATCCTGCTGACCGGCGGAAGCGCCTTCGGGCTCGATGCGGCTGGCGGCGTCATGAAGTACCTCGAGGAGCACGGCGTCGGCTTCGACACGCGGGTGGCGCGCGTCCCCATCGTCCCCGGGGCGGTGATCTTCGACCTGGGCGTCGGCGATGCCAAGGTCCGGCCTAACGCTGACTGCGGCTATCGGGCGGCGAGCGCGGCGACCCCCGGCGCGATCGCCGAGGGGAACGTCGGCGCCGGCGCCGGCGCCACGGTCGGGAAGCTCTTCGGTGGCGGGCGGGCAATGAAGGGCGGACTCGGCACCGCCTCCATCACTCTCAAGGATGGGCTCACCGTCTCCGCGATCGTCGTCGTGAACGCGGTGGGCGACGTCATCGACCCGGCCACGGGGACGGTGGTCGCGGGCGTTCGCACGGCCGATGGCACGGCACTCGCCGATGCCCGCGCGCTGATTCGTGCCGGGGCCACGCGCCCCGGCGTGCGCGCGGGCGAGAACACGACCATCGGCGTGGTGGCGACCAACGCCACGCTCACCAAGGCGCAGGCCAAGAAGGTCGCGCAGATGGCGCAGGACGGGATGGCGCGTGCCATCTCCCCCGCGCACACCATGGGCGATGGTGACACGATCTTCGCCCTGGCCACGGGCGAACGTGCCGAGGCGGCCGACGTGACGACGATCGGGGCGCTGGCCGCCGACGTGCTGGCCGAGGCGATCGTGCGCGCGGTGCGCGAGGCCCGGGGGATCGCCGGCTATCCGTCGGTGCGGGACCTGGGCGCTCGGCGTTAGGCAGCGGCGACGCGCCGGCGTGAACAGCCAACTCCTCCTCCTGCTGGGCTACTCGGCGCTGATGATTGCGCTTGGGGGGTACATCGGGCGTCGCGTGAGCAGTACCGAAGGGTTCTTCGTGGCCGGGCGTGCGTTGGGGCCCGGACTGCTGTTCGCGACGTTGCTGGCGGCCAACATCGGCGCCGGAGGAGCGCGGCTTGCAGACGGTGGGCGACTACCTCGAGCAGCGCTACTCGACCACGGTGCGCGTGCTCGTGGCGGCGCTCCTGTGGGTGGGGACGCTGGCCATCCTCGCCGGACAGTTGATCGCCATGTCGACGCTGCTCACGGTGGTGGCCGGACTGCCCAAGTGGGCGGGCTGCGTCCTGGGCGGGGTGGTGATGACGGCCTACTTCACCGCGGGCGGGCTCCTGTCCAGCGCGTGGGTCAACCTGCTGCAGCTCACGGTGTTGTTGGTGGGGTTCGCGGTGGCGCTCCCGGTGGCGTTGGCCAGCGCCGGTGGATGGGATGCGGTGGTGCAGTCGGTGAACGCCGGGACGGCGGCGGCGCCGGGACCGGGCGCGGCTACTGGAGCCTGTGGCAGAACGGCGCGTCGGGGTGGCAGTACCTCGCGCTCCTCGGGCCGGCCTTCGTGATCTCACCGGGACTCTTGCAGAAGATCTTTGGGGCGCGGGATGACCGCACGGTGCGGATCGGCGTGGGGGCCAATGCCATCGCACTCCTCCTCTTCGCCGCCGTCCCGCCGGTGATGGGGATCATCACGCGGGCCACGCACCCCGGGCTGTCGAGCGAACAGCTCGCGCTCCCCACGCTGCTGATGTACGACGTTCCGGTGGCGATCGGGACGTTGGGGCTGGCGGCGCTCTTCTCGGCGGAGGTGAGCACCGCCGACGCGATCCTGTTCATGCTGGCGACGTCGCTGTCGCAGGACCTCTATCGGCGCTTCCTGCGTCCGGCGGCGACCGACCAGCAGGTGCTGCGCGTGGCGCGCGGGGCGGCGATCGTGGGTGGGCTGCTCGGGGTCGGCCTGGCGCTGGTGGCGCAGACGATCATCGGGACGCTGTCGTTCTTCTACAGCGTGCTGGGGGTCTGTCTCTTCGTCCCGGTCCTGGCCGGGCTGTTCGTGAAGCGCTTTCGCGCCCCCGAGGCGCTGGCGGCAATTGCCGGGGGGATGCTGGTGATGATGGCGCTGCAGCTGACGGTCGGTCCCAAGGGGCTCGGCGGGTTCACGCCGGCGCTCGCCGGGGTCCTGACGTCGGTGACGGTGGCGGCGCTCGCCTTCCTGGCGATGCGGCGCGTGGGGTAGGGCGGGCGCCGCCAGCGGACGCGCGGCGTGGGTGATGACGGGTAGCGGCGGGTGAAGGCGGATAGAAGGCGGGGTTCGACTCGTTGGTGATCAACACAACCCATGGGTGAACGGATGAACGACAAATTCGGGCTGGCGGGGCGCGTCGTGGCGGTCATCGGCGCCGGATCGGGCATTGGCGAAGCGGTCGCCCGCGCCTGTGCCCAGCAGGGGGCGAGCGTCGCCTGCCTCGACATCAAGGGGAACGAGGCAGAGCGGGTCGCCGACTCGATCCGCGAGGCGCATCGTGAGGCGTATGGCGACACGCTCGACATCGTCGATGGCGCGGCGACGCAGGCGGCGCTGGACGCCGTCAAGCAGCGCCTCGGGCGCCTCGATGCGGTGGTCTGCACGCCGAGCATCAACGTGCGCAAGCCGATCCTCCAGTACACCGAGGAAGAACTCGACCGCGTGGTGCGCGTGAACGTGAAGGGGAACTTCAACGTGTTGCAGGCGGCGGGGCGCATCCTCACCGCGCAGGGGTCGGGGAGCATCGTCCTCTTCTCGTCGATCCGCTCGCAGGTCGTCGAACCCGGGCAGGCGGTGTATGCCGCGACCAAGGCGGCCATCGTGCAGATGGTGCGCACGGCGGCGGCCGAGTTCGCGTCCAGGGGGGTGCGGGTCAACGCGGTGGGGCCTGGCGTCGTGGAGACGCCGCTCACCGCTCCCATCAAGGCCAACGCCGACTGGTACGGCGCGTATGCGGCCAAGAACGCCCTGCAACGCTGGGCCGCCCCCGAGGAGATGGCGTGGCCGACCGTCTTCCTGCTGTCGGACGCCGCCAGCTACATCACCGGCACGATCCTGTTTGTCGATGGCGGGTGGCTGGCGATCGACGGGCGCTTTTCGCCGCCGGGGATGGGGAGTTAGCGTTTCGCCGGAAGGGCGACGGCGACTCCGCGCGTCCGGAGCGCCGCCACCAGCGCCTGAAACGGCGGGTCGTCGTGCCACGCCGTCCAGTCGGGCTGTTCGAGCAGCGACTTGACCGTCGTTCCGTTGTTGGCGGCGCGCGCGGGGTCAGCGCCTTTCTCCAGCAGCCGTAGGGCGACCGTCCACGCGTGGTTGTCGACGGCCGAGTAGAGCGGTGTGCGTCCCAGCCGGTCGACCGAATCGACGGATGCACCACCGTCCACCAGGAGCAGCGCGTGTTCGCGCTTGCTGCGCTCCAGCGCCTGCTGCAGCGCCGGTTGCCCCGCGCGCAACTCGGCGTTGGGGTTGGCGCCGTTGGCCAGGAGCTGGCGCAGGACCATCGGTTCGTCGTCGAGCGCCGAAATGACCGGGTGCAGCCCGTGCGGCGGCGTGAGGTTGGGATCGGCCCCGAGCTCGATCAATGTCCCCACGCTCCCCGGGAACTGCCGCGCGGCGAAGGTGAGCACGGAGCGCGAGCTGTCGGTGCTGAGCGCGTTGAGGAGCGCCTTCTGGCCGCGGAACGGTTCGAGCGCCGCCGCGTCGGGTGACGCCAGCGCCGCGAGGAGCGCCGAGACGCGCGGGTTGCCGAACCAGTCGTCGCTCTCCCGACTCACGGCGATCGCCGCGTCGGGCCCTCTCCCCCCGCTCGCGCGACCGAACCAGAGCACGGCGAGCGTCACGGGAAGGATGAGGGCGAGGGCCCCCGCGACGCGCCAGAACCCGGCGGCGTAAGCGATCGCGGCGAGCACGACCGGCGCGGCAAAGGCGAGGAGGTAGGCGGTGGCGAGGCCACGGCCGGCGGCGTCGGTCCCTTCGCTGCGTGAGGCGACGACCATCGCCACGAGGGCGAGCCCCTCCAACACGAGCACGATGAGGACCGCGCGCTTCATGCGCGTGGCTCGCGATGGGTTCCAACGCTTGACATGGCCGCTCCGTTCTGGCGTCTTTGCACGCGCAACTCCCATTCCCTTTCGTGCTGTCACCCACAAGATGAGCGCTGTCGTCGACCGCTGCGAGCTGGCCCCCGGCCTCACCATCGCCCGCGCCCTCACCGGGCTCTGGCAAATCGCCGACATGGAGCGCGACGGGCGCACCATCGACCTCACGGCGACCGCCAGGGCGATGGCCCCCTACGTCGACGCCGGCTTCACCACCTTCGACATGGCCGACCACTACGGCTCGGCCGAGGTGGTGTCGGGGATCTATCGCGCGCAGGTGGCTCCCGGCGCCGACGTGCAGCTCTTCACCAAGTGGGTCCCCAAGCCGGGCCCCGTGTCACGCGCCGACGTGCGCGCCGCGGTGGAGCGCGCGCTCGAACGGCTGCAGGGGCGCACGATCGACCTCATGCAGTTCCACGCCTGGACCTTCGCCGACCCCCGCTGGCTCGACGCCCTCTTCTACCTCGACGAATTGCGCGCCGAGGGACTCATCCGGCACCTGGGGCTCACCAACTTCGACACCGCGCACCTGCGCATCTGCCTGGCGAGCGGGATCCCGATCGTCTCCAACCAGGTCTCCTTCTCCCTAGTCGACCGGCGCGCTGCGGGGCAGATGGCGGCGCTCTGTCGCGAGCATGGGGTGAGGATCCTGGCCTACGGAACGGTGCAGGGGGGCTTTCTCTCCGACCGCTGGTTGAGCAAGCCGGAGCCCGACTGGGAGCACCTCGACACCTGGTCGCAGATGAAGTACGGGCGCTTCATCCGCACCGCTGGCGGGTGGGAGCCGTTCCAGCGTCTGCTACATGCGCTTCACGGCGTCGCCACGCGACACGGCGTCTCGATCGCCAACGTGGCGTCGCGCTGGGTGCTGGAGCAGCCCGCCGTGGGTGGCGTCATCATCGGCGCGCGGCTCGGCGCCAGCGCGCACGTGGACGACAATCTGCGTCTCTTCTCCTTCGCGCTCACGGCGCAGGACACGGCGGAGATCGAAGCGGCGACGAGTGCGATGGCGATGATCCCCGGCGACTGCGGCGACGAGTATCGCAAGCCGCCGTATCTCACCGCCTCCGGCGACCTGAGTCATCACCTCGAGGACTTCCCGTCGCCGTATCTCGTGAAGGATGGCGCCGACGGGCGGCGCATCTGCCTGAGCGGGACGTCGTGGGAGACGAAGTACGGGTACTCGCGAGCCGTCAGACACGGGAACCGGATCCTCGTGTCGGGGACGACGGCGTCGCACGGCGATCGGTTGATCGGGGGGACCGACGCCGCGGCGCAGGCGCACTTCGTCATCGACAAGATCGAGGGGGCGCTGCGCTCGCTCGGCGCGCGCCTCGACGACGTGGTGCGCACGCGCGTCTTCACCTCGAAGCTGGAGCACTGGGAGGCGATCGCTCGCGCCCACGGCGAGCGGTTCGGGGCGATTCTCCCGGCCAATACGCTCGTGCGGGCGGAGTTGGTGGGGGAGGAGTTCCTCGTGGAGATGGAAGCGGAAGCGGTTGTGGGGGGAGGGTGAGCGCACTGGCGCGTTTGCCTCAGCGGGGCGCCGAGCGACTTGGGTTCGCAGGGGACGTGCGGCGCATGGCGCGCATTGCGCTGGTGGGTGTGCTCGCCGGTGGGGTGGCGTGCCTGATTGCGCCTGGGCGCGCGTCGGCGCAGTCCGCCTCGTCAGCCGCAACGCGGGAGGACGCGGCGCGGGAGGATGCGGCGCGTCGCGAGCGGGCAATTCGTGTCGCGCGCGACATCATCAAGTCGGCGCGCTTCGCCGCGCTCATCACGCAGGATCCAACGACGGGATCCGCCGCGCGCACGATCGACCCGGCCCCTCCTGACTCGGCGATGGTCGTCCGGTTCGTGACGAATCCCAAGTCGCGAAAGGTGCGGCAGTTGGCGCGGGATGCGCGGGTGACGCTCTACTACTTCGACGCGAAGGGGATGCGGTATGCCGCCATCAGCGGCGTCGCACGCGAAGTCCGCGAAGCCGCGAAGAAGGAAGCGCTGTGGTACGCCGAGTGGACGCCGTTCTATCCGCAGCGGGAGCGAGGGGCGGCGCTGTTCGAGGTCGTGCCGCAGCGGCTGGAGGTGGTGAGCGAGGGGGACGGCGTGGTGGGCGATTCGGTGACATGGGCGGTGCCGGTGGTGCGGTTTCCGCCGAAGGGGGTTCGCCGCTGAATTGTCAGGCCCCGCGGTGAACCAGCCGCGCGCGCCGAGCGTTGGCGCTGCAAGGACGCACGTACACTTTACCAACACGAATTGACATGGCGAAGTCGGACACGCTGGAATGGGCGTACCTGCGCCCCGGTTGAAACACCTGCATCGAAACCCAGGAGTTCCTGGGACGGAAGCACGTGGCGTTGGGCGCGACGGAAGACGCCAAGAAGAAGCGGTATGACGCCGAGGCGGTGAAGGCAGTGCTGAAGGGGGTCGAGGTGATCGTGTCGATGAAGGGGAAGAAGCTCGTTCGCCTCAACCTCAAGAAGGACAAACCGACCCAGGACGAGATTCACGCGGCGATTCTGGGACCGTTCGGGACGCTCAGGGCCCCGGCGCTGCGCAAGGGGAAGACGTTGATCGTCGGCTTCAACCCCGAGACGTACGAGCAGCTGTTCAAGTAGGACCCTCGCGCGCGGAGCCGCGCGCGAGGCGGGCGCGATGTGCGCGCGATGTGCGCGCGATCCGGGCACGACTCCCTCACTCGTCCTCCCATGTACTCGCGTGAAGTGGTGGCGCTGCTGGCCATGTCGGGGCTGACCGTTGCGGCGTGGCTGGCGCCGCCGCGCTTCACGCCGGTGCAGCCGGAGCTGTTTGCGGCTGGCGGCTCCTTCACCAACGCGTGGGGGGACTACGACGGTGACGGCGACGCCGACCTCTTCGTGGGGTTCAACGGCGTCGCCAACCGGTTGTATCGCAACGACCAGGGGACGTTCACCGATGTCGCAGCGGCCGCCGGCATCGCCGACGCCCGCCCCACGCGCGCCGCCGCGTGGGGCGACGTGGATGCCGACGGCGATCCCGATCTCCTGGTCGGCTTCACCCCCGGCGCCGGCGGCGTGCTGCGCCTCTATCGCAACGTTGGCGGGCGCTTTGTCGACGTGACGCGCGAGGTGGGGGTCACGATCGACTCGGGGGCGGTGCGCCAGCCGGCCTTCGTCGACATCGATGGCGACGGCGACCTCGATCTCTACGTCGCCTTCCGCGACAAGCCCAACGTCCTCTTTCGCAATGAGAGCGGGCACTTTGCCGACGTCGCCCCCTCGTTAGGGCTGGCCGACCCGCGCAAGAGCGTCGGCGGCACCTGGTTCGACATGGACGGTGACGGCGACCTGGACCTGTACCAGGGGAACATGGACGGCGACGCCAACGCGCTCTGGCGCAACGACGGCGCGCGCTTCACCGACATCGCCGCCGAGGCGGGGGTGCAGTGGGGGGGCCGCCCGCCCAACGACAAGACCAAGGGGACGGTGCGTACCTGTGCGGCCGACGTGAACGGCGACGGACGGCTCGACCTCGTCACCGCCAACTACGGGACCAACGGGCTCTTCCTCAATCGCGGCAACGGGCGCTTCGAAGACGTCAGCGCGGCGTGGGGCGTCAACATCGATTCGCACTTCGATACCTGCGCCCTCGCCGATTTCGACAACGACGGCCGCATCGACCTGTATGTGAACGGCACGGTGACCGGCGGGAAGAGCTACCGCGACTACCTGCTGCGCAACACGGGGACGCGCTTCGAGGACGTGACGCCGGACTCGATCAAGGCACTGGAGTCGGACCACGGCGCGCAGTGGCACGACTTCGACGGCGACGGCGATGCGGACCTCGCCCTCACCGGCGTGCAGCCGACGGGGATGCACCACCTCCTGCGCAACGACCTCGCCGCCGCCGACGGCCGGCGTTCGCTGCGCGTGCGTGTGCTCGACGCGCGCGGCCACGCGACGCGCGCCGGCGCCACGGTGCGCGTCAGCCGCAACGGCAAACAACTCGGCGCCTGGGTGGTCGACGGCGGCTCGGGCTACGATGCACAGAACGACATTCCGCTCCTCATTACCCTCCCGTCGCTCGCCCCGGTCGACCTCGAAGTCACGGCGCCGTCGGCGAATGGGATCGCGCGTCGCCGCATGCGCCGCGTCGCGCCCGCGCAGTGGGCTGGGCGCACCCTCGACATCCGTCTCCCATGAAACCCGTCGTCATCACCGTCGGCCCGCTGCGCTTCACCGCCCGCTTCGAGCACGCCAAGGCGCCCCAGACCTGTGCGGCCTTCGCCGCCCGCCTCCCCTTCGAGGGTGACCTGATCCAGGCCCGCTGGAGTGGCGAGTCGGCGTGGTCACCGTTAGGCGACCTTCAGCTCGGCGTCCCGGTGGAAAACGCCACCTCCCACCCGTCGCGCGGCGACATCCTATTCTATCAGGCCGCGGTGAGCGAGTCGGAGATCCTCTTCCCGTATGGAAGCACCCACTTTGCCAGCAAGGTCGGGCAGCTCGCCGGAAACCACATGCTGACCCTGACCTCGGGGCACGAGCTGCTCCCGGAGCTCGGGCGCATGGTCCTGTGGGAAGGGGCGCAGCGGATTCGCTTCGCGTTCGAGGAGGCGTAGGGCAGGCCCCGGATCGGACACGGCGCGTGTGCGCCGCTATGCATGCCGCGCGAGCGCCGCGCTCTTCGCCGCGCGCGGCATGCCGAGCACTCCCTACACGCTGTCAGCAGGGCGACGACAGTCGTCGGACGGATGAGCCCGCGACGTTCCCACGCGTAGCCAACCATACGACCCGCTCGCGGTGTCCAACGGCGCGTTCCTCCCCCAACCGGGTGGGTGGAACCCTTTTCGTAATCGAGAAGTAATCCACGGTCTCTGGCCAATCGCGAGGCGCTCCTCGCATCGTGCCATCCCCCCAACCGACCGAGTGCCGGCCGATGTCGCGTCTCCGCAGTCGCTGGTCCCTGCTTGTGGCCGTGGTGGTGGCGCTGGGTGTGCCGGGAGCGTGGCTGTTGGCTCGCGACTCCGGTGGCGACGATCCCGCCGTGGTCGCGACCGTCAAGCGCGGGCCGTTCCGTGTGGTCGTCACGACCTCCGGTGAGCTGCGCGCCAAGAAGTTCGTGCAGATCCAGGGGCCGTCCAACATGCAGCAGGCGGAGGCCTACCAGACGAAGATCGCCTCCATCATCCCCGAGGGAACGGTCGTGAAGGAGGGCGATGTGGTCGCGGAGCTCGACCGCTCCGGCGTCGCCGCCAAGATGGCCGAGGTGAACCTCGCGCTGCAGAAGGCCCAGGCGCAGTACGAGCAGGCGATGCTCGACTCCACGCTCAACCTGTCCAAGGCGCGCGAGGAGATGCGCTCGATGGACCTGGCGCTGGAGGAGAAGAAGCTGGCCAAGGAACAGGCGGTCTACGAGGCGCCCACGGTCAAGCGCCAGGCCGAGATCGACTACGAAAAGGCGACGCGCGCCCTCGCACAGGCCAAGGTCGACTACAAGACGAAAACCGAACAGGCCCAGGCCAAGATGCGGGAGGTCGGGGCCGACCTCGAGCGGCAGCGCAACCGGCTCAAGCTCATGCAGGACGTGATGCAGGGCTTCAGCATCCGCGCCCCGGCCAACGGGATGCTGATCTACGTGAAGGAGTGGAACGGGAAGAAGAAGGTCGCCGGCTCACAGGTGGGGGCATGGGATCCGACGGTCGCGACGCTCCCCGATCTCTCGCAGATGGAGTCGATCACCTACGTAAACGAGATCGACGTGCGGAAGATCGCCGTGGGGCAGCCGGTCGGTCTCTCGCTCGATTCCGACCCCAGCAAGCGCCTCCCCGGGAAGGTGTCGGGAGTGGCCAACGTCGGTGAGCAGCGCCCCAACGCCGACGCCAAGGTCTTCGAGGTCAGGGTCCTGCTCGAGCAGGCCGATACGACGCTGCGCCCGGGGATGACGACGTCCAACGCCGTCGAGACGCTCGTCATCAAGGACGCGCTCTTCGTCCCGCTCGAATCGGTGGTGAACGAGGGGGGCATCCCCTACGTCTACAAGCGCGACGGCGCGAAGGTGGTGCGCCGCCAGGTGGAGACAGGGGCGATGAACGATGACGAAGTCGTCATCACGCGCGGGCTCGCCGAGGGCGATCGTGTGCTGCTCTCCCCGCCGGCCAACGCCGAGGAACTCGAGACCGTGAAGCTCCCGGGGAGCGGGAACGTCCCACCGTCCAAGTCGGGCGACAGCGCCGCAGGGGCGCGCCCGGTCCCGGTACGCCCCGAGTCGACGCCCCCCGCGACAACGCCTAACGGCGCTGCACTGCAGCGCCCGGCGGCGCCGGCTGCCAGAAAGGGATAGCCCCGGTGCCGCTCGGCTTCCCCACCTGGCGAGACGCTCGCCAGCAGCTCACGGCGCATGCCGCCTTCAGCATGCGCACGGCGATCGAGGCGGTCGGGCACAACAAACTGCGCGCCGGGCTCACGTCGCTCGGCATCCTCTTCGGCGTGGCGTCGGTCATCGCGATGCTGGCGATCGGGAAGGGGGCCGAGCAGGAGATCCTCGAGCAGATGCGCCTGTTGGGCTCCAACAACATCGTCATCACGCCGATCGTGAAGCAGAAGGAAGAAGAGGCGAAGGACGAGGGGGCGAAGGAACCGAAGCGGTACTCTCCGGGGCTCACGGTGCGCGACGCCGAGGCGATCGCGCGCGTCCTCCCCGAGGTCGAGACGACGAGCGCCGAAGTCGTCCTCAATACACTCATCACGCGCGAAGGGCGCCGCCGCTCGGGGAAGGTGGTCGGTGTCGACACCACCTACTTCCGCCTGACGAATCTCGCCCTCGCGGCCGGCGCGTGGTTCGCCCCGGTGCAGGTGCAACGCGGGCGCCCGGTGGCGATCATCGGTCACGGGGTCCGCACTCGCTTCTTCACTACCGAGGACCCGATCGGAAAGCCGATCAAGGTGGGCGACAACTGGCTCACCGTCGTCGGCGTCCTCGCCGACCGCAAGGTGAACGAACAGAACTCGCAGCGCCTGGGGATCCGCGACGCCAACATGGACGTCTATGTCCCGCTGCATACGATGCTCCTCCGCTATCGTGACCGCGCGCAACTCACGCAGGCGGAGATGGAGTTGGCGTCGCGGGAGTTCGACGGGCCGCCGGGTGAGCAGGTCGAGGAAGACCCCGAGACGCGCGCCGAGCGCACCAACTATCACCAGCTCGACAAGATCGTGGTGCGCGTGCGCGAGGCCACGATGGTCCCACCGGTGGCCGACGTGGTGCGCCGCATGCTCGAACGCCGCCACAACTCCGTCGTCGACTTCGAGATCACCATCCCCGAACTCCTCCTCAAGCAGGAGCAGCGGACCAAGACGATCTTCAACGTCGTCCTCGGCGCCATCGCCTCCATCTCGCTCATCGTCGGCGGGATCGGGATCATGAACATCATGCTCGCCTCGGTCCTCGAGCGCATTCGCGAAATCGGCGTGCGCCGCGCCATGGGGGCCACGCAGAAGGACATCCTCGCGCAGTTCCTCAGCGAAGCGGTGCTCATCTCGGTCGTGGGCGGCGTGGCGGGGATCCTCGTGGGCGGCGGTATCTCGATCGGCATCGAGCAGTTCGCCGGGATCCGCACGATCGTCTCGACGCTCTCGGTGATCGTGGCCTTCGGCGTCTCGTTCACCGTGGGGATCATCTTCGGCATCGTCCCGGCGCATCGCGCCGCACAGCAGGACCCCGTCGTCTGCCTGAGATACGAATGATGGAGCGCCGTCGCTCGTTCGCCCTTCCCGCGCGTCGCGCGCTTCCCGCGCGTCGCGCGCTGTCCACCGCGGTCGCGATGCTCGTGGCGTTGGCCCTCACGGCCGCATCCGCGCGCGCGCAGCGCCCGCTCACGTTGCAGCAGTCGATCGACCTCGCCCAGCGACAAGGGCTGCAAGCGCGCGCCGCCGAGAGCTCGCGCGATGCGGCTCGTCGACGCGACCGGGCCTTCACCGCGCGCCGCCTCCCGCAATTGTCGCTGGCGGGAGATCTTCCGGTCTACAACCGCTCAATCATCGAGGTGCTGCAGCCCGACGGGAGCACGGAGTTTCGCGCGCAGCGGCAGACCAACGCCGCGCTCAACCTGCAGATGTCGCAGCGCCTCCCGGTCACCGGAGGGAGCTTCTTCATCTCGTCGGCTCTGTCGCGCCTCGAAGTCAACGGAGAGCGCGACATCCGCAACTACTCGTCGACGCCGCTCTCGGTCGGGATCCGGCAGGACATCCTTCGCCCCAACGCCTTTAAGTGGGACGGGCGCGAGCAGGACCTGCGCTCCGAAGCCGCCGAGCGGCAGTATCTCGAGGCGCGGGAGGATGTGGCGATCGCGGTGACGCAGTCGTTCTTCGACCTCTACACGGCGCGGCTCGACCTGCAGAACGCCACGCGCAACGCAGCGGTCAACGACACGCTCTACACGCTCAACAAGGGGCGATTCGAAGTCGGCAAGATCGGCGAGAACGACCTGCTGCAGAGCGAGCTGGCCCTGCTGCGGGCGCGCAACGCGGTGGACGGCGCGCGCCTCACCTACGATCGCGCCATGGCCGCCTTCCGGCTGGCGATCAACGCGGCGCCAGGTGCAACGGTCGACATCGAAGTGACGGGCGACATTCCCCAGCTGACCGCCGACACCGCGATGGCGGTCCAGCAAGCGCTGCGCAACCGGGCGCAGTCGCTCGAGCTCGAGTTGCAGGACGTGCAGGCGCGGCGCCGCATCAACGAGGCGCGCCTCAACAACGGGATCGGCGCAACGCTGCTGGCCGCGGTGGGGCTCAACCAGTCGGCGGGCGACGTCAATGCCGCCTATCGCGACCTGCTCAACCAGCAGCGCTTCTCGCTCGCCCTGCAGATGCCGATCGTGCAGTGGGGGGCGCGCAGCAACGACATCCAGGCGGCGCGCGCCGACCAGGACCGGGTGACCGCGACGGGGCGCGCCGCGCGCGAGCAGCTCATCCAGGACGCGCACTTCGCCGCGTTGCAGCTGGAGCAGTCGCGCCGCCAGCTCGCCCTCTCGGCCAAGGCAGACACCGTGGCCGCCAAGCGCTTCGAGGTGGCCTACAACCGCTACGTCATCGGCCGCATCGACATGGACAACCTGTACCTCGCCCAGAACGAGAAGAACCAGGCGCTGGCGCAGTATCTCCAGTCGTTGCGCGGCTATTGGCTGGCGTACTACCGGTTGCGGCGCGTGACGCTGTACGACTTCGCCAGCGCGTCCGTCATTCGGTAGGGGGACTCGGCGCCAGCCGCACCTCCACGTGGTGCACCTCGCGGGCGCGAATCACGAGCACGCGCGTCACGGCAGCCCACCCCGTCGCCGGCGTCACGCGCAGTGTGGCCTCGCGTTCGCTCGGCACCGCGCACACGGCAAGCATCCCGCGCGCGTCGCTCGTCGCCTCCTTTTCGACCGCCACAGGATCGCCCGCTGCGCGGCCGGCGGCGCTCATCCATCGCAGCGTCGCCGCCGCACCCGCGAGCGGTGCGCCGCTCGCCGAGTCGCGCACGACCAGGTGTACCGTCCCATGTCCAAAGGGCGCCGCCTCGCCATTGCAGAGCCGCATCGTCGTGGCCCGCGCATCGCGCGCGGTGAGCGCGATGCGACGCACCTCGCCGCTCGCCAGTTCGAGCGACAGGTCAGCAGCCGCAATCCCCAGCGAGTCGTAACTCGCACTGGTCGCCAGCAGCGCGATGGGCCCGGGCGCGAGTGCGTCGATCGTGAACCGTCCGGCACTGTCCGGCACGACCGTGCGCGTCGCCCCGCCGATGCGAACGACGGCGCCCGCCAGCGCGCGCTTCCCCGTGCTGTCGCGCAACACGCCGCTGATCGTTGCCGGGAGGACAGGTGCGCGCAGTTCGTCGGTCGTCACCTCCGCCCCTTCCTCCCCAAGGCTCGTTGTCGCGGGCCGCACCAGGACCCACGGCGCACTCCCGTCCGTCGTCACCGGGCCTGCCGGGCGTCCGGTGACCGGGACGCGCAGGAACCAGCGCCGCACGATCCACGCGCCGTTGGCCAGTCGTGCAAAGTGTAGCTCGCCCCCCACGGACGTGGAGTCCACCCCGTCGGGGAGACGCGTGTAGGAGAACTCGACCACCCGTAGTTCGAAGCTGCGCGCGTCGAGCCAGAGCGTGCCGCGCACGTCGGGGACGTTGCGGCTGGCGGAAGGGAGGAACGCCAGCCCGGTCAGCCCCTGTCGCACCCCGCGCCCGGTCACGGGGCGAAAGCAGTGATCGCCCTGGAAGTCGTCGCTCAGGAGCGCCGCCGGGTCGGGGACATAATAGAGCGCCCCGCCGCCGGGGACGGCCCGCCAGTAGCCGCTCGTCGAGAGCGATTCGGGTGGCAGCGTCGTGATGGGCGCCCCCACCACACCACGCACCTCGCTCCGCCCTTCCTGCAGCACGCGCAGCGTCCTGGGCTCCAGCTCGCGCGCGTAGCGCGTCACCTGCGCCGTGAACAGCCGGTCCCGCAACGAGATCTCGGCCGCATCGAGCGCCGTGCGCGCCTCCTCCCACAACGACGCCACACGAGCGCGATCGGCGGGCTCGATCGAACAGAGCGCGTTGGCGGCGACGACGATTTCGGGGAGGCGATACTCGAGCGCTTCGAGCTCGATGGGGAACGATCGTGTTTCGCCCGCGCCGAGCGTGAAGGGATCGCTGATGTAGCGACGCACGCCAATGCGTTTCGCGCCGAGTCGATACCGACCCGGCGAGGGCGCTCGCAGCGTGAAGTCGCCGTTCCCGTCGCTCAACGTCGACGCGACACGCGCGCCGGTCCCCGGCGTGCTGTCCGCCGCGATCAACTCCACCAGGGCGCCCGAGATCGGGAGACCGGCAGTCGCCTGCTTCACGGTCCCCCGCGTGATCTGCGCCGAGAGCGGATCCGCCAGCAGCACGCACGCAACGGCACCGGTCAGGCCCACCCGCATGCTCCACCGCATCACGGCGCGCGCAGCTGGACGACGAGGAAACCGCGCTCTGGTGTGCGGAATTCGTAGCGGCGCGCGAGCGCCCCGTTGGCGAACCGTTCCTCCACCGTGATGAGCTTCTCCCGCGGCAGCGCGCAGGCCGTCACGCCGCCAGCCGCATCGGCGGGAAGGTCGAGCGCCAACGTCGTCGTCCGCACCATCCCGCCGGGAATCGTCGGAGTCAGCACGCGGAGGTTGCCCCAGGACAGGTGGGCGACACGCGGGGCGGCACTGTCGGTCGGGGCGTCTGGTGGCAGGAGGATGCGCACGGCGGTCACGGAGTCGGGAACCTCATCGTACCCGCAGAGCTGCCGGAGGATCTGCGATGTCCCGAGCGCCTGGGCCAGGGTCGTCGAGGTACGTCCCTCGTCGATCGTCAGCACCTGCTCCACCGCGAAGATCCCGAATCGCGCGTAGTCGTCATGCTCCACCAGCAGGGTGTAGCTCCCGGCGGGGATGTCGGCCAGTCGGAAGGATCCATCGCGCTGGACCACGGTCGAGTGGTCCATCCCGGCCAGCGTCACCCGCGCGCCGGCCAGCGGGGCGCGTCCGCTGCTGTCGACCACGCGCCCGTTGAGCTGCGCCATTGTCGCCGCGCCACGCGCCTCGTCGGGTATCACGTGCCCGCCATCCTCGGCGAAGCCCGTGAGGACCGGGCGATCGGTGACGACACGACCGGTGCGCGCCGTCCCGCTGACGTCGCGCCGCAACTCCATCTGCGGCACGCGCATGAACCACCGCGAGACGTGCCACGCCCCGCGCGCCAGGCGGGTGAACTGCACCTCGCCACCCACGCGTGGGTCGCGCAGCGGCATCGGGAAGTTGGTATAGCGGAACGTCACGCGCCGCAGCTCATAGGAGCGGGCATCGAGCCAGATCGTCCCTTCGATGTCCGTCACCCGTCTCGTGCGCACCGGGACGAAGGTGATCCCCGTCTCGCCGTTCCCCTCGTCGCGCGCGAGGGCAAAGCAGTGGTCGCGCACGAAGGTGCCGGACAGGAGGACTCGTTCGTCGGGGGCGAAGTACTCGATCTCCCCGTCGGGGAGCATCCGCGCGTATCCGTGTACCGCCAGCGACTCGGCGGCAAAGCTCTCGAACGCATGCTCGGTCACGCCCTGCCGAACGTCGCGCGATTCATGACGCACGGTGAGCGATCGCGGCTCGAGGATCCGGTGATAGCGCGTGATCCTGGCGCGAAAGAGGCGCTCGCGCAGCGAGAGCTCGCTGGCGGTGAGCGCGGTGCGCGCCTCCTCCCACAGCGCGGCGATGCGCGCGCGGTCCGCCGAGCGGGTGTTGCACGGCGTGGCCCCCGACACGGTGACCACCGGGAGGTCGAAGCGCACCCCTTCGAGCGTGATGTCGAGGCGATGCGTCTGACCGCGGGCGAGGGCGATGGCCGGCGACTGGAACCGCCGCACGCCGATGCGCTTGGCCGTCACGACGAAGCGACCGGTGTCGTTGGGGGTGAGGGCGTAGCCCCCGTCGGCGTCGGTCAGGGTGGCGACGAGTCGCTCGTCGTCGGTGGCGCTCCCCGATGCACGGTACAGCGCCACGATCACGCCGGCGAGCGGCGCGCCGCTGGCGGCGTCGCGCACCGTGCCGCGCACCACTTGCGCCTGCCCGGTCGCCGGACGCAGTGCCAGAAGTGCCGCGGCCGCCCCAGCCGCCAGCCGCAAGGCCTGCACCGCACGGACACCGCGCGACGCTAACCAACGCCTCATCCCGTGTTCATCGACTCGTAATCTCTCGCTCACCACGTCCTCATCCAGCAGGCCGACGTTAGGGGTAGGACAGGTCGTCCAGTCACACTCACTTCGGCGGAGGACCCCATGCGCTTCACCCTACCCGAATCATCGCACCGCCGCCAGCGCTCGCCGGGCGGAACCCTCGTCAGCGTCGCACTGCACGCGGTCGTGATCGGCGGCACGCTGGTCGCCACCGGGATGTCGGCCGAGCGCCCGCGCCCCGCGACGCCTCCCGCCGAAACGCTGATCTACGTCGTCGAGCCGCCGACGGCGCGTCCGACGGCTCGTCCGTCCCTTCCTCCCCCTCGCCGGGCGGTGACACCCGACCGGACGATCACTCCCCCGGCTCTTCCGACGCCGCTCGTCGTGAGCGATCCGACCATCGTTCCCACGTCGCTTCCCGCCATCGACCAACCGCTCGGCGCCCCCTTCGATTCGACAGTGCGGGCCGCGACGGGCGTTGCATCGGGCGATTCACTTGCCTCGTCCCAGGGGAGCGGCGATCCTGGCGCCGCGCTCTCCGCCTTCGCCGTCGACCGCGAGGTCGTCGCCATTCGTGGCGTCGCCCCGCGCTATCCGAGCCTGCTCGCCAACGCCGGGGTCGAGGGGACGGTGGTGCTACAGTTCGTCGTCGACACGCTGGGCCGGGTGGAGCCGCGAAGCCTCGAGGTCGTGCGCGCTGACCAGCCGCTCTTCGTGCAGAGCGTGCGCGAGGCGCTCACGCGTACGCGCTTCGTGCCGGCCGAGGCGGCGGGACGCAAGGTGCGGCAGTTGGTGGAGCAGGCGTTCACCTTCAACCTCGCGCGCCGGTAGCGCGTCCGCCGACTCACCGCCAGCTCAACCGGCCGGCGCGCCCCCTAACGACAGCGCACCGGCCGGTTGGTGGGTAACGCCTACCGCCGGCGCGTCGAGCGCGTCGTGGTCTTCTTCCCCCCCAGCAGCGCGCCGAGCATCCCGCGCACGAGCGTCCCGGTCACCGCCACGGCGGCCGTGCGGATCATGCTCTTCCCGACGGACGAGTTGAGCACCTGCCCGAGGATCCCGGTATCGGCCGGCGCGGCAGCGGCCGCGCGTCCGCGCGCCGGCGGCGCCGCTGGTGCTTCAGCCTCTGCCGCCGCGGCTTCGGCCTCAGCTGCCTCGAAGCGCGCCTGCAGCATCTCGTGCGCGCTCTCGCGGTCCACGGCCGTGGCGTACTTCTTCACCTGCGGCGTTTGCAGCCGGCGGTCCATCTCCGCGTCGGTCAGTGGCCCCATGCGCGACTGCGGGGGGATCATCCGCGACACGAACGGCGGCGTCGGCGTCCCCTTGGGCGAGAGTGTCACGACCATCGCCTCGCCGATCCCCATCGACGTGAGCGTCTGCTGCACGTCGTAGAACTCCGTCTTGGGAAAGGTGCGCGCAGCGGCCCGCAGCGCCTTCTCGTCGTCCGGCGTGAAGGCGCGCAGCGCGTGCTGCACTCGGTTGCCAAGCTGCGCCAACACGGTGTCCGGGATGTCCTTGGGGCTCTGCGTGATGAAGAAGACGCCGACCCCCTTGGAGCGGATGAGGCGCACCACCTGTTCGATCTGGTCCAGCAACGCCTTGCTGGAGTTGTCGAAGAGCAGGTGCGCCTCGTCGAAGAAGAACACGAGCTTGGGGCGGTCGATGTCGCCGACCTCGGGGAGTTCGTTGTACAGCGTGGCCAGCATCCACAGCATGAAGGTCGAGAAGAGCGCCGGCTTCTGCTGCACGTCGCTCAACTCGAGCACGCTCACCAGCCCGCGCCCGTCGCGCTCCACCTGCAGCAGGTCGTCGAGGTCGAACATCGGCTCGCCGAAAAACTTCCCCGCTCCCTGCTGCTCCAGTTCGACCATCTCGCGCAGCAGCACGCCGACCGTCTGCTTCGACATCCCGCCGTAGGCCTTGAGCTCATCGGCGCCGTCGTCGCTCAGGTACTGCAGCACGCTGCGCAGGTCGGCCAGGTCGAGGAGCAGCAGCCCCTTGTCGTCGCAATACTTGAAGACGAGGGCGAGCACGCTGGTCTGCGTCTCGTTGAGGTCGAGCACCTTGGCCAGGAGCTGCGGCCCGAACGACGAAACCGTCGCCCGCAGCTGCGCCCCCTTCGCTCCCGTTAGGCTCAGGAACTCCACCGGGAAGGCGCTCGCCGACCACTGGTAGCCGGTGTCGGCGGCGCGGGCCGTCACCTTCTCGTTGGCTTCACCCGCCGCGCCGACCCCCGACAGGTCGCCCTTGATGTCGGCCATGAAGACCGGCACTCCGGCGTTGGAGAGCTGCTCGGCGATCAGCTGCAACGTCTTGGTCTTCCCCGTCCCGGTGGCCCCGGCGATGAGGCCGTGACGATTCATCATCGCCAGCGGAATGCGCACGAGGGGCTCGGCGTGGCACGTGCCATCATGCACCACGGCACCAAGGGTGATGGCGTCACCGTGGCCGGAAAAGACGGCGCGGGCAGATTCGAGGGCGGAGGACATGGCGAAAGGAGACGGGAAGTCGGGGAATTCGAGACGAGGGGAAGCTACCGTCGCTCGTGTCAGCCCGCGGCGCCGGCGGCGGCCGCGGTCGCCGCGCGCTGCTGGTGGGCCGATTCGGTCAGGACCGTCGTTTGCGAACTCCCGCCCAGGTCGGTCGCCAACGTCAGGAGGCCGGTGCCCAGCCCCTTGAGCGCGTCCTTCCACAACAAGGTCCCGTCGCGCGGGTCGAGTGCGAAGACCTCGCCGGCGCACGTGGCGAAGAGCCCCTCTGCATCGCGTACCACGTTCACGAAGTCGGCGGTCGACTTGTACTTGGCCGGCAGCTGGGTGCGCCAGACTTCTTCACCCGTCTTCCGATTGAAGGCAATGACGTGTGCCTTGATCCCGACGTAGACGAGCGATGCGCGACTGCGGGCCATGGGAGAGACTCGGCGAGAAATGTGACGAAGGCGCGTGCGGCGGAGAGCAGCGGGGAGAATGCTGCGTGCGGCGCGGGAAAGCCAGCCGGGCGCGGGAGGCGCAACATGCACGCATATGAGTACTCCGGCGACGCATCGCGGTGCCCATCGCCCTCGGCTGGACGCGGCGCACGGTGCGGGCGTACGTTCACCCTCGTTGCCCCCTCTGCCCGCACCTCCTGGAGCGTCCGATGTGTGACCCCCGGCTCCCCGAACTCGACCTCCCGCTGACTCGCCGGTCGTTGATCGAACGCGGCGCCGCGGCCGCCGCGTTTCTCGCGCTTCCGTCGGCGTTGCGCCCCCCGGCGAGCGCCTCCCTGCGCGAGGCGGAGGGCTCCTACCTGGGAAGCGCACTCAACGCCGAGCGGTGGATTGCGCGGTCGGCGATTCGCGACGGACGCGGGCTCACCTGGCCCGCCGATCCGGCCGACGCCAGAAGCGTGCAGGGCAATCTCTACAGCGGCAGTCCCGGGGTCGTCCTCTTCTACCTCGAGCTCGCCCACGCGACCGGCGATCGCCGCTGGCTCGAGCCGGCGCGGGCGGGGGCCGAGTACCTCGCGGCGACGCTTCCGGCTACGGCGTCGACGTTAGGCGAGGAGGGGGCGGGGCTGTACACGGGAGTGGCGGGGGTCGCGTACGTGCTCGAACTCGCGCGTCAGGCCACCGGCAACGCGCGCCTTGGCGACGCGCGCAACCGTGCCGTCGCCCTCCTCAGGGACGGGCTTGCCCCCGCCGGCGCCGGCGCCGCGTGGAACCCGTCCTCCGACATCATCTCCGGCAGCTCGGGGATCGTGCTCACCCTGGCGTGGCTCGACCGTCACGGCGGGGCGTGGAGCGACTGGCGGCGCGACGCGGTGCGCGTGGGCGATCGCCTGGTCGAAGTCGGGACGCCGGAGCACGGCGGGGTGAAGTGGTCGATCAACAGTGCGATGCCGCGGCGCTATCCCAACTTCTCGCACGGGACCGCGGGCGTGTCGTACGTGCTGGCCACCCTGTCGAAGGAGACGGGCGAGCGCCGCTTCCTCGACGCCGCCCTCGCGGGAGAGCGCTACCTGCAGGCGATCGCGACCCGCACACCTAACGACGGAATCAAGGTCTTCCATTCCGAGCCCGGCGGCGAGCAGCTCTTCTACCTGAGCTGGTGCCACGGCCCCGCCGGCACGGCACGCCTCTATCACCGTTTGGCGGAGGTGACGGGCGACGCGTCGTGGCGGGCGATGCTCCCGCGCCTGGCCCAGGGGATCGTCGACAGCGGCGTCCCCGACCAGCACCCCGATCGCTCCGGCTACTGGAACAACATCTCGCAGTGTTGCGGCGCGTCAGGCGTGGCCGAGTTCTTCATCGCCATGCACGCCATGACCGGCGACACGCGCCACCTCACGTTTGCCCGGCGCGTCATGGACGACGTGGTGTCGCGCGCGACCGCCGACGGCGCCGGCCTCAAGTGGATCCAGGCCGAACATCGCGTGCGTCCTGAACTACTTGTCGCGCAGACGGGGCTGATGCAGGGCGCCGCCGGCGTCGGACTGGCGCTGTTGCACCTGGACGGGGCGATGAACCGCCGCGCGCCGCTCGTCGCACTGCCGGACGCGCCGCAGTGGGTCTAGGGAGGAGTCGAGCAGGCGAGGACGTTCAACAACACAAAGCAAGACACGGAGGTTCACGGAGGATTCACGGGGGTTCACGGAGGAGGGCAGCGATACGCCAGTTGCCTCCGTGAACCCCCGTGTTACCCCCGTGAACCTCCGTGTCCTGCTTTTGACCTTGAACGCTCCGGCAACGACGACTCGCTATCGACCGATCACGCGCTTGGCCTCCGCCACCACGTGCTCGGCCGTGATCCCGTACGCGGCGTAGAGCTTCTGGTACGGCGCGCTCGCGCCGAACGTGTCGATCCCGACGACCGCACCGTCACGCCCGACGAAGCGCTGCCACGACATCGAGTGTGCGGCCTCCACGGCGACGCGCTTTGCGCCTGGCGGAAGCACGGCGTCCTGGTACTCGGGGGTCTGCGCCAGGAAGAGCTCCTGGCTCGGCATGCTCACCACGCGTGCCTTGATCCCATCGGCCACCAACGCCTCCTGCGCCTTCATCGCGATCTCCACCTCCGACCCCGAGGCAATCAGCACCACGTCGGGCGTTTCGGGCGAGGCGTCGGCGAGGATGTAGCCGCCACGCGCCGCCGAGGCGACGGCGCCGTACTTCGCGCGATCGATCAGCGGGAGCTTCTGGCGGGTGAGGATGAGCGCCACCGGCCCGTTCTTGTGCAGCAGGGCGGAACGCCACGCCTCGGCCGTCTCGGCGGCGTCGGCCGGGCGAATCACGGTGACGTTGGGGATGCAGCGCAGCGACGTGAGGTGCTCCACCGGCTGGTGCGTGGGGCCATCCTCGCCCAGGCCGATCGAGTCGTGCGTGAAGACGTAGATCACCTGCTGCCGCATCAGCGCCGCCAGGCGGATGGCGGGGCGCATGTAGTCGGCGAAGACCAGGAAGGTGCCGCCGTACGGAATGACACCGCCGTGCAGCGTCATCCCGTTCATGATCGCCCCCATCCCGAACTCGCGCACGCCGAAGTGGACGTTGCGCCCGGCGTAGCTCTCGGCGGCAAAGCGCGGCGTGTCCTTGAGGACGGTGATGTTGGAGCCGCTGAGGTCGGCCGACCCGCCGACGAGCTCGGGGATCTTCGCGCCGAGCGCGTTGAGGACGATACCCGATGCATTGCGGCTGGCGAGGTTCCCGTTCTCCGGCGTGAAGACCGGCAGCGCCTGCTGCCACCCGGCGGGGAGGTCGCCCTGCATGCGGCGCCCGAACTCCTTGGCGGCTTCGGGATGTGCCTTGGCGTAGGCAATCAGCGACTTGCGCCAGGCATCGTTGGCCTCGGCCCCGCGCCCCTGCACGCTGCGCCAGTGCGCCAGCGCCTCGGCCGGAATGGCGAACGGCTCGGTTTCCGTCCAGCCCAGCGCCTGCTTGGTGAGCGCCAGCTCGGCGGCGCCTAACGGCTCGCCGTGCGCCTTGGCCGTGTCCTGCCGGTTGGGCGAACCGTAGCCGATGTGTGTCTTGGTGATGACGAGCGTGGGACGCGAGAGGTCGGACTTGGCCTCGGCCACCGCGGCATCGATCGCCGCGAGGTCGTTGACGTCATCGACGCGGAGCACCTGCCAGCCGTAGGCCTCGAAGCGCTTGGCGGCATCGTCGCTGTAGGTGATCTCCGTCTTGCCGTCGATCGAGATCCCGTTGTCGTCGTAGAAGCCGATGATCTTCCCGAGCTTGAAGTGCCCGGCGAACGACGCGGCCTCGTGCGAAATCCCCTCCATCAGGCAGCCGTCGCCTGCGATGAAGTACGTGAAGTGGTCGACGATCGCGTGTCCGTCGCGGTTGAAGGTCGCGGCCAGGTGGGCTTCGGCCGCGGCCATCCCCACCGCCATCGCCAGCCCCTGCCCCAGCGGCCCGGTCGTCGTCTCCACCCCCGGGGTGTGCCCGTGCTCGGGGTGGCCCGGCGTCTTGCTCCCCCACTGCCGGAAGTTCTTCAGCTCCTCGAGCGGCAGGTCATAGCCGGACAGGTGCAACACCGAGTACAGCAGCATCGACGCATGCCCGTTGGAGAGCACGAAGCGATCGCGGTTGGGCCACGCCGGGTCGGCGGGGTTGTGCCGCAGGTGCTTGGTGAAGAGCGAGTACGCGAGGGGGGCGAGCCCCATCGGGGCGCCGGGGTGGCCACTCTCGGCCTTTTGCACGGCGTCCATGGACAGCGTGCGGACCGTATTGATGCAGAGCGCATCGAGCGTCGACGCGTCGACCGGTGCGGACACGAGAGGTTCTCCTGGCGAGACGAAGTGGAACGCCTTGGGAGCCTGACGGGGCCCACAACGCGTGACGGGGGTACAGCCGTATCGCCCACGCCCCCAGATTGCGTGCGTGGTGCGACGGGAAAGCTAGCGTGGCGAAATGTGTGCCGCTTCCCGCCCATCTGGTGCCGTCCACGACTCGTTGGGGTAGGTTTTCAGGACTCTGTCGGACACGCGTGTCCGCTGTCCCACCACCACGCACGATCCGCAATGCGTTCTTTCCTGCGAGCGACCGCCCTGTTCACCCTCCTGGCTGGCACTGGCGCGTCGGCCCAGGTCTCCTCCAGTGCCACCGAGGACTCGCTGGCGCGCGCGGTGCTGAAGGAACTCATCGAGATCAACACCGCTCCCAGTGGCGGGGCGATGAGCACGGCGACGCGGGCGATGGCGGCGCGGCTGATGGCCGCCGGATTCGACGCGGGCGATGTGCAGCTGGCGGGGCCCGATGCGGCCCACCAGAACCTGGTCGTCACCCTGCGCGGGCGCGATCGCCAGGCCAAGCCGGTGCTGCTGCTGGCGCACATCGATGTCGTCGAGGCCCTGGCCAGCGACTGGTCGATGGATCCGTTCACGCTGCACGAGCTGGACGGCTACTTCTACGGGCGCGGGACGACAGACAACAAGGGCGGTGCAGCCGTCATCATCGCCAACATGCTGCGCTGGAAGCGCGAGCGCTTCGTCCCCTCGCGCGACGTGATTGCGGTGCTGACCACCGACGAGGAGACGACCGCGGAGGCGGGGATTCAATGGCTCCTGGCCAACGTGCCGCGCCTCAAGGCGGCGGAGTACGCACTCAACACGGACGCGGGGGGGATGCTCGCGGGGAAGGGGGACGAGCCGCCACGCTTCTTCGTGCAGTCGTCGGAGAAGATGTACCAGACCTTTCGTCTGGAGGTCAGCAATCGGGGCGGGCACTCCTCGCTGCCGCGCGCCGACAACGCGATCTATGCGCTCGCGCGCGCGCTCGCGAAGGTGGAGGCCTTCCACTTTCCCGTCATGTACAACGAGGTCACTCGCGTCTCGTTCGCCCGATCGGCCACCTTGGCGAAGGGACAGGTGGCGGCTGATCTCCGCGCCCTCGCCGGCGGTGCCCGCAGCGGCCCTGCCGTCGCCCGGATGTCGCGCGAACCCGGCATCAACGGCAACCTCCGCACGACCTGCGTCGCGACGATGCTCTCCGGCGGTCACGCCGAGAACGCCCTCCCGCAACGGGCGACCGCGACCGTCAACTGCCGGATCTTCCCGGGGGTGAGCGAGCGGGAGGTGCAGGCGACGCTCGAGCGGGTGGTCGGCGACACCTCGGTCCACTTCTCGACCGTCGGCGTCAGCACGCCGAGTCCGGCCTCACCCCTTCGTCCGGACGTGATGGGGGTGGTCGAGTCGGCGTCGCGCGAGATCTGGCCTCGCGCGGTCTCGATCCCGGTCATGGAGAACGGCGCGACCGACGGGCTCTTCCTGCGCAACCTGAACGTCCCGGTGTACGGGGTCTCGGGGCCGCTGTATGACGGCGACGACGACCGGGCGCACGGACGTGACGAGCGGTTGAGCGTGCGGCATTTCAACGAGACGCGGGAGTTCTGGTATCGTATGGTGAAGGGGCTGCTGGGCGACGCGACACGGATGTAGCGGGGTGGGGGTGTATCACCCGAGGGATGACGGAGGGCTGGAATGCGTGGAACTTGGCTGATGATCGGCACGGCGGCGGCGATGCTGGCGGCATGCTCGCAGGAACGCGAGCGAGGCGCGGCAGGCGATTCTGCGGCGCAAGCCGCTCAAACAGCGCCTGGAGTCTCGATGCAGGCGCTGTCGTGGCGCCTTGAGTCGCCGCCATCGTGGGACGATCGCGTGCGCATGGTCGACGATCCTGAGGGGCGTGCTCGCCTCGCCCAACAGGGCATTCGTGACGCTCGGCTCTTCGAGTATCTCCCGCACGACCGCGCCATCGTCCCGCAGATACTCCTCGGGGTCTACGTCTACGACTCGCTGGCGTGGGCCAGGCTAGAGGCCGAGGAGGGGCCCCCTCAGGGCGAGTTGATCGCTCGCGCGCCGGGGCGCGCGTACATCGTTGGCCTGCCGCAGTCCAACCCGTTCGGATACGGGAGCGTGGATTCGGTCGAGTTCGAGAAGCGCGCGGTCAACATGGAGTATCTGAAAGGCGCCTTTCACGTCATGCGGTGATGGGTCCGGGGTCGACGCGAGTGCGTCGCGGTGCTCCCCGGGCGTGAGCACGGCGACGACGCCGGCTCCGGCTTTCTATCGAACGACTGGCACGCTAGAATGTCCCTCGCCCGAGGGCGATTGGACTCCGCGGTCGTGTTGGCGACGTTTGCGCACTTTTTTCTGCGTCTCGGCGTTGACCAGTTCATGCGCGGGCAGGTGTGCCTTATCTTTTGCGCTCCCACCACGTAACCCCAAGAAGACGAGAGTTCCATGCGACGTTCTGTTCTGACGACTCCGGCGCTCCTGCTGGCGCTGGGTGCCCTGACCGCGTGCGGCGGCGGCGGCGAGAAGGCGGCGACCACTGACACCGCGGCTGCTCCGGCCGCTGCGGCTCCCGAGGCGGCGGCCGCTGCTCCGGCGGCGGCGGGTCTCGATGGCAAGGCGGAGTACCTCGTCTGCCAGACCTGTCACCAGGAGAACGGCGAAGGGCTTCCGAACCTGTATCCGCCGCTCGCCGGCTCCGAGTGGCTCACCGGCGACGCCGAGATCCCGATCGCGATCGTGCTCCATGGCATGCAGGGCGAGATCACGGTCAAGGGGCAGAAGTTCAACAACGTGATGGCTCCGTGGGCGTCGCTCTCCGACGCGCAGATCGCCGCGATCCTCACGTATGAGCGTTCGACGTGGGGCAACACGGCCGCTGCCGTGACGGCTGAGCAGGTCGCTGCGGTTCGTGCCGCGACGACCACGCGCACCACGCCCTGGACGCCGGATGAAGTCAAGGCGGCGAAGCTCAAGTAAGCTTCGCGTCTCAGCACTGCCCCGCGACGCCGATCGGCGTTGCGGGGCAGTGTCGTTTCGGGGTATGCGCGCGACGGCAGGCGGGCGCCACCGTACGAAAAAAAGTCGTGCGCGATCGTCACGACGTCACGTACTATGCAGCATGACTCCGCTCAGGGCGCCGACTCGATTCCGCAGCCTCGACGATGTGGAGACGCTGCGACTGCTGGCCCAGAACCTCGGGGAGGGGATCTACATCTCCGACCCGGCGGGGAAGATCCTCGACGCCAATGCGGCGTTCCTGCAGATCTTTGGCGTGCGATCGGTGGGTGAACTCGGGCAGTTCCATGCGGCGGACCTGTATGCCGATCCCGCACGACGGGACGCATGGCTCGCGGCGCTGGAGCGCGAGGGGACGGTGCGCGATTTCGAATGGACGTTGGTGCGTCCCGATGGCCAGCGTCGCACCGTGCTCGATACGTCGTACACCGTGGTCGACGAGGCCACCGGCGAACGCTTCTATCACGGGATCCTCGTCGACATCACGGAGCGCAAGCAGCTCGAGGACCAGCTGCGCGAGCAACTCACGCGCGACGCCCTCACCGGCTGCTACAACCGCCGTTTCCTGCTCGACCTCGCCCGACAGCTGCACGAACTCGGCGTCGGGACGTGGGGGTGCATCTTCCTCGACATCGATCACTTCAAGGTCTACAACGACGCGCACGGGCACCTCGAGGGCGACCTGGTGCTCGCGCGCATGGCGCGGTTCCTCATGCGGCAGGTGCGGGCCGAGGAGCCGGTGGTGCGCATGGGGGGCGACGAGTTCCTCGTGGTGCTGCAGGGGGAGTCGGCGCTGCGCACCGAGGAGGTCGCCCGCCGGCTGCAACATGCCGCGGCCCGCAGCGCGCCGGTCGCCTTCTCGTTAGGGTGGGCGGTGCGCGCCGGCGACGAGTCGCTGGAGGCGACGATCGACCGCGCCGACCGCGGCCTCATCAGCGTGCGGGTGCTCACGCGCTCGGGCGACTACCCACGCCTCCCCGACGAGATGGAACGGCGGCTCGGGTGACCGCCGGCGTCACGCTGTGGCCGGGGAGATCGCGCCCGCCCGCGCCTCAGCGCGGACGCACGTACGGCGACGGGAGGGCGGCCTCCCAGGGGGTGGCGCTGCGCGCACGCGCGTAGCCCATCTGCTCCAGCCGCTGCATGAAGTCGCGGTCGAACAACTTGAAGGCGGCGGGATCGTTGGCCACGGCGGCCGGAATGGCGGTGAAGTGCATCTCCATCCGCACGCCATCGGTCGCGGCGCTGACCCCATCGGCCAGCTCCGCCAGGCGCGGCAGGAGCAGCGGATGCTGCGCCCAGAAGAGGAGCAGGAGCGTGCGGCCGTTGATCGCCCGGCGGCTGGCGGGATTCATCACGGCGACCGGTGCCTGCGTCCACAGGTTCATGATCACCCAGAGCCGCACCGTCAACGGCTCCTGCACGCCTAACGAACGCACCGCCGCCGCCAGTCGCGAGACCTGGGGCCGCGTGAGGATCGGGAGGAGGTTGCCGGTGATCCCGCCGTCGAGATGCACGCGTCCGTCGATGACCTGCGACGGCAGGACGCCCGGGAGCGACGACGAGGTGACCAGGAGTTGGTGCAAGCGTGGGAGCGCCGACACCCCGGGCGACAGTTCCTGCGCGAGATCCCACGTGCGCGCGACAGCGAGGTCGAAGTCGGTCGTGCTGATGGCGAGCTGGCGCCCCTCGCGAAAGCCGGCCTGCAGCGCCCCCTGCATCGTCGAGTCCATGACCTGCGCGATGGTGCGCCGCAGCCGATCGGTCTTCACCAGGCCACCGGTGCGCCGGAGCCAGAAGAGCCAGTCGATCGTGGGGGCGATCGTCTCCGCCGATCGGCGATACAGCGCGGCCAGCGTGTCGAGCGCGGCGTCGGTCCCCAGGAAGACGAACGGCGCCTGCAACGCCCCCGTCGAGACCCCGGTCACGAGGTCGAAGGTGGGCATCGGGGCATCGGAGCGCGACTTCCACCCGCGCAGGAAGCCGGCGCCGTACGCCCCGTTCTGCCCCCCGCCGGAGAGCAACAGGATGTCGATGGTGCGATCGCCCCGGGCCACCGCGCGCCGCGCCAGGCGTTCGACGATGGAATCGGTCGTCGCTTCCTCGACCGCGCGCGCCGCGACGGCATCACGCTCGAGCGACGCAACCGTCGCTGCCGGGCGATGCACCGCCGCGCAAGCGCCAAGCAGCGGGGCGAGTGCGACCAGCAGGGCGCGCCGCGCGCCTAACGCATTTCGGGAGTGCCCAGCGGACTCGGTGCGCACCCGGTCGGTTCCATCGCGGAGACGACGTCGGAGACCAATCACCCAGCCCTCGTGCGGACGAGGGTGGAGGCGTCGATGCCGCCGTGCGAAAACGTGCTGTTCACGCGCAGGTCGTGCGAGGGCCGGCGCATGGCGAGTGTCCGGTCAACGTGCACAGCGGGAGTCCACAGGCGCTCCTGAGCGGTATCGCGCGCCGATGGCGGCGCTGGAGCCTGCTGCTCACTGGGCGACACCGCGGTGAGCGCCACGGCGACGGTGCAGCAGAGGAGGGCGGCGCGACGTATCGTCATGGATGCCGGAGAGGGGGGCGAACGCACGCTCCAACGTCGCTCCCCGCCCCGTCCCATTCAAGTCGTCGACGAGCGGTTGTGGTGCGCCGCACGCACGTCGCACCACTCTCACGCCCCTCGGAGTCACCTCGCGTGTTCGTGACGCCCGCTCTCGTGCTGTTCTCCGTGGTTGGCCTGCCGGCCCGGCCCGTCGCCCCCGCCGTTGCGACAGCGAGGCTGACCGCGCCCTCGCCCCTGATGGCGCCTGTGGTCGCACCCGTGGCCGTCGGGGCCGATCGCTTGCTCACCGAGTACGCGCACCTCATCCGGGGAAAGACGCTGGCCCTTGTGGCCAATCACAGCGCACGGCTTGCCGACGGGACCCACCTGGCTGACGCGCTGCACCGCTATCCGGGAGCCACGCTCAAGGTCCTCTTCGGGATGGAGTACGACATCCGGTCCAACGACTACTCGGCGACCCGCGACGGTGAGGTGGCGACCGATCGCGCGACCGGACTCCCCAAGTACAACCTCTACGGCGAGCATCACCGCCCCACCCCCGAATCGTTGACCGGCGTCGAGGTGATCGTCTTCGACATCCAGGAGGTGGGGGCGCGCTTCTACGAACACATCAACATCCTCGGCTTCGTCATGGAAGCGGCGGCCGAGCGGGGGATCGCGGTCGTCGTGCTCGATCGTCCCAATCCGATCACCGGTGCGAGGATGGAGGGGTTCGTCACCGATCGCGCCGCGCGCTTTCGCTTTGGATCGTACGCCCCGGTCCCGGTCGTCCACGGCCTCACGATGGGCGAGTTGGCCAGGCTGTACAACGGCGAGCGGATGTTGCGCGGCGGTGGCGCGGTGACGCTCGACGTCGTCCCGATGACCGGGTGGAGCCGCGGCATGTGGTACGACGAGACGGGGCTCGCCTGGCGCAAACCGTCGCCCAACCTGCTCACCCTCTCGTCGCTGCTGGCGTACGTGGGGACGTGCCTGTTCGAGGCGGTGAACGTGAGTGAAGGGCGTGGCACCGACCATCCGTTCGAGCAGGTGGGGGCGCCATGGCTCGACCACGAGCGAGCCGTCACGATGCTGCGTGCACTCGCGCTTCCGGGGGTGACGTTCGAGGCGGTGCACTTCACCCCGGTGCAGCAGCCGTATCACGGCCGTCCCCCCGAACTCGCCGGTGAGCCGCTGCGCGGCATCCGGCTGCACGTGACCGACCGCGACGTGTTCGAACCGTACGCCACCGGAGTCGCGCTCCTGTGGGTGGTGCACACGCTGCACGCCGATCGCCTCGTGTGGAACGACGCCGCCCTGGACCGGTTGACGGCGACGCCGCGCCTCAAGGAGATGCTGCAGGCGGGGAGGACGCCCCGTGAGATCGTCGCCGCGTGGTCGTCGGAGGTCGCGGCGTTTCGGGCGCTGAGCGCCCGCTACCTCATGTACCGCTGAGGGCGGCGAACGCGCCTTGGGACGCCGCGCCGCCTCGCGCCTTGGGCACTTTCAGTCCAACGATCTTCAGCAGCACGGCCCCTTGGCGCCGTGTGTCCACCGCCACGCTCACGTCCGTCCGACGAGTGCGTGGCGTCGTGCTCAGCGGCGCGTTTCGGCGAAGACCGGTGTCATGAGCCCCGCGGCGGACCGGCCGTGCGGATCCTGATGGGTCCGGATCTCATTCACCATCTCCAGCGCCGTTTTCGTGCACGGCGGGAGGGTGCGCGCGGAATGTCCGATCGGGGTAATACGAGAGCCCCACTTCACCAACTGCGCGCTGTAGGTGAGGCCGCCGCCGAAGGCCGGGATGAGGATGTTGCAGCCGGGCGTGATGCGTCCTTCCTCGAGCGCTTCCACGAGTGCCACCGGGACGGTGGCGGCGCTCATGTTGCCGTACTTCTGCACGGTGACCATCACCTTGCTCATGGGGACGCCGGCGTACTTCGCGACCGCTTCGATGATGCGCAGGTTGGCCTGGTGCGGGACGACGATCTGGACGTCCTCGGCGGTGAGGCCGCGTTCCTTGAGGACGCGCACCGAGGCCTCGGCCATGTTGTGCACGGCGCGCTTGAAGATCACCTGTCCGTCGAAGTCCCAGATGGTGTCGCCGAAGCTGATGTCGAGCCCGGAGTAGGTGCAGCCGAAGCCACGCACGCGCAGTGAGGCCCGGGCTTCGGCGTCGCAGCCCATCACGTTCCCCACGAGCCCTTCCTCGTTTTCCGTCGGCTGCAACACCACCGCCGCGGCCCCGTCACCGAAGAGGACGGCGACGTTGCGGTTGCTCCAGTCCATGTAGCGGCTGATGAGTTCCACGCCGATGACGATGGCGTTGCGCACCATCCCGGTGCGGATCATCGCGGTGGCGGTGGCCAGGCCGTAGCAGAACGAGGTGCAGGCGGTGTTGATGTCCATCGACGCCGCCTTGGTGGCGCCGAGGGCGACCTGCACGCCGGAGGCGCTGTTGGGGACCAGTTCGTCGTTGGAGACGCCGCCGTAGATGATCAGGTCGACGTCGGCGGCGTCGAGACCGGCGCAGGCGAGCGCCTGCGACGCGGCGACGACCGACATCTCGATCGCCGTGACGTGCGATACGCGCCGCTCGCGCATCCCCGTGCGTGAGGTGATCCACTCGTCCGACGTCTCGAGGAAGGTGGAGAGGTCGTCGTTGGAGAGGATCGCGGGGGGCATGCACTTGCCCCACCCGGTAATGGCGGCGTAGGTCATGGGATCGTTCGCGGGGGGCGAAGACGCGGGGAACCGAGGGGGGAGGGGCGGGACGCGATCGTTAGGGAGTGCGGGCGGAGCGCCGCCATGGGCGCTCGCGCGAGGCGTGAAGCTGCGTCCCGCGCGCGCGGTGCGCAACGTGTCCCCCGATCGCCCTGGGGGCCACCCGGCCCCTGCCGGCACGCGTGACTGGCCAGCGCGTGGGCGGGCTGTCACATTCCGGCACAACTTGCCGCTCCGTCGCGCGGCGGACCGGTGTGGCGTGCGCGCGCTCGTTCCACAACCGCGGCCTTTTCGCGGCACCGCGGTGGACGCGTTGCGTCCCGTCGCGTTCCCCACGCGTTTCACGCACGATCCCCTCAGTCCTCGCCTGATGCCCGACTCTTCGCTCACCGGCGCGACCGGTCCTGCCCCCGTCGCGCGGTCCCTCGGATGCCGCCGATGCCGCCGATGACGCGCCGGGGGAGCGACGGGGTGGCGGTGCTCGTGGCGCTCGTCGTGGGGTTGGCGTTAGGTGCGCTGATCGCGGCCAGTGGCAACGCGCGCCTGGCCCAGCTGGCGACGGCCATCCAGCCGATCGGGACGCTCTGGGTGAATGCGATTCGCATGACGGTGATTCCGCTCGTCGTCTCCCTCCTGATCACCGGGGTGGCGTCGGTGGCCGACCTGCGCACGGTGGGGCGCCTCGGCGGGCGCACGCTCGTCGTCTTCGCGTCGCTGCTGGCGATGGGCGCTCTCGTGCCGGCGGTGACGATGCCCTTCGTCACGGCGCTCTTCCCGTGGCCCGATGGCGGGATCCCCCTCCCGCCGGGGGCGGCGGAGGCGGCGCAGCAGGTGCGTTCGAGCGGGACGCCGGTCGGGGTGGTGGAGTGGTTCACGACGCTCATCCCCCCCAACCCGGTGGAAGCGGCCGCCAGCGGCAACATGGTGTCGCTGATCGTCTTCGTCTTCCTGCTGGCGCTGGCCACGGCGCGCAGCGCCCCCGAGTCACGAGAGCCGCTCGTGCGCTTCTTCAAGGCGTTAGGCGAGGTGATGCTCCTGTTGGTGGGGTGGATCATCACGCTCGCCCCGATCGCGGTCTTCGCGCTCGTCCTCCCGCTCGCGGTGCAGGGAGGGGGGGCGCTGGTCGGGGCGGTCGGCTACTACATCGCCAGCTTCGCGATCGGCAGTGCGATCGTCGTGGCGTTGCTGTATCCGATCGTGGCCTCGCTGGGTGGGATCGGGATCGGGCGCTTTGCGCGCGCCGTGCTGCCCACACAGATGATCGCGATCAGTTGCAGCTCGTCGATCGCCTCGCTCCCGGCGATGGTGTCGAGCGCCGATGCCATGGGGATCCCGGCGCGGGTGAGCGGCTTCGTCCTGCCGCTCGCCGTCTCGGTCTTCAAGCCGGCGGCGGGAGTGGCGTGGGTCGTCGGCGTGCTGTTCGTCTCGCGCGTGTATGGCATCGAGATCGGTGCACGTGAGTTGGGGATCGTCGCCGCCGCGGCCGTCCTGCTCTCGTTCGCGGCCCCCGGCGTTCCACGCGGTGCCTTTCTCCTCCTGACCCCGCTGCTGACGGCGATCGGTCTCCCCGCCGAAGGGGTGGGAGTGCTCATCGCGGTCGACCTCATCCCCGACATGTTCGCGACCGTGATCAACGTAACCGGCGACGTGACGGCGACAGCGCTGGTGGCGCGCCTGAGCCGCGACGACGTGGTCGCGGCGGCGCCACCGGTGCCCGCCGCGGGCGCGGCCTGACGAGCGCGGCGATGCCGGGTGCGGATGGTCCGCATCGTTAGGCAGCCGGTGTCGGCCGGCGGTGACGGCCGGCGGTGAGGGCCCGCTACGCGACCTCGCGGCCGGCGCTGGCGCTCCAGATGCGATACCACTCCTCGTGCGCGAGCGTGACCTCGAGCGCGGCGACCGCTTCGCGCAGCGCCTCGACGCGTCCCGAGCCGGTGATCGGGACGGGGCGCGCGGGGTGCCGCAGGATCCAGGCGTAGGCGACCGTCGCCGGCGAGACGCCGTGCACCGCTCCCACCGCCTCGAGGGCGAGGCGAACGCGCTGCGATGCCTCGTCGCTGGCGGTGAACAGGCGCCCGCCGGCCAGCGGCGACCAGATCATCGGGCGCACCCCCAGGTCGCGGCACTGATCCAGCGTGCCGTTGGAGAGCACGTCGAGGGCCAGCGGCGACAGCTCCACCTGGTTGGTCGACAGCGGGAACCGGTGGTGCAGGAGGGCGAACTGCGACGGCGTGTGGTTCGACACGCCAAAATGCCGCACCTTTCCCTGAGATTGCAGCTGCCGAAACGTCGCCGCCAGCTCGTCCGGGTCCATCAGGAGGTCCGGGCGGTGGATCAGGAGGAGGTCGATGCGATCGGTGCGCAGCGACCGCAACGACTGCTCCACCGAGGCGACCACGTGCGCGGGCGACGTGTCATAGCACTTGAGGCCGTGCGACGGTCGACGTTCGGAGCGCAGCTTGATTCCGCACTTGGTCACGAGCTGCATGTGCTCGCGAAGCGCGGGTGCCAGCGCCAGCGCCTCCCCGAAGAGCCCCTCGACCGAATAGTCGCCATAGATGTCGGCGTGATCGAACGAGGTGATGCCGAGGTCGAGGCTCTGCTCGATCCAGCGCAGTCGCCCAGCGCGGTCGAGCCCCCAGTCGGCCATGCGCCAGGCGCCGGCGACGATGGGCGAGAGGTCGGCGCCGCCGGGGGCAAGGGGGGCGGAGAGGACCGGGACGCCTTCCCCCCCCCCCCCCCCCCCCCCCCCCCCCCCCGGGGGGGCGAGCGCCGGACCCACTGATCCACCCCCTCCCCCCCCCCCGCCGCGCCCCGCCCCCGTGGCGATGGCCAGATCGCGGCTCGCCCTCCCCCTCCGACCCTCCCGCCGTGCGCCTCTCGACGCCCATCCGTCTCGCGCCACCCTTGCGGCGCTGGTCGCCGTGCTCACGGCGGTCGGCTGCAATCGCGAGCAGCCCGCCCCGCCCGCCGCCGCCAGCAGCAATCGCCTGGCCGGCGTCATCGCACGTGGCGACTCGCTCGCCCTCCCGGGTGAGTGGACCCCGCCGCCCGGCGACGCCCTCGAGCACTCCATCGCCGGCTTTGCCACCACGCTCTGTGCCGGCGTCTTCATCACCGGACTCGAGCCGGCCGATGCGGCGGCCAACGTGGGCTGGTTCACCGGCCCGCCGGAAGACCGCAAGGTCGTGACCGACACCGTCATCGACCGCGCCACGCAGACGGTGCGCCTCAAGCTCCCCAGCGGGGTGTGGGTTGTCGCCAAGCGTTTCGGGAGCCAGGGGTGCATCCCGCTCCCCGCGGGGAAGGACTCGGTCTTCTTCACCCCTGTCGTCGTCACCCCCCAACTCCCCGATGCAGCGACGACGCCGTGGCCCATGGGCGACCTCATCACCCCGGCCCCTTGGCCCGCCGAGGTCGACTCGGCCAAGGTGGCGCAGGCGCTCGCGGTGGGCTTCGGCCCCGACTCGGCGATGACCGAGGCGTTCATCGTCACGTACAAGGGGCGCATCATCGCCGAGCGATATGGGCCCGGGATCGGGATCCACACGCCGCTGGAAAGCTGGTCGATGGGGAAGAGCCTCACCGGGACGCAGATCGCCCGCCTCATCCAGATGGGTGCGTACACGCTCGAGCAGCCGGCGCCCATTCCGCAGTGGCAGCAGCCGGGCGATCCGCGGCAGGAGATCCGCATCATGGACATCATGCGGATGTCGAGCGGGCTGCGCATTCGCGCGCCGCAGGACCCCGGATACGACAAGTCGTTAGGCTATCCCGACCACCTCTGGTACTACACCGGCGCCGGCAATTCCTACGAGTGGGCGGCGACGCGTCCGCAGCAGTGGAAGCCCAACACCGTCGGGCGCTATCGCAACACCGATCCCGTGCTCGCGAACTACCTCATTCGCCTCGCGGTCGAGAAGCGCGGCGAGGACTATCGCACCTGGCCGCAGCGCAACCTGTTCGACAAGCTCGGCATCCGCGACGCCACGCTCTTCACCGACCCGTACGGCAACAACCTCACGCAGGGAGCCGAGTTCCTGGCGGCGCGCGACTGGGTGCGCCTGGGGAACCTGTACGTGCAGGATGGCGTGTGGAACGGCGAGCGACTCCTCCCCGAGGGCTACGTCGATCACGTGAAGACTCTGGCCCCCGCGTGGGTCGCCGACGGTCGTCCGATCTACGGCGGCGGCTTCATGTGGGTCAACGGCGACGGTGGCGATCCCATTCCCAAGGATGCCTTCTCGTTCCGCGGGGCGGGGGGGCAGAGCACGATCATCATCCCCGACCGCGACATGGTGGTGGTGCGACTGGGGAAGTACGCCGGCGCGCGCACCGGCGATGCGACGCTCAAGGATGGGCTCGCGCTGCTGATGGAGGCGGTGCCGCCCAAGGGGGCGTCGACACCGTAGCCTGGCGCGAGACAGAGGCGGATACGCGGCCAGCGTCGGGCACGATTCCCGGCGCTGGCCGCTATCGTTCATCATGCCAATCGATGGACCTCGCCCGGAGCGCACCCGCTTCGAGGCTCGGCGCGCGGGATCCACCCCGAACGCCCCTCCCACGACGTTCCGCGACCGGATGGTCGCGCTGCGCAACGTGCCGCCCTTCCTGGGGCTCGTCTGGCGCACCAGCCCATCGCTCACGGTGTGGACGTTGGTGGTGCGCCTGCTGCGCGCGCTCCTCCCCGTGATGACGCTGTACGTGGGCAAGCTCATCATCGACGAAGTCGTCCTGGTGGCCGGCGGCGGTGCGGCTGGCGGGCTGGCCGCGTGGCGCACGGATGGGCGCCTGCATCATCTCGCGTGGCTGCTGGCGGCCGAGTTCGGGCTCGCCGTCGCCAGCGACGTGCTGGGGCGGGTGACGTCGCTCATCGACGGGCTGCTTGCCGAGCGCTTCAGCATCAGCACCAGCGTGCGCCTCATGGAGCACGCGGCGACGCTCGACCTGCAGGACTTCGAGGACAGCGAGTCGCAGGACAAGCTCGAGCGCGCGCGCCGGCAGGCGAGCGGGCGGATGGCGCTCATGAGCCAGCTCTTTTCGCAGGCGCAGGACGCGATCACGATCCTCTCCCTCGCGGCCGGTCTCGCGCTGTTCACGCCGTGGCTCATCCTCTTGCTCCTGGCGGCGCTCGTCCCGGCCTTTTTGGGAGAGGCGCACTTCAGCGCCCAAGGCTACGCCCTCGCCTACACGCGCACCGCCGACCAGCGCACGCTCGACTACCTGCGCCGAACGGGGGCGAGCGCCGAGACGGCCAAGGAAGTGAAGATCTTCGGGCTGCACGCCTTCCTGATCGACCGGTATCGGCAGCTGGCGGGCGACTACTACCGCGCCACGCGTGCGCTCGCCGTCCGTCGCGCCGGGTGGGGGACGCTGCTCACCACGATCGGGACGCTCGGCTACTACGGGGCCTTTGCCTACCTGTCGTGGCGCACGGTGGCGGGCGACTTCTCCATCGGCGACCTCACGTTCGGCGCGGCCTCGTTCCGGCGGCTGCGCGGACTGCTCGAAGGGCTACTCGCAGGCTTTTCGCAGTTGGCAGGGCAGGCGCTCTATCTCGACGACCTCTTCTCCTTCTTCGAACTCACGCCGGCCATCCGGTCGCCCGAGAATCCGCGCCCGTTCCCGACCCCCATCCGCCAGGGGTTCGTCTTCGAGGACGTGGGCTTCTGCTATCCCGGGAGCGAGACGTGGGCGGTACGTCACATGGACTTCACGCTGCGCGCCGGCGAAGTGCTCGCCCTCGTCGGCGAGAACGGGGCCGGGAAGACGACGCTGGTGAAGCTGCTCACCCGCCTCTACGACCCGAACGAGGGGCGCATCCTCCTCGACGGGCACGACCTGCGCGAGTACGACCTGGACGCGGTGCGCGCCAACCTTGGCGTGATCTTCCAGGATTTCGTGCGCTACGACCTCACGGCGGCGGAGAACATCGCCGTTGGCCGCATGTCACAGCGCGACGATCGCGCACGCATCGAGGCGGCGGCGCAGCGCAGCCTGGCCGACGAGGTGGTGAGGCGACTGCCCAAGGGATACGACCAGGTGCTGGGCCGCCGCTTTCGTGGTGCCGTGGACCTGTCAGGCGGCGAGTGGCAGAAGCTCGCCCTCGCCCGCGCCTACATGCGCGATGCGCAACTGCTCGTGCTCGACGAACCGACGGCCGCGCTCGACGCCCGCGCCGAGTTCGAGGTGTTCCAGCGCTTCAAGGAGCTGATGCACGGCAAGACGGGGGTGTTGATCTCGCATCGCTTCTCGAGCGTGCGCATGGCCGATCGAATCCTCGTCCTGGTGGACGGCACGGTGGAGGCGGCGGGGACGCACGAGGAGCTGCTGGCGCAGCATGGGCGATACGCGGAGCTGTTCGAGTTGCAGGCGGCGGGGTACAGGTAGCGGTAGACGGGAAGACGAGAAGGGGGCTAGGGCTTGGGCTTCCGGGTTTCGAGACCGGGGAGGCGGCGGTTGTTCTTCGAGTGATCGATCAGTTCGGCCAAGCGGCGCTCGCGTGTGGCTTCCATCTTGGCGCTGACGATCCACCAGATGGCGGTCTTCCGGTATCCCGGCGGTTGCGACTCGAAGAAGGCAAAGGCGGCGCGCGACTTCTTGAACGTGCCGAGGTAGGGTTCGTCGAGCACGTCGCGTCGCTGTTCGTAGGCGTAGATGCCGGACTTGTTCTCGCGTCGCTTGGCGAACGCGGCGCGTCCCGCGTCCTGCATGCGCCCCTCGGCCTCGAGTTCGCCCACACGCTTGATGTTCACGGCGCTCCAGATGCTCGTCGACCGACGCGGGGTGAAGCGAATCGTGTAGCGCTCGTCGTCGACGCGCTTGCGTACCCCGTCGATCCAGCCGTAGCACAGCGCCTCGTCGACTGATTGTGGCCACGACATGCTGGGCTTGCCGGTCGCCGACTTGTGAAACCCGACGAGCAGCTCCGTCGCCGAGGCATGAAACTCGGCGAGCCATTCGCGCCAGGCGTCGGCGGAGGGGAAATAGACGGGCTTCATGGGGCGGAAGACGGGAGGACGGGAAGACGGGAAGACGAGATGGGGGGTACGGCGGAATTTCCTGCGTGAGGCGTGACCAAGCCAGTACAAAGCCACCCGTTGCTCCCCTTGCCGCTGGACCACGAGCGATCCACCATCCCTCTCGAAGCCGTCACTCGTCTTCTCGTCTTCTCGTCTTCTCGTCTTCCCCCAATGGATCGCCGTCTCTTCCTCAGCGACCTCACCCGCTACGCGGTGCTCTGCGCCGGCGCCCCCAACCTGTGGCGCCTGACGACACGGCCGGTGCTGAGCGGCAATCCGTTTGCGCTCGGCGTGGCCAGCGGTGATCCCACGCCTAACGCCTGCGTGATCTGGACGCGGTTGGCCCCCGACCCCTTCGCGCCGCACGGGGGGATGGATGGGCAGAAGGTGGTGCTCGACTGGGAGGTGGCCGATGACGAGGGGTTCAGCAAGGTCGTGAAGCGCGGGCGCTACACGTGCGCGCCCGAACTCGGCTACTCCGCGCACGTCGACGTGCAGGGGCTCGCCCCCGATCGGTGGTACTTCTACCGCTTCACGCTTCCGGCGGGGAGCAGCACGGTCGGGCGCTTGCGCACCACCCCTCCCGACGGCGCGCAGCAACCGCTCGACTTCGCTTTCGTCTCGTGCCAGCACTACGAGCAGGGGCTCTTCACCGCCTTCGACCACCTGGCCGCCGAACGACTCGACCTCGTGACGCACCTCGGGGACTACATCTACGAGACGGCGACGCGCGAGGACGTCGTGCGCCCGCATCACGGCTTCGAGATCATCACGGTCGAGGACTATCGCGATCGCTATGCGCAATACAAGCTCGACCCCGCGCTACAGAAGGCGCACGCGATGTGCCCGTGGATCGTGACGTGGGACGACCACGAAGTCGACAACAACTACGCGGGGTCCGTCGGCGAGAACGTCTTCGAGTCGGACGAGCAGATGCGCCAGCGCCGCGCGGCCGGTTACCAGGCGTGGTGGGAGCACCAGCCGGTGCGCGTGCCGCGAGCCCGTTCGTGGGCCGACCTCAACATCACGCGCACCGCCAACTGGGGGGCGCTGGCGCGCTTCTGGGTGATGGACACGCGGCAGTATCGCAGCGACCAGGCGTGCGGCGATGGCCAGCGTGTGATCCCCTGCGGCGATTGGAACGATCCGTCGAGGACGATGATGGGCGACGCCCAGGAGCGGTGGCTGCTCAACGGCCTCAGCGAGTCGCGCGCGACCTGGCAGGTGCTGGCGCAGCAGGTGATGATGGCGCCGCTCGACAATCGCCCCGGCGCCGACATCCAGGTGTCGATGGACCAGTGGGCGGGCTATCCCGTCGCGCGTGATCGGCTGCTGGGCGCGATCGGTGAGCGGGCCAAGGGGCGCACGGTCGTGCTCACCGGTGACATCCATGCCAGCTACGTCAACGAGCTGCAGTCGTCGTTCGATCGTTTGGGGCGACCGACGGTGGCAGCCGAGTTTGTGGGGACGAGCATGTCGTCGGGTGGCGATGGAATGGACGTCTACCCGGGGTGGAACGCGACGCGTTCCGACAACCCGTACATGAAGTGGCACAACGCCAAGCGTGGCTATGTGCGATGCCGTGTCACGCCTGACGAGTGGCGTGCAGACTATCGCGTCGTGCCGTTCGTGACGCGTCCGGGGGCTCCGGTGGAGACGGCGTCGAGCTGGCGGGTGCCACACGGCCGTCCGGTGATCGAGCGGGTGTAGCGGTCGGCGGCGTTGGAGGGCGGGCGCGCTCGGTGCGTTGCGCGCCCCCGACGGTGTGACGGCGCCTACCGCCGGGCATCGCCGCACGGAGTAGATTGCCGAAGGCCGCCGCGGCACCCTGCCGCCTGCACGGCCGATCAGTCACGCGCAGGAGTTTGTCGTGTCGTTGGCAGAATGGCGGGCAGTCGCAGGCGCTTCGGCGCGGTGGTTCGGCTTTCGCGCACCGAAGCGCGCCGTCGCCCTCCTGGTCGTGGCACTTCTCGTCGTGGCCTGCGGCGAAGATCCCGTCGCCCCCCCCGATGTCGTCCCCCCGCCGACGCCGACCTTCCCGGTGGCCGAGGCCCTCCCGACGCTTACGCTCAGCACGACCTTCGGCGCGGCGATCACGTCCAAGGAGGAGTACATCACCGGGAGCTACCGGATCACCGGGACCGACGGCGCCATCATGCAGGAAGGGGCGCTCGAGATTCGCGGGCGTGGCAACACCACGTGGGGGATGCCCAAGAAGCCGTATCGCATCAAGCTCGGCACGAGCACGGCGCTCATGGGGATGCCGGCCAACCGGCACTGGGTCCTGCTCGCCAACTACTCCGACAAGACGCTCATCCGCAACGACGTCACCTTCGAACTCAGTCGCAAGCTGGGGATGGAATGGACGCCGCGTTCGCAGTTCGTCGAGATGAGCCTCAATGGCGCGTATCAGGGCGTATACCAACTGGTGGAGCACGTCCGTATCGCGCCGGACCGCGTGAACATCCCCGAACTCAAGGCCAGCGATACCTCGGCGACCAACGTCACCGGGGGCTACCTGATGGAGGTCGACGAGCGGCGCGGGGAGGACTTCTGCTTCAACTCCACGCGCACTCGCATGATCTTCTGCCTCTCCAACCCGGAGACGCTCAACGAACCGGCGTGGGCCAAGCACCGCGCGTACATCACCAACTACATCAAGCAGGTCGACGACGCGATCTACAGCCCGCAGTTCGCCGATCCGCAGGCAGGCTACGCCGCCTACATCGACGTCGAATCGGCGATTCGCTACTACATCGTCAACGAGCTGTTCAAGAATGTCGACGGCAACCTGCGGTTGAGCACCTACCTCTACAAGAAGCGTGGCGGGAAGCTCTTCTTCGGCCCGGTGTGGGACTTTGACCTGGCGATGGGGAATGTGAATTACGACGGCGCCGACCTGGTGCAGGGGTGGCACACGCGCACGGCGCAGTGGTTCACGCGCCTCTTCCAGGACCCGGCCTTTGCGGCGCAGGTCAAGGCGCGCTGGGCGCAGATGAAGAGCGACAAGACGGTCGACGCGCTCTTCAACTACATCAGCGCGCGCCAGGCATTTCTGAGCAAGGTGCAGGCACGCAACTTCGAGAAGTGGCCCATCCTCAGCACCTGGGTGTGGCCCAACCGCGTGGTCACCGGGAGCTACGACGGCGAGATCAACGCGATGTCGTTCTGGCTCTTCCAGCGCCACGGCTGGATGGACACGCAGATCTCGCAATAGCACCCGCCCCCGTCTTCACGTTCACGGCGTTCGCTGGTACGTCACCCGCCCGCGCGATACCGTCAGCTGCACCGCACCGGAGAGCAGCTCTGCGGGTGCGGCCACGCGGAACGGATCCACGGTGATGACCGTGAAGTCGGCGCGCTTCCCCACCGCGATCGTCCCCGCCTGCTCTTCGTCGAAACCCGCGTACGCGGCCCACGTGCTGTAGCCGCGCACCGCCTCTTCCGGCGTCATGCGCTGCTCCGGGTACCATCCCCCCGTCGGCGCGCCCGTGGTGTCCTGCCGGCTGATCGCCGAGTGCAGTCCGTAGAAGGGGCTCCAACCCGAGCCGGGGAGGTCGGAGGAAAAGACGAGGTGCGCGCGCTGGCGGCGCAACGTGCGCCAGGCGTAGGCCCCCTCGATGCGGTCCGGTCCGAGGCGCTGCTCGGCCCATCCCTTGTCCTCCACCGCGTGCGGCGGCTGCATCGACGCGATGACGCCACTCGTGGAGAAACGCGGAATGTCCTCGATGTTCAGGACCTGCGCATGCTCCACGCGATGGCGCAGCCCACGCGACCTGGGAGCGGCGGCGTAGACCGAGTCGATGAAGTCGAGCGTGGCGCGGTTGCCGGCGTCGCCGATGGCGTGGATCCCCACCTGAAAGCCGGCGGACATCGCATCGCCCACCACCGTGCGATCAAAGCCGTACGCGCCGCCGCTCACCCCGCGGTGCCCAGGCTTGTCGGAGTAGTCGGCGAGGAGCTGCGCCCCGCGCGATCCCAACGCGCCATCGAAGTACGCCTTCACGGCGCGCACGACCAGCATCCCGTTAGGCGACGCGAAGGTCCCCCGCGTGATCCACGCCCGCACCAGCGCCGAGTCGCGCCCGCTGAGCATCGCGTACACGCGCAGCGGAAGCGAATCGGAGGCCGCCAGTCGCTCGAACGACGCCATCACGTCGGGGGCGACACCGGCCTCGTGCACCCCGGTGTAGCCGGCGTCGGCCATCACGTGCAGCGCCCGCATCACCTGTGCGTCGCGCTGTGACGGCGACGGGACGGGGACGGCGTCGTCGAGCAGCGGGACGGCGCGGTTGAGGAACAACCCGGTCGGCTCACCCGAGGCATCCTTGCGAATCTCGCCGCCGGTTGGTGCCTCGCTTGCGCGCGTGATTCCCGCCTTCTCCAGCGCCAGCGCGTTCCCCCACGCCGCAAAGCCGTGCAGCCCGCGCATCACGACCGGATGGTCGGGGACGCGCGCCGTCAGCAGCGTCTTGTCAGGGTAGCGATTCGCCCACGCCCCCTCGTCCCACCCGACGCCGATGATCCACTCGCCCTTGGGAGTGGTCGCGGCGCGCTCGACGATGCGTGCCACCGCCTCTTCCTCGGTCGCGAGTCCGGTGAGGTTCACGCGGTCGAGCGATTGCCCCAGCTCGGCCACATGCGTGTGGGCGTCGACCAGCCCTGGAAGGAGGACGCCACCCGCGAGGTCGATCACTCGAGTGCTGTCGCCGCGCAGCGCCAGCGCCCCGGAATCGCTCCCGACGTAGACGATGCGACCGCCACGTACCGCGACCGCCGTCGCGTCGTGCCGCCATCCGCCTGACGAGTCCCACGGTGCGTTGGCCGCCGGGACGCCATCGGGGGAGGGCTCGTTCCACGACAGCGTATAGGCGCGAGCGTTCGTCAGGATGAGCGCCGCGGGTTCGCCGGCGGACGGTCTGCAGCTGGCGGCGCCCAGCGCGAGCGCGGCGATGACGAACGACGTAAGCGGCGAGGCGGCGGAACGGTTCACGAGGCGGTTGGCTCGGGGTGGCGTGATGTCGCGATCCATCTGCACGAAACGAAGCGGCGTCCCGTCGGGGAGGGGGTCGGTCACTTCGCGCACCGGACGAAAGCCCAGCGCGGCGTAGAACGGGACGCCCGGGAGCGTCGCCATGAGTTCGACCTTGGTGAACCCCGCCGCCCGCGCCGCCGAGAGACACGCATCGAGGAGGAAGCGCCCCACTCCGCGACGCGCGAAGTCGGGCGAGACGAAGAAGGCGCGGACCTTGGCAGCATCGACACCGGGTTGCAGCTGGTCGCTGGGTGCACCGGCCGCCGAGCCAACCTCCACCGGGCGCTGGTCGCCGCCGTACAGGGTGCGGCGCCGGCTCCAGCCACCGCACCCCGCCAACACCTCGCCGTCATGCACCACGAAGTACGTCCCGTCGCCCACGAGGGTCGTGTCCACCCCGAAGACATACCGGACGGCGGCGTCGATCTCCGCCGGCGTGTAGAAGCCGATACTCAGCTGGCGCGCCGAACGCTCGATGAGCGCGTTGAGCGCCGGGATGTCGGCGACGGTCGCGGGACGAAGGGAGAGCGCCATGTGCGTGAGGTGGGGTCTCCCAACTTGCACTCCCGGCGTGCACCTGCGCCAATTCAGGGGGCGCCGAAATGACCGCTCGCGCTCGCTCGCCCGTTTGACCACCAGCACTCCACCAGATCTCCACGCGCTCCCCCCACGTGCCGACCTACCGCGGACGCCTCGCCCCCACCCCCACCGGTGAGATGCACCTCGGCCATGCGCGCACCTTTCACGCGGCGTGGCGGCGGTCGGTCGAGGCGGAGGGGGCACTCGTCCTGCGCATCGAGGACCTCGACCCGCTTCGCTGTCGCCCCGAATACACGCAACAGATGCTCGACGACTTTGCGTGGATGGGGATCGAGTGGACGGAAGGGCCACTCTACCAGTCACAGCGAACCGCCGTCTACGTCGATGCCTGGCGCCAGCTGCGGAATGCCGGCGTGATCTACCCGAGTCACGTCAGTCGCAAGGAGCTGCGCGATGCCGCTCTCGCACCGCACGAAGACGAAGAAGGGGCCGAGCCGATCTTCCCGCCCGAGTGGCGTGCACCTGCCGGCGCCGAGCGCGAGCATGCCGAACCGTTTGGCGTGACGTGGCGCTTTCGAGTCCCGGACGGCGACGTGGTGCGCTTCACCGACGCCCGGCGCGGCGACCAGGCCTTCGAGGCCGGGCGCGACTTCGGCGACTTCGTCCTCTGGCGCCGCGACGGCATCCCGGCGTACGAACTCGCCGTCGTGGCCGACGACATCGCGATGGGGATCACCGAGGTGGTGCGCGGGGAGGACCTCCTGCTCTCCACCGCGCGCCAGCTCCTGGTCTACCGCGCGTTAGGCGCCACGCCCCCCGCCTGGTGCCACGAGCCGCTGGTGCGCGATGCCGAGGGGCGACGCCTGGCCAAGCGCTACCAGGCGCTGTCGCTGCGCGTGATGCGCGAGCGCGGGTGGTCGTGGGACGAGGTGCGCGACGCCGCGCCGGAATCGCTGGTCGATGCGCGCCCCGGCCCGCGATGACCGACTCGCCGCAGGGCCTCGTGCTGGTGGCCGTCGCCGTCCTCCTGGTCCTGGTCGCCCTCCTGCCGCGCGCCGAGGTTCGGCATCCCGTGGTGTCACTGGTGCGAGTGCTCGTCCCGTCGTGGCGCTTCTTCGATGACCTGCAGGTGACGCCCACGCTCCTGGTGCGCGTTGCACCGGATGGCGCGTCGTTCGGCGCATGGCGACCGATTCTCGCTCCGCCGCCGCGATCGGTCGTGCACCTGGTCTGGAACCCGGCCGGCAACCTGCTGCTCGCCCAGCAATCGCTCCTCGAGCGGTTGCTCATGGATGTGGGCGATTGGGACGACACCGACCCGCGAGGCCCGGAGTCGCTGGTCTCCTACCAGCTGGTGCTCAACCTCGTGCGGGCCAACCTTGCGGCTGACGGCAACGTCCCGCGTGGCGCGACCTGCCAGTTCAAGCTCGTGGAGACGTCGCACGCGGCCGGCGCTGCGTCGGACCGCACCCCAGGGAGCGCGCCGGGTGACCTCGTCATCTCCCGCGAGCACGAGGTATGACACCCCCCGACGCGGGGACCACACTGCGCCTGGTCGAAATGGTCGCCGCCGCCGCGGTGATCCAGGGGACGCTGGAACTGCTCGTGACCCGCCGCGCCCTGGCCGATGACGGGACCTGGCGGTGGGCGACGCTCGCGCCGGAACTCCGATGGCTCGCCCCGCTCCTCGCCTATCGCCCCTTCCTCGCCCTCCTCGTCGCTCGGCTCGCCCTCGCCGCGTTGCTGCTGGCGGGGGTGCGGCCGGGGGTGGCGCCGGCGCTCTGGATCACGTCGCTCCTCGTGAACATCCGCTTTCGCGGCAGCAGCAACGGCGGCAGCGACATGATGCAGATGGTCGTCCTCACCGCGCTGGTCGTCGCGCACGCGGCCGGGCCGCTCGGCGACTGGCTCGGCATCCCCTCGGGCGTGCTGGTGAGCGCGGCCCTGCTCTACGTGGCGGCGCAGGCGATGATGTCGTACTTCATCGCCGGCGTGGTCAAGATCATCAACGCGCCGTGGCGGTCGGGCGCGGCGCTGGCCTCGTTCGTTGCGACCCCGCACTTCGGGACACCGGCGGCGCTGCGACGGCTGCTGTCGGGGCGCACGGCGCTGCTCGCGGCGTCGTGGAGCGTGATGCTCTTCGAATGCCTCTTCCCGGTCGCCTTTCTCGACCCCAGACTCGCCCTCGTGATGGTCTCCATCGCCGGCCTGTTCCACCTCGGCAATGTCGCGGCCTTCGGCCTCAATCGGTTCCTCCTGGCGTGGGCCGCCACCTGGCCCGCCGTGGTGTACGCTTCGTCCCTGATGCCTTGATGCGATCGTCTCAGCTGACGACCATCGAGATCAACTCGCCCATCACCTGGGGGCTCTCGTGATGACTGCTGCTGCACGTCGCACCCTCCTGCTCGCCCTGACGTTCGCCGTTCCGGTGGGCGCTCAGCAGCTCCCCGACAGCGCCTTCCGCCCGCCCGTGCCTCGCCCGGCCTACGCGGCCGGCCAGGGGCCGGTGATCTGTCTCGACGAGGCGCACCACAACTTCCACACGCTCGACAATCGGTTCTTCGCCTTTGGCGAACTGGCCCGACGCGACGGCTTTCGGGTCGTGCCTTCCCGCTCCCCGTTCACCAGCACGGCGCTCGGCAGCTGCAATGTGTTGGTGATCTCCAACGCCCAGTGGAGCGACGCCGAGTGGAACACGTATCCCACGCCTACTCCGTCCGCCTTCGCGAAGGGGGAGATCGCCGCGGTACGGAACTGGGTCGGCACCGGAGGTGCGCTCCTGCTGATCGCCGACCACATGCCGCTGGCCGGCGCGGCCTCCGCGCTTGCCGCGGCGTTCGACGTCGCCTTCGCCGATGGCTTCGCGGTCAAGGGATTCACCAGCAAGGCGGGGCGCGACTCGGCGTTCGCCACCCCTACACTCTTCCGGCCTTCCGATGGGACGCTCGCCATGCACCCCATCGTCGCCGGGCGCGACTCCACCGAGCGCGTCACGCAGGTGCGCTCGTTCACGGGGCAGGCCTTTCAGGGGCGCGCCCGTGACCTGCAGCCGGTCATGATCCTCCCGCCAGACTTCGTCTCGCTCGAGCCTCGTTATGCGTGGCAGTTCACGGAGACGACGCCGGCGCGCCCCGTGGGGGGGTGGCTGCAGGGGGCCACGCGCAAGGTGGAGCGCGGGCGGGTCGCCTTCTTCGGCGAGGCGGCGATGTTCAGCGCCCAGCGCGCAGGCCCCAAGCGAAACCCGATGGGGATGAATGCCCCCATGGCCGAGCAGAATCCGCAGTTCGTGCTCAACGTCCTGCACTGGCTCACCGGCGTCCTCGACCGGTGAGCGAGGGTGCGCGCGTGCCTGGCACTCGCGCACCCTCGCATCACGCACCGATCACGGGCGCTTCGCGACGAGTTCGATCTCCACCAGGGCGCCAAGCGGCAGGCCGGCCACGGCGACCGTGGTGCGCGCCGGGAAGGGACGCGCGAAGCGGGTGAGATAGGCCGCGTTCATCTGCGGGAAGTTGGCCATGTCGGTGAGATAGACGTTGCACTTGATCACGTCGTCCATCGTGAGCCCCGCATCCTCCACGACCGCCTGCAGGTTGTCGAAGGCGCGATGCGTCTGCGCCTCCACGTCACCCTCGATGAGCTTCCCCACCGCAGGATCGATCGGCGTCTGGCCGGAGCAATAGAGCAGGTCGCCCGCCCAGACGGCGTGCGAGTAGGGGCCGATGGCGGCGGGGCCGCGCGAGCTTTCGACGTGGTGACGGGGCATGGCGTGCGTGCGATGAAGGGATGGGGAGTGGGGCGGTGACGTCGGGTGGTGCTCGGCCAACGTTTGCTGCTGACGGTTACGGCGTCTTGGCGGCACCGGGCGGCGGCGCCGGCGTGGCGGCGCCCGGGACAGTTGCCGCGGCCACGGAGTCGGCACGCGCGCGACGTTCGCGCGCCGCGATGACCTTGCTCAACCGCTCGCGCGGCAACGTCCACTGCGGGGCGGTCCAGCCGCTACGCTCGATGGGCGACGGAGTGCCGCGCGCAGTGCGCAGCGCTCCGACAAACTCGGCATAGCGCGACCCCGGGTTCCACAGCGCCCAGCTCTTGGCCCCGGCATCGTAGACGCCCTGGATCTGCTGGCGCAGCTCGGCCGGGCCGTAGCTCGCCCCGCGAATGCTCATCGCCTCCAGCCACGGCATCACCTCGCCCACGGCGACCTTGGCGGAGTCGCGCACGAAGCGCGTGCGCTCCATCGCGTCGGCCGTCGCCAGGCGCACGATCTCGTACGGCTTGGCGATGGGACGCGGAAAGCCGTAGAGCCCCGCCGAGTAGTGCGACGGATAGACCATCGGGAGGACGACGTCGGCGGTGGAGATGACCGTCTCCCAGTGCTGCCCGATGTCGACATCTCCCTCGAGGTGCGTGACGAGCCCGAAGACGTCGGCGGTGACAGGTACCTGGAAGTCGCGCAGCTTCTCCTTGGAGTAGCGAATGAAGTTGCGGATGTTCTCGGCGCGAGAGACGCCGTTGCTTCCCGGATAGTGCATCACCGTGCGCATGCGCGCCGTGACATCGGGAAAGCGCACGTAGTCCCATTGCAGCTCCGAGAAGCCCATGTCGAGCGCCTCGCGGGCGATGGCCACGTTGTAGTCCCACACGCGACGATCGTACGGATTGACCCACGCCCCGCCCTTGTTGTCGCGCCAGACGCTCCCGTTCACGTGACGGATCGCCAGTTCCGGCTTCCGCTCGGCGAGTTGGCGGTCCTTGAACACGACGATGCGGGCGATGGAGTAGATCCCGTGCGCCTGCAGCGTGTCGACGAGCGCGGGGAGCCACGTGGTGGCGGGGCGCTGGTCGGCGCCGATCTCCTTCGCCAGCGGGATCGAAGTGCTGTCGTAGGCGAGAAAGGTGTCCGACTCCTTCACGTCGATGACGAAGGCGTTGACCTCGGTGGAATCGGCGATGGCGATGAGCGCCTCCATGCGGCTGCGCGAACCGGCGGCCCACGCATTCACGTAGAGCGCACGCACCGAGTCGGGGCGCGGGACGCGATGGCCGAACTTCGCCCGCCATGCCGCCACGCTGTCAGCCGCGCGGTCGACAGGCGGGCGGGCGCGCGCCGCGTTAGGCGCTGCCTGCGCGCCTGCGTCCTTGCGTCCCTCGCCTCCGCAGGCGGCGACGGTGAGCAGGAGCGCGACCGCCGCGAGGACGGCTGACGCGCCGGTCCGCGTGCTCGTGCGAGTGCTCGTCCACGTGCAAATGCTCGTGCCCGTGCGCCGGTTCGCGTGCGTCACTTGGCGGCGGTGATGACGATGTTGCGGTACTCCACCGGCCCGTGGTCGCCCTGCAGGAAGATCGGTCCCGGCTTCCCCTCGTCGCTGTCGAGCGCCCCGCCGGTGATCCCCGGGATCACCTGGTCGGCGATGATCGTCTTCCCGTTGAGCACGATCGTCACGCGGCGTCCGATGAGCGTGATGTCGTACGACTGCCACTTGTCGGGGCCGAGCGAGGCCAGCTCGTTAGGGATGAGGTGGCCGTACACGGCGCCGAGTCCGTCGATCTTCGCCTCGTTCCCCTGCGTGTCTTCGACCTGCACCTCGTAACGCCCGCGCAGGTAGACGCCGCTGTTGCTCCCCGTGGGGAAGCGGAACTCGAGGTGGAGCTTGAAGTCGGTGAACTGCCGCTCGGTGACCAGGTCGGTGCCCGCCGCCTTGTTGCGCAGGACGCCGTTTGCGACGTCCCACTGGTTGGTCCCTTCGCCGAGCGCCTTCCACCCGGTCAGGTCGCGCCCGTTGAAGAGCGTGGTGGGCAGCTCCCACGCCGGCGGTGCCGTGCGCACGAGCGACGGTGCGCGTGCGCCGCGGAACGCCTGCTTCTGGCCGTTGGCGTAGCTGATCGTCCCGCTGATCGAGTCGCCCTTGAGTCGCCCGACGACCGTGTTCTCGCCTTCGGCGTCGTTCCACTGCGGCGGCAGGGAGAACTTGAAGTCGCCCTCCTTGTAGTCGATGCGCGCGACGGGGCGCGCGCTTCCGACCATGTTCACGAAGGCCCCCACCAGCATGCTGCGCCCCGAGTGGCGCACCTCGAGCCACGCCGCCTTGTGTCGCCCCGGGGTCTCCATCACCAGGTCCCAGCGCCCAATGAGTGGTGCCTGCGACTGCAGCACGGCGGAAGGAATCGGGGCGAGCGCGACGTGCAGGTGCGCCGCGGCGACGAGGGCGAAGAGCATGGGCATGCGAGTCGAGGAAAGGGGATGCGCGAGTTGGAGAATGATACCCCGGATTCGCTAGCGGCGCGCCGAGTCGCTGGGGCGCGGTTCGGGGCTCGTGCGTGGCGTGCGCTCGAGTCGCTGCACGTCGGCGGCCACCCCTGCGAGTAGCGCATCGAGCGCCGCACGGTCGCGCACCCCGCCGCGCAACACCACGGCATGGATGGCCTGGGTGGCGGCGATGTCGTCGAGCCGGTTCCGGTCGAGGATGACGAGGTCGGCGGCGTTCCCGATGCGAACGGTGCCGTGGCGTCCGTCGCGCCCCAGGAAACGAGCGCCGTTGATGGTAGCGGCTCGCAAGGCCTCGAGCGGGGAGAGGCCGGCCTTCACCATCAGCGCCAGTTCGTGGTGCAGCCCCAGGCCGGGGTAGTCGAACGAGTTGAGAAAGCCGGCGTCGGTCCCTGCGAGGATGAGGACCCCGGCACGCTGCAGCAGCGGGAGCTTGGCACTCGTGAAGTCGTACAGCGCGTGCCGCCGAGCGACGGCGGCGGCGTCGGCCGTCGCCGCCCGTTCGACACGCCATGTGTAGGTCGTGCGCAGCCCGGGGCCGATGTAGCGGAGGTACGGGTCCTTCGCATGGTCGTCCTGGTCGAGCCAGGCGAGGATACGGCTGATGTTGAGCGTCGGGGTGATCGCCGTCCCGCGCTCGGCCATGAGGCGATACGTCGCGGTGGCGGTCGCCTCGTCGAACGTCTTCATGACGTCGCCGCCGGCGGCCACTCCCGGGCGTTCGGTCCCGGCACGAATGGCGTACGAGAGGTGCTCGATGGAACGCAGCCCCGAGTCGACCGCTTCACGCACGGGGACCGAGACCGGGATGTGGGCCGAGCTGCGGATGCCGCGCCGGCGCAGCTCGCCTAACGCATAGCGGAACAGGTCGGGGGCGAGCGTGTTGTCGGTGAGCTTCACGAAGTCGACGCGCATGGCCTGCAGCTGCGCGATCCCTGCGTCCACCTCCTCCCGTGTCCCCACCTCGAGGTCCCCGGGCCAGATCGAGTTCTTCCCCTCGAGCTTGGGCCCCGAGGTGAAGATCGTGGGGCCGTCGAGCGCGCCGCGTGCCACCGAGTCGCGCCAGGCCAGCACCGATGGCGAGAGGTCGCCCGCCGCATCACGCACGGCGACGATGCCGTGCGCGAGGAAGAGCGGAAGGAGGAGCCGGTTCTCGGCGATGAGGCTATCGCCACCGCCAAAGTGGACGTGCATGTCCCAGAGCGCGGGAATGACGTAGCGTCCGCCGGCGTCCAGGGTGCGCGTGGCGCGCAGGCGCCTCGCGCCGGCATCCGTGGTAATCGCGATGATCGTGTCGCCGCGGATAGCGATCGCGCGATCGCGTGCGATGCGCCCGGTCTCGACGTCGACGACGTGCGCGTGCCTGACGAGCAGGTCGGCGGAACGCACGGATTGCGCGGAACGCGCCGACTGCGCGGTGGCGGGCGGGGCGCCGACGTGCGCGAGCACGACCGCGAACGACAGCGTCAGGGCGGGGATGGCGCGCATGCGGGGATGAGGGGCGCGAGGGAGAGCAGCGGATGAACGGGACGAGTCTACCGCATGTCCCCTCGCCCCTCTACCGGCGCTCGTGCGCGCTCACGACCTCCCGCTGGTCACGCGTGCACCTCGGTGCAAAGGAGCGCGCTGGCGATGGCTCCTCGAGACGCCCTCGCCAGCGCTCGCGTGCGTCGATCGGTCTGTAATGGCCAACAGGTGCTACGAGCGGATGCTGCCGCTCGCGTTTACGAGCCGCGCCGTCCCGACTTGGCGGACGTCGCTTGCGGCTTCACGCCGGCGGTACGCGGGGGAAGCGGGGGCTTCCCCTTGGTCTTGCCCCCGCCTGCAGCCGGCCCCCCCTTGGGGTGCGCGGCAAAGTCGGGGATGTGGCGCTTCTTCATCGAGGTCTCCTCGCGCGAAGTGGTGGAGGGTGACTCGTCAGGCACCTGAAGTGTAGCCACGGAGCGCCCCGTGCGCACGATGCGGTGCGTTCGGGGCGCTCCCCGCCGTTGAGGCGCCGGTCACCCCCCAATCGCCCCCGTGTGTCCATCGGGGGTGTAGACCTCGACCGAGAGCGAGAAGGTGCGCTCGTTCCCCGGCGACAGCGCCCCGACCCCCATCACCTGGCGCGCGACCTCCTCGCCGCGTTCGTTGCGAATGGTGAGGAGGACCGAGTACTCCCACGCTTCGCCGCCGAGGGTGTGTCGCAGCGTCCCTTCCACGCGAAGGGGGGTAACGGTGCGCTGGGCGCGGGCAGCGGCACCGGAGTCGAAACGGAGATGGTGCTGGCACTTGGGACACCGCACGGCGCTCTCGAGGATCGTCGTGCGGCAGTGCGGGCAGCTCCGCGCCGCCCCCGGGACGCTCTCGCGCACCGGGCTCATGGCGCGGCGCCGTTCTCCCGGACGATGGCGATGGGCGATGTGGGGGCCTCGCTCCAGCCGAACTCCACGCGCCCGCGCATGCGCGACCCCGCGGCCACCGTGAGTGAATCGGCCTTGAGGTCGCCCACCAGGACGCCGGAGGCAAGCAGCTCCACGCGCGCGGCGTCGAGCACGTTCCCCTCGAGTTCCCCGGCGATCGTCACCGAGTTGGCGCGCACGCCGCCGCTCAGTTTCGCCCCCGACTCGATCGTGAGATTCCCCTCGACCGTGACGTCGCCCTTGAAGCGCCCTGCGATGCGGATGTGCCCGCTGCCGTCGATCTTCCCCTCGATCGTGAGGTCGGCGCCGATCACCGATTCGGTCGCGTCGCGTGGCGACGTGCGCCGCTGGGCTTCGCGCGCATACGCCAGGTCACCCGGCGCATCGATATCCTTGCGTGGGGCCGGCTCCGTTGCGACGCCGGCACCCTCTTTCCGAGGGGGCGTCTGTTCCTTCCAGAGTGCCACGGACACATCTCCTGTTGAGGTCCCGGACGATTGCGTCCGAGGTACCCTCCTGCGCTGTCTCCTGCGTCACCAACAGCGCAAACACTCGTCAGGCAGGCTCGACGGCGTGATGGCACTCGTCAGGCAGACTCGTCCGCCATCTCGTCACGGCGGCTCCCCTGGCGGCGACGTCGCGACAACCAAACTCGGCCGTGCAGATGCTCGTCAGGCACGCGCATCAGCGCGGGCGGCGCGTCGGCGACCGCGGGCCGGGAGCGGTCGGGTCAGTCGTCCTGCGCCGCCTCGCGCGCGCGCCGCTCGGTCGCTTCGTCCAGGATCGCCCGCAGCTCGGCCAGCAGCGGGTGCCCCTCGGCGTACCGGCGCCCATAGTCCAGGTTGAAGCGATAGTCGAAGTCGCGCGGGTTCTTCCCCTGCGTGTGCTGCAGGATCGTCTCCAGCTTGTCGAGCCCCTTGGCCAGCCGAGCCTCCGGCGTCACACCCGCCTCGTACTCGTCCCACAGCGCCACGATCTCCTCGCGCGGCACTGCCGGCAGCGCGGCGACGAGGGTCAGCAGGTCGCGCCGCTCGTCGGACGTCTTCTTCCTCGCCCCCCCCCCCCCCCCCCCGGCCCCGGGGCCCCCCCCCCCCCCGCCCCCCCGGGGGGCCCGCGGCAGGGGGGAGCAAGCCCCCCGCGGACGCCCCCCCGGGGGGGCGGGGCCCCCCCCCCCCGCCCCCAGGGGGGGCCGGCCGGGTGCGCCCCGCCCCCTCGCGCTCGCCGGCAGAGGTCCAGCCGCTGCGCACGACGGTCTTGAGTGATTCGGCCGCGCGCAGGAAGTCGAGCACCTGCAGGAGTTCGTCGTGCGTCATCGGCGAGGGACGTGAGGGCCGCGACTCGCTCCACGCGCGCCGCCGGTCACGGGACGGCGGACGCCGCGCCGCGTCGTCGGTACAGGTCGACGTTCCCGAACGATGTCTCGAGGACGAAGTGCTGCGCCAGGAAGTCGCGGAACTCCGGAAAGTCGGCCAGCGTCTTCTCCTTGCCGGAGAAGAGCAGCCCGACGACGACGTACGCCGGAGGGTCGGCGAGGGCGGCGAGATAGGCGCGACGGTAGCGCTCGCGAAAAACGGCCGTCGACCGATGCCCAACCAGCGGCAGCGCATAGCTGAACGGCGTCGCGTTCGTGCGCTGGGAGAGATAGAGCACCGGCGCATCGTACCCGAAGATCGCCACCCGATCGCTCGCCGATGTGTGGGCCTCGATGTACTCGGCCGCGGCCATCTGGTCGGCGGCAACGTAGCTCCGGTCGTCGAGCCCGAAGCGCGCATAGTACTGCGCTCGTGAATCGACCCGTGTTGCCAGACGGGCGGCGTTCACCACGTCGCCTAACGGCTGGCGCGCAAGCGGGAGCAGGATCCCCAGCACCGCCACGGCGCCCACGGCCGTGCGCCACGCGGCGCTGCTGGTGTCGGGGCGATCGCGCCCGGCGGTCAGTCCGGCCCCGACGATCGCATCGATCCCGTAGGCGAGGAGGAGTCCTGCCGACGGGAAGATCACCGCCCAGTGGTACACGAAGAACTTCCCCTGGCTCACGACCAGGGCGACCGCTCCCAGGAACCAGCCGATGACGAGCACCGCCCGTCGGCGATCGCGTCGCAATGCGCTCGCCGTGCCGATCAGCATCACCCCCAACGCGAGGGCGCGCGGCAGCGGGAGGAAGTACTGCACGACTCCCATCACCCGCTGGCGCAGCGAGAAGTCGGTCACGCCGGAGTAGCTGCTCGCGTTGTAGCGGACGTAGACATCGATCATCTCGTCGAGCGCCCCCCGTGCGGCGAACCACCCCAGCATCGCGGCGACTGGCAGTGCCGTGGCCACGCCAACGATGACGAGCGACGTGAAGCGCTCGCGCATGTTCGGGCCGTCGGCCTGCACGACGACGAGGAACGGAATGAGGAGGAAGACGACGTACAGGGGCTTCATCAGCATCGCGACGCCGACCACGGCGCCGGCGACAGCGAGGGCGCGTCGTTCGGGGGCCTTGGCCAGGAGTGGCGCGAAGGCGACGGCAAGTCCGAGCGACACCGCGCCGTCGGGTTGGGCGGTGTAGAAGTAGCCGAGCGACGCGTGGGCCAGCACGAGGCCGATCGCGATCCACGGGCCAGCGGATACGCGGGTGAGCCTTCCGCCGACGCGCGCCAGCGACAGCGCGGCCCACAGCAGCAGGGCGAGGTCGAGGACGCGAATGCCCCACTGCGCCCGTCCAGACAGCAACTGCGCCGTCGCAAACCAGACGTGGGCGACCGGCCCCTTGATGTCCCACGCCTCGCGGTAGGGCATGCCGCCGTGCAGCATGGCGTCGCCGACGCTGGCCATGATCCCCTGGTCCCAGCCGAAGGGATACGTCAGGGACGTCGCCCCCCACGCGGCGCACAGCACGAGCAGCACCGTGCGCACCATACGCGCCCCTGCGGCCGCCGGCCGCAGTGTGGCGGGGCCGGTCATCGCTTGCCGCTCGGCGCCGCGACCGAGGGGGCCAGGCGATCCTTGAGGGCAAGGAACGGCAGTTCGAACCAGCGATAGCTGATCCACGCCACGAGCAACGTGAATCCGGTCATGAGCGCGATCCACACGAACTCGGCCGGGAGTTGCGAGCCGAGCACCGGCGGCAGCTTGCGGAAGTACTCCTTCACGGGATCCACGGCCAGCTGCAATAGCAGGTGATAGACGTACGCGCCGTAACTCACCTTGCCGACCCACCGCAGCCACTGCCACTGCAACGGACGAAAGACCTTCCACGAACCGCGATCGAGGATCCCGGCGAGGATTGCCGCGAACAGCGCGGCGTTCAGGACGTAACCGATGCTGAGCACGACGAGGTCGTCCTCATGATACTGCCGGTTCCACGCGATGATCGTGATGATCCCGGCGAGCGCCGCGAAGGCGACCCGGCGCCACCAGCGCCTGAGCCAGGCGCTGCCCAGGGGATCGCGCGACAGCGACGCCACGCAGGCGCCCGCGGCGAGCGCGTCCATGCGCGCGGGCATGAGCGAATAGGCCGCCCAGCGACTCCCGCCAGATGCAATGATCCCGACCCGGATCCCCAACGCTGTCACGATCAGCACGACGCAGGCGCGGAGCAAGTTCGTTGGCGTGGCGAGGCGCACCAGGAGGGGCCAGACGAGGTAGAATTGCTCCTCCACCGAGAGCGACCACAGGTGCAACGTATTGAAGTAGCTCATCTCGCCGTGCGTGAGTACCTGGAACACGTTCACCGCATACAGCCAGTACCACCCCTGGTGCGGAACCAGCGCCACCAACTCGGCCGGCGGCGGCTGCAGCACTCGTGGTAGGACGAGGAAAAGCACCGCGAGCGTGAGGTAGTACACGGGGAACAGGCGCAACAACCGCCGGACGTAGAAGGTCCGGTAGTAGCGCGCCCCCTCCTTGGATTCCAGCAGGATCCCGGTGATCAGGAAACCGCTCAATACGAAGAAGAGGTCGACCCCCATCCAGCCGGCGCGAAAGACCGCATCGACGAAGGCGTCGATCGGGTTGCCCCACGTGCGGAACTTGAAGTGCACCAGGAAGACCATCATGATCGCCAGGCCGCGCACGCCGTCCAGGATGGGCGAATGCCCCAGGCGACCGCTGACCAGCGCCCCGTCTCGCGATGCCGTCATCGGGCCGCCGTATTGCCGCGGGACTGCGACTTCTGCCACGCGCGGAAGTACTCGCCGTGCCAGTTCTCGGGCCAGTCGGTCATCTGCCACTCCGCGCCCGCGACCGCGAAACCCTTCTCGATCCGCCCGGGGACTCGCAGCGTCAGGTTGGGCGCGGGGTTGGGAGTGCACGGCACAGGGGTGTCCCAGCACCGGAACTCCGGCACCTGCACCACCAGCCCGCTACGCGTGGTGTACGGCGTCACGTTAGGCATCGCCTGTCGGGGTTGGAACCACCGCCCAGACGGCGGTATGCGAACGTCGGCCCGCACCAGGACGGTGACGAGCCCCTCCTTGCGCCCCGCGCGCCACCAATCGAGCGTCGGGTTCACGAGGAGCGGTGAGGCGCCAAGACAGGCGCCGAAGAACACCAGGACTCCCGGGTGCCCCACCCGTGTTGCCAGAGACCGTCGGGAGAAGACCTGCCCCGCCAGCACCCCCACCACGCACCAGAAGAAGGCCATCGCGTACCGCGGGGCAGGGGCCATGATGAACCAGAGCACCATCGCGAACGTCAGCGGTAGCAGCAGCCACCAGGCCGCGCGTCCTTGGTTGTGCGCGGCGTCCCGCGTGTCGTTGCGTGCCCCTCCCCGCTGCCACCAGAGCAGCAGGACGAGTGCGACCACCAGGACCATCGGGATCACGACGTGATAGACGTCGTCGTCCACCTGGCTGAACCAGTTGGGAAACCACGCCGACATCCCCTGCCGCTCCCCCGACACGTACGCGAGGTTCCCCGTGCTGTGACGCGTGGAATGCTGGACGTAGTCGAACTCGGCGCGCGCGTGTTCCAGCGGCGCCTTCCAGTCGACGGAGGCTCCGAGCAGCGGCGTCGGGAAGAACGGATAGCCGCTGAGCAGGTAGCCGCGACCGGTCCACGCCGCGCCGTACACGAGCGCAATCGCCGTCGCCCACCGGAAGGTCTTCGCGGCGACGCGGGGGGTGGGACGCTGCAGCGTCCACCACAACGCCCCCGCCGTTACCACCGCCGCCACCGAAAAGACTGCCGCGTTCATCTTCAGCGCCACCGACGTGGCCGACAGCGCTACGATGCACACGACGTCGTACGCCTCCACCTCGGCTTCACGCCGCCCGCTCGTCAGCGCACGGTACCAGAGCGCCATGCACCCCATCCGCACCGCCGTCAGCGACAGGTCGGTCACGAAGCTCACGACCTCGTCGCGCATCGCCATGTCCAGGGCGACCGGCAGGAGGAAGAGCAGGAAGACGTCGGCCGCGCGACGCGGGCGCGTGTCGTCGGCCAGTCGCCCCAGCCCCACGATGCCCTGCGCGGCGAGCACCGCCAGCAGCAATCCGTTGGCGACGCGCCACCCCTGCCCGGCCCACGGCCCCGTCCCCACCATCGCATCGTACAGCAGGCTTGCATTGTTGAAGGCGAGCGGACCGAAGAGGTTGGCGATCCCCGGAATCGCGGGGTACGTCAACGCCCACTGCACCCCCTGCATGTGGTAGAGCGTGGTATCCCAGTTGGTCATGGCCCCGGTGGCGAGGTTCGCGATCCAGAGCGTCGACGCGACCACCCCCGCCAGCGTCCACCACCGTGACCGCCCCCCCGACGCCCCCCAGAGCGCCATCAGCGCCCGGCGGACGCTCCAGATGCCGACGATCCCGGTCCCGACGACCACGACGAGCGCCGCGGCGTTCACGGGGGCGACGAAGTTCCAGAGGAGCAGGAAGAGGATCACCGCCCCGAACCCCATCCAGAACGCCGCGAGCACGTCGTCCAGCGCCGGCGCGGCGGCGAGGAAGGCGCGGCGAATCAGGAGGCCGATGCCCATGAAGGCCGCGGCGAGCACCACGAAGCTCGTCGCGATGGCCAACGTCCCCGGGACCAGACGCAACACCGTCAGCACGAGGCAGTCCTCACGACCCCGCCGCGCGTCGGACCTGTGCTCGGGCTCCGTGGCTCCCCGATTGGCCGAGCGCCGGCCACGCCGCCTTCCACGCACCAGGAACGCGCTCGGCGCGGTGACCCGCCGCAGGCGGCACCGGCGCGCAATGACCGTCTCGCGCGCGTGCACAGCACGGCGCGAGACGCATGTGTAAGGCAGATCACAATCCCGGAGGGGGAGGGGGAGCGACGCTCGAGGCCGAGCGTGGCCATCCAAGCGTCGTCAACTTAACGGATCACGGCAAGCAGCTCACCGCAATCAAGAGGCCAAAAACGGCCTATTGCAAGCTCAGCTTTAATCCACGCTGCGCCGGCTCCCTCGCCACGCAGGAACCGGGTATGACCCGCGAGCCCTCGAGCCGCATGAGTCCCCGAGGCCTAGGACGCGCCGACGCGCGACGCGAGTACCGAAGGAACGCCGTCCCCTCGCCGCGATCGGGGCGCTCCCCCCGCACCGCGCGCCGCCTTCTCGCGCACGGTGCGCCGGGCAAGATCCGCCGAGGCTGTGGCCGCGATCCCTCAGTGGTTGCGCGGCCGACACACGGCGACCGCGCGTTCCCTGTCGCGCGCCACCGCCGCGTCCTTCTTCTCGACCACTTTCGCGATCGGTGTGCAAGTTCGGCTAGGGCGCGACGTCTCCCGGGCAGACCCACAACAGGACGTCACCATGCCCGCTCGAACTCGCCACGCCGACTTGCTCCGCGACAACGCCGCCGCCTCTGCCACCGGCAGCTGCATGAACGCGGTGCGCCACTCACTGACCCGTCGCCTGCAACGCGCGACCCTGCTGGCGGCGCTTCTCGCCGCCGCACCCTTCCCGGCCAGCGCTCAGGGACGGCTCCTCGGGGGCCCGTGTCCCCCACCCCCTCCGCCGCGCTGCCGCCCCGACGCCGACTGTGCCGTCCCCATCCAGGCGCCGTGCGGCCCGACGCTCGTCCGCCTCAGCAGCAACGTGAAGATCGCGCTCGCCGATCGTGTGCTGCGCTACGAGGTCACCGAGGTCTTCAAGAACACGAGCGGGCGCGTGGCCGAGGCCGACTATGTCTTCCCGCTCCCCGCGGGGGCGGCGTTCGAGGACCTCAAGCTGATGATCAACGGCGAACTCGTGAGCGGCGAGACGATGACGGCCGACCGCGCGCGTGGGATCTACGAGGAGATCGTCCGTCGCCAGCGTGACCCGGCCCTGGTGGAGTGGATGGGGAGCGGGATGCTGCGCACGCGCATCTTCCCGATCGCCCCCGGGGAGGAGAAGACGGTCGTGGTGCGCTACCAGAGCGTGGCCGAGCGCGAGGGGGACGCCCTGCGCATCGACTATCGCCGTGGTACCGATCCCAACGGGAGCGGTGCCGCCGCGCGCACCGGGCAGGGAGTCGCCCCGGCGCCCGTACCTAACGATACGCGCCGCGGTGAGGAGCAGGAATGGTCGACCGTGCGCTTCGTGTATCGCGCGGGCTCCAACTACGGAGAGCCGTACTCGCCCACGCACACGCTGCGCACGCGGGACGAGGGCGGGTTGCGACAGGTGGAGGCACGCGGGAGCGCCGGCGACCTCACGATCCTCCTCCCGCTGCGGCGCGCCAACGCCGCGGCGCTGAGCGTCCTGGCGCACGCGCCGGGCGGTGAGCGCGGCTTCGCCCTCATCACCATCACCCCGCCGTCCTCGGCGCGCCGCTCCGTGCCGCGCGACCTGACCTTCGTGGTCGACGTCTCCGGCTCGATGGCCGGGCGCAAGCTCGAGCAGGCCAAGGCCGCCGGGCGGGCGCTCCTCGAGACGCTGCGCCCCGAAGACCGCTTCCGCATCATCGACTTCTCCACCGACGTGCGCACCTTCCGCGAAGGCTGGACCGCGGCGACGAACGACCACGTCGACCAGGCACGCCGTTACCTGTCGTCGTTACGGGCCGAGGGGTCCACCAACATCTCCGGCGCCCTCGAAGAAGCCCTGCAGCAGCGCGCTGCGGGAGATCGCCTCCCGCTCGTCGTCTTCGTCACCGACGGCGAACCGACGGTGGGGGAGCGCAGTCCTGACGCCATCGCGGCCATGGCCTCGCGACGCCGCGGTGCGGCCCGGCTCTTCTCGGTTGGGGTCAGTGCCGACGTCAACGCGACCCTGATCGAGCAGCTGGCGGTGGAAGGGCATGGGACCGCGCACTTCGTCCGCGATAGCGAGTCGGTGGAGCGCGCGGTGGGGCTGCTGGCGCGCCGCCTGTCGACGCCGGTGCTGACCAACGTGCGGCTCAAGGCCGACGGCGTGCGCCTGTCGCAGGTGCTCCCCGCCGGGGAACTCGACGTCTTTGCCGGGCAGGACCTGGTGATCCTCGCGCGCTACGAGGGCGAAGGGAGCGCGACGTTGCGGCTGGAAGGGGAGTCGGTCGATGGCCCGGTGACCTGGTCCACCCGGGCGTCGTTCCCCGAGCGGTCGCGCGACAACCCGTTCGTGGCACGCTTGTGGGCCGCCCAGCGCGTGGGATGGCTCGCCGCCGAGAAGCGCAAGCGCGGCGGCACGGGCGAGATGGACGACGAGATCAAGTCGTTAGGTGAACGCTACGGCATCCCGACGGAGTTCTCGTCGTACCTGGTCGTGGAGCCCGGGATGACGGTCGCGACCCAGACGGGCGGCATCCGGCGCGACGTCTCGGCCCCCCAGCCGTCGACGCTCGGGAGCGCCGCTGGCGGGCGTGGCGCCGCCGACCAGGTGTCGGCCGCCCCGGCGTCGGCCCCCGCAGCGCCGATGCGCTCCAACGAGGTCCGGTTCGAGGCGGCACGAAAGGCGGCCGCCCAGCGTGAGACCAAGTCGGTGGCCGAGATGGACGACGCCGAAAAGGAGCGCTCCGCCACCCAGCGGCGCATCGGGATGCGGCTCTTCACCCTCGTCAACGGGGTATGGACGGATGCACGTTACACTCCCTCCATGCGGACGATTACCGTGAAGCCGTACTCGAGCGCCTATTTCGCCCTCGTGCAGCGCCTGGGCGAGCTGGCCGCCCCGTTTGCCCTGGGCGACCGGGTGGTCGTCGCCGGCCGCGGCGTTGCGGTGCGCCTTGCGCCTGACGGAAAGGACGTGCTGGAGCAGCTGGACGGGTCGAAGCTCGACGCCCTCGTACGGGACTGGTAGGAGATCGATGCACGACGACGAGCTGGAGCGCTTGTTCAAGCTCTACCACACGCCACTGGTGCGCTATCTCACCCGGCGTCTGGGCGATCGCGACTGGGCCGAGGAGGTCGCGCAGGAGACGTTCCTGCGCGCCCTCCGCCAGGACGCGCTCACCAGCGAACGCTCCTGGCTTTTCGCCGTCGCCACCAACCTCGTGCGAGACGAAGCCCGCAAGGACGACCGCCGACGCCGCCACCTGCAACTGCTCGCAGCCGAGGAACGGGAGCGGGTGGTGGAGTCGGAGGATGTGACGCAGGAACGCGCCCAGGAGCGCGCGCAGGAACAGGCCATGGCGCGGCGCGCCATCGACGCGCTCGCCGAGCGGGACCGCCTGGCGCTCCTGATGCGCGAGGAAGGATTGGACTACAACGAGATTGCGGAGGCCCTCGGCCTCTCGGTCGGATCGATCGGCACGACGCTGGCGCGCGCTCGGCGCCGCCTGGCGGAGACGTATGAGGCGCTGCAGGCTGATGCACAGCGGCGTGCTGGAGGGAGTCATGGAACACATTGACGAAGGGACGATCCACGCCTGGCTCGACGAGGCCTTGCCCCCCGACGAGGGTGCGCGCGTGGAACAGCACGTGCGCGCGTGCGCCGACTGCGCCGCCGCGGTTGCCGAGGCGCGCGGGCTCATCGCCGCGTCCTCGCGCATCCTCTCGGCGCTCGACGACGTGCCACGCGATGTCGTCCCGCGGCGAGTGGACGAGGTGCAAGCCGACCACGCGCCGTCCGTGCGTCCCGCCGTCAGGGACACGCCGGCCGCTCCGGTGGGGGCGGCGCCCGTGCGCCGGCGTCGTTCGTGGTGGCAGCGACCGCAGTTTGCCGCGGCCGCCGGCATCGCCTTCGTTGCGGTCGCACTGAGCGTGGTCTGGCAGCGATCGCCGCAGCGCACCGTCTCCGATTTCGCCGGGACGCGCGCGTCGGAGCCGGCGATGGCACCAGCGGCCGCGGCGCCGGAGGCGGCCTCCGCGCCGGTGGGCGGTGCCGCGCCTAACGCGGCGCCGAGTGCTGCCTTGGACGCCGTGCCCCCGCGCGACGCCGCGGTCACGCGTGAATCGAAGGAAACGGAAGTGAGCGCGGGCGTCGGGGCGGCCGAACAAGCGCGCCCAGGGGGGCGCGCCGATGGCCTGCGGGCCAAGGCGGCGCCGCAGAACGACGCGCTGGCCGACGCGAACCGAGCGCGGCGCGCCGGCGATGTGGCCGGCAACGTGGCCACCCCGCCCGCCGCCGCGCCACCGGCGCCCACGCAGGAAAGCGTCGAACGCACGGACATGGTGCGACGTGCCGCGGCGCCCCCGGCGGCCGCGCCGACCAGCTCCGCGACGGTCGCCACCAAGGCGGTAGCACCACCTCCCGCGGCGCGTGCGCTACCTGTCGTTGGAGGCGCGACGGCCCCGGTCGCTGACTCGGCGCCCGCCAAGCGGCAACTCGCCATCACCCCGGACGCCATCACGCGCTCGGAGAAGGCTCGTGTGCAGGGAGAGCGGGGAGTCCAGTCGCAGAGCGGGGTGGTGACCGGTGCTGCCGGGGCCAGGGCGAGCGAGGCGCGACGCGACCTCTCGACCGTCGAGGGGATCGTCGGCTGCTATCGACTGGACCGCCGTGGTCCCGCGCTCGACGCGGGCGTCGCCGAGGTGATCGCCCTGCTTCGCGAGGGGCAGGGAACGTTCGACGGCGACACCCTGCGCGTCGCGCGGCTCGTGGGCGTCGCCCCGTCGTCCACCACGGAGTGGCGATGGACGCTCTCCGCGAGGGGTGACGTGTCCCTGGTTCGCGTGCAGGGGGCCGCGTACGCGCGCTTTCCGTTGGCGCTGCGCGTGGCCGCGCAGACCGGGGAGACCTCGGTCGCAACGCGCGTCACCTGCCCGGCACGTTAGGCACCGGAGGGTGACGCGCGCCGCTCAGTCGGCGCGGAGCATGTGCACCGGGTCGATGCGCGCGGCACGCCACGCGGGGATGATCCCCGCCAGGAGCGCCGCCGTCGCAAAGAGGGCGGCGGCGCCGACGTACACGATCGGCTCGGTCGCGGCCACGCCAACCAGCGCTCCCTGCAGCGCCCGGCTCCAGAGCAGCGCCGCTCCCGTCCCGAGCGCGACGCCCAGCAGGGCCAGGCGCACCGTCTGCCAGAGCACCCAGCGCGACACCGACGCGGGCGACGCGCCTAACGCCAGACGCAACCCGATCTCGCGCGACCGCTGCACGACGATGAAGGCCATGACCCCGAAGATCCCGATGGTCGCCAGGAGGAGCGTGGCCATGCTGAACGCCGAGAGCGACCAGGCGTTGACCCGCCGCGCCTGCAGCAATCCATCGATGTAGAAGCCGAGCGGGCGGAACGTGGTCCAGGGGCTCGTGCCCGCGACAGGGACCGCCGGTTCGACCGAGAACACCGCGGCCTTGAGCAGGGGCGCCAGCGTCGCCGTGGGCATCGACGAGCGCACCGCCACGAAGATGTTGGGCCAGACATTCCACGTGTAGGGGACGTACACGATGGGCGGCGCCGGTTGCGCCGCGCCAAAGAGCCGTTCGTCGGCGATGACCCCCACGATGGGGGCGATGATGCGCGTCCCCATGTCGGCCCGTCCCTGCGCCATGCGGAACACCGTGATGCTCTTGCCCAGGGGATCTCCCTGCGACGAGAAGCGCCGCACGAAGGCCTCGTTCACCACCAGACCGCTCCCCACCGATGTCAGGTCCTCGTCGGTGAGGAAGCGTCCACGCTTGAGCGCCCCCCCCATCGTCGCCAGGTAGCTCGGCGACACTGTGCGGTACACGGCGCGATCACTTCCGTCCGCGGCCGGCGGCGCATCGGTGAGGACCTGCGTGAAGACCATCCCGCCGCTGAAGGGGGCGTGGTTGGCGAGCGCCACATTCTGCACGCCGGGTATCGCCCGCATGGTCTCCTCGAGCCGACGGAAGAGCGCCAGTGCGGCCTCTGGCGAGTCGTACTTTCCCGGCGGCGGAAAGACGCGCAGCACCTGCACCCCGTCGGGATCGACGCCGAGCGGGGTGTCACCCAGGATCGTGAGCGTGCGACCTACGAGCCCCGCGCTTACCGCGACCACGACGGCGAGCGCCACCTGCACCACGACCAGCGCCCCGCGCAATCGCGTGCTGGCGCGCCCATCGCCACTCCCCGCCGTGCCGTGCCGAAGCGCGCTGGAGAGTCCGGCGCGTAGCGCCGCGCGCGCCGGGAAGAGGCCAAGCACGATCGACACCAGCGCGACGATCAGGATCACGAAGCCGAGGGCGCGGGCGTCGAGCTGCACCTCGGCGAGTCGCGGAAAGACCTGCGGTGCCCAGCGCCGGATGGCCCCCAGCATGGCCCACGACGCCAGCAGCCCCGCCGCCCCGCCGGCGGCGGCGAGTGCCACGCTCTCCACAAGGAGCTGTCGCACCAGGCGGCCGGCACGCGCGCCTAACGCCGTGCGCACCGCCAGCTCGCGCGCGCGGGCGGCGTGGCGTGCCACCATCAGTCCCGCCGCATTGAGCGCGGTGATCAGGAGGACGAGCGTGACCACCAGCCCCAGCACCCGAAGCCGCGTCCCGGCGTCGCCGAGCAGTGCATCGCGCAAGGAACTCAAGGAGACCTGCGTCCACTGCGCGGCATCCTCGGGATAGGCGCTCGCAATCCCCTGCGCGATCGCGCGCATCTGCGCCTCCCCCTGCGCGCGCGAGACCCCCGGGGCCAGGCGCCCGGTGACCTGCGCGTCGACGTGCAGCGTGCGTTGCTCGAGCACAAAGCGCGACCGCGGCGGCAGCGTCTCGATCGGCATCCAGAGCTCGGCCCACGCCGGCTCGGCGAAGGCACGTGGCATCACGCCGGCGATCGTATACGGACCGTTGATGGTAGCCAGCGACTGCCCCACGACCGTCGGGTCGCCTCCAAAACGCTGTTGCCAGAACGTCCAGGAAAGCACGACCGAACGATCGCCCGCGACCGCGGTGCCGAAGGTGCGCCCGAGCTGTGCCGCGACGCCGAGCGCCGGGAAGAAGTCCCCGGAGACAAAGGCGCCAATGACTCGGCGCGTCCCCTCGGGCTCGGGCACCGAGACATCCTCGCCACGTGCGAAGGCGAGGCGATCGAACGCCGTGGCGCGCGCCTTCCAGTCGAGGAAGGTGGGGTACGACGGCGGGCGCTGGCCGCCATCGACCGTTTGCTCGAGCAGTGTGTACAGGCGGTCGGGGGCGCCGTACGCGAGCGGGCGCAGGACGATCCCGTCGACCAGCGCCCAGACGGTGGTGGCCGCGCCGATCCCTAACGCGAGGATCGAGACGACGAGGGCGGCGAAGAGGGGGGCGCGCCGCATGGTGCGGAGCGCGATGCGAGCGTCACTGCGGAGATCGTCCAGCCAGGGGCGCATCGAACGGAGAGTCGAGGGGGCTATCGGCGCTTGCCGCGCGGCGACGCCTTCTTCGACAAGCGCTTGCGACGTGACGACGCATTCTTGGCCACGCGCTTCTCGCGGAAGGACGACTGCTTGGTCACAGGCGACCCGCCCGTTGGTTTGCCGCGAGCCTTCTTCTCCGCGGCCGGTGCGGGGGCGACTCGCACCCCCTGCAGCCCCATCGCGACCCACTCGGCCAGCTCCGGATCGTCGGCGATGACCTCCTCACGGACGTAGACCCAGGTCCCCATGGGGCGCTCACCGTCAGGCGCAAATGGCGTCACCCCTGGGCGCCGTAACGCCGCCGGGTACTCCTCGGGCGTCATCTTGACGATGATCCCGTCGCTCCAGACGATGACGAAGGTGTTCTTGCCCTGGAGAAAGCCGTAGCCGCTGAAGACACGGCGCTCTCGCGATCCGCGCTCGCCCAATCGGGCCAGGGCGTCGCGCACACGTTCCACGAGCCCGGCATCGAACGGCATGGCAGCTCCCGCCGCCGTCAGGCAGCCGGTTTGTCGGTGTACTGGGTTGGTACGGCCTGCGCGCAACGCACGAGGGCCGAGATGGCGCGCGCGTGCATCATGAGGGCGGCGACGTTGCCGGTCAAGCGGACGTGCCCACGCATCACCGCCGCGACCGGGTCGAGTCCGCCGGTCATGATGTCCTTCCAGGTGTCGTATCCGGCGCGAAAAACAAACGGCGCGGTGCAGGCATCCGGCGACATGATGCGGGCGGTGTGGCACAGCCCGCGATCCAGCAGCATCTCGAGTGCGACGGGACCGATGAGCCCGACAGGCGCGCCATCGTCGAGGACGAAGGCGAGCGGCGACTGCCACTGAAGCCCAGCCTGCCGGTACGCGACGTCGCTGTTGACAGCGTCGCGAAAGGCATCGGCCCAGGTCTGGGTGAACGGAGGAGGAGTCACGTGGTGCAACGACTGCCGTGCGCTTGATCGCCCCTCACACGTGGCTGCGTCCCGGCCGAACCCTCGTTCGATCGCAAGCGCGGCAGCCCTACGAGCGGTTCGTCCCTAGTGATGCCTCTTTGCGCGCCGCAGGGCCCGCATCACGGTACGTCCGGCCGCGAACGCGCCGGCCGCCGTGTAGAGGTAAAAGGTGTAGAACCGCCACCATATGAGAGATGCACCGAGCAACCGTGCAGGGAGCGTGCCGCCGAGTGCCACCTTGAACGCCACCTCGACCATCCCCCCCCCGCCAGGGGCCGGCGCCACCGCGGCGCCATAGAGGAGGATAAGCGGCCACAGCAGGAGAGGCCCCGCCTCCACATCCGCGCCATAGCTCCAGACAATGAGGGGGAGCGTGAGCAAGCGGGCGCTCACGTGCAGGATCGAGAACAACAATGCGAGGAGCATCGTCGACTTGTTCGCTCCTCTCAGCGACTCGACACTGCCGCGCAGTTGCCGCAGTCCCCGTTGCACGCGACGCCAGATTAGAGCATTCACACCAATCCAGCGCACCCATCTGGGCCTCGGCCCGCGCCCGTTCCGTTTGGAAAGCGTAAAGGCGATGACCCCGGCGGCGACCACGCCAGCCGAGTAGAGGGTGACCGTACCGAGGAGTCCGCGCACCAGGCCGCTGGAATCGTGCAGCACCAATCCGAGGACCGCGGTGACCGCGAAGAGCGACAGGGTCTCGAGGAAGATTTCGAGAAACAGGACGAGGACCGTGCCGCCCAGCGGGACCCCGGACTCGCTCATGATGAGGAAGCGGGCGGGCTCGGCCCCCGACCGGGAGGGGGTGATGGCGGCGGCGAAGTCGCCCCCGAGCGTCGTGCGCAGGATCGCCCCGAAGGTGACCGGGACCCCGATGGCCTGGGCGCTGAATCGGATCTTCACCACCCGGAACAGAATGTCGAGCCCCCACGCCGCCAGGCAGAGCAGGTGCCCCCACCATGGAAGCCCGAGCGGTGCCCCCTCGGCCGGCCAGTTGGACGCGATGACGTACGCCGACACACCGAACGTCGCCAGGAAGGAGACGGCGGTGGCGAACCAGCGGAGAGGGGTCAAGACGTCGGGGCGGGGGCGTGGGGGGTCGTGAGGGCGGGGAATCTATCCGAACTGGGGGCCCGACTAAACAGTTGGGGGGCTTACGGCATCCTATTGAACGAATGACCGCCCTGGCGCCCGGCCACTATCCCTCGTGGGGATGACCCTCCCCGACCCGCGCGACGCGGACGCCGCCCACGAGGCGGCGCTGGTGTCGCGTGCTCGTCAGGGGGAGTCGGAGGCATTCGAGGCGCTGTATCGGTCGACGGCCGGTCGGGTTTTCGCTCTGTGCCTGCGCATGTCCGGCGACCGGGAGCGCGCGCGGGAGCTCGCGCACGACGTCTTCGTGCGCGCGTGGGAGAAGCTCCCGGGCTTTCGCGGCGAGGCGGCATTCAGCACCTGGCTTCACCGGCTGGCGGTGAACGTGGTGTTGGAGCGTCAGCGGGGGGAGCGGCGCCGTCAGGCGCACGAGGAACCGGGGTTGGAAGAGGATGACGAAACGCCGGCCATGCGACGCGTGGTGAGAATCGACGAGGGCGATCGGCTCGACCTCGAGGCGGCGATTGCGCGCCTCCCGACCAACGCGCGCACCGTCTTTGTGCTCCACGAGGTGCAAGGGTACCGGCACGACGAGATCGCGCAGGCGATGGCGATCGCTGAAGGGACGGTGCGGGCCCACCTGCACCGCGCCCGCCGACTGCTGATGGAGTTCCTGTCACGATGAGCATGCACCTGGAGTGGGATCGCCTCAACGACTGCGTCGACGGGCGACTGTCTGCCGCCGACGAGGCCGACGTGCGCGAGCACCTGGCGGAATGTCGCGACTGCCGCTCGGCGGTCGACGCGCTCCGCGCCCTCGGCGCCGGTACGCGGGCGCTGCCACCGGCCATCGAGCCACCTCCCGGGTTGTGGCAGGATGTTGCCGCCACGATTGCGGCTGGCGGTGCGCGGACCGGGAAGCCGTTGTCGTCACGTCCCCCCGACTCGCCGCCCGTTGTGCCGGTGCGCCCCGGGCCGTCCCGTCGCTGGCTGGCTGCGGCCGCGGTAGTGCTGATGGCGCTGTCGTCGGGGATCACGGCGCTCGTCCTGCGCCGTGACGGTGTGGCGCCGGTGCCCGTGGTGGCGACCGGCACCCCGACAGTGCCCACGCCGGTTGCGGCTGGCGGCACGGCCCCGGTCGTGCCCGCGTCCTTCGCCGCCACCGAGGCGGCCTATCTCGACAACCTCGCCGAGTTGCACGCCGCCTTCGTTGCCCAGCGCCACGCCCTGGCCCCGACGACCATCGCGGTCGTCGAGCGTTCGCTCCTCACCATCGATGCTGCCATCGCCGAGGCGCGCGCTGCCCTCGTCGCCGATCCTGCCAACCAGGCGCTCGCGGAGCTCCTCTCCACCTCGTACCGACAGAAGGTGGAACTGCTGCGCCGCGCCGCCGAATCCTCCGAGACGTGATGACCCACATGATGCGCGCAGGCGCCACGGCGCTGGCCCTCGTGGCCTGTGCCTTGCCCGTGACGGCGAGCGCCCAGCAGAAGGTGAACCAACGCCATGCCGTCGCCCCCGACTTCTCGTTCCGGGTGAAGGGGAGCGTGGGGACATTGCGCCTGACGGGATGGGCGAAGGACTCGCTCGCCGTGACCGGCGCCCTCCCGGCGGGCGTCCGCATGGAGGTCATGATCGGCGGCGACGGCAAGTCGCCGGCGCGCGGGGCCAAGATGTTCATCGAGTCCCCCAACGATGCGGTGGCGAGCGGCGGGTCGATCGAGATCCGCGTCCCGACGCGGGCGCGGGTCTGGATCAAGGCCGGCACCGCGGTCGTCGAGGCACGCGACCTCGAGGGCGGGCTCGACATCAGCGTGATCGGCGGGAGCGTGACGGTCGTCGCTTCGCCCCGTGAGCTGCAAGTCGAGGCGATGGACGCCGGGGTGACGATCGATGGGACGCCAGCCTGGCTGCGCGCCAAGACCGCCACCGGCGACGTCACCGTACGCGGCGGCAGTACCGACCTCGCCCTCACGACGGTGAGCGGAACGCTCCGACTCGAGCAAGGAACGGTCGAGCGGGCGCGCCTCGAGTCGGTCACCGGCGACATCCACTTCATGGCCACCCCGGCCAGGGGAGGCGACGTCACGATCGACTCGCATAGCGGGGCGATCGAGCTCGCCCTCCCGCGGCGCGGTGACTTCTCCCTCGTTGCCGCCTCCATCACCGGTGCGGTCCGCAATCGCTACGATGGCACGCGCGTCTCGCCCGGTCGCGAGGGACGCGGGGCAGAACTCGCCATCGAGCACGGCGACTCCCCCCGTGTCTCGGCCCGCTCGTTCAAGGGGACGATCACCGTCAGCGTGCTCGGCGCCCGTCCCTGAATCCGCGCGACCGCGTCCTGACGTGGGGAGACGACCCGCCGCTCAGCGGCGACGCAACGTGCGACGACGACTAAACGCGCGACCCCTGGGCGGCATCTCATCGGTGCGCCGAAGTTCCGGCAGACCCTAACGATGAGAGGAAGCCCCATGTTCGCTCCCCGCACGCTGGCGATGGCCCTCCCGCTCGTGCTCGCGCCTCATGTGATCCACACGCCGTATCCTGACGCGGTGGTGCCTGCCGCCGTCGCTGGGCCCGCCGCGACGGCGGCGCTGGTCGGCCCCCCGTGGATCTCGATCGAGTATCCGGTGAACCCGTACGACGCCACCACCAAGGGTGCCTTCCTCGTGGTGCACGCCTTCCACCATGGGACCCCGACCGCCTTCCCGGTCTCCGGGAGCGCCGAGGGGATCGTGAACGGCGAGCGGCGAAGCGTGCCGCTGCGCTTCGCGACCACCTCGCGCACCGGGACCTTCGCCCTCACGCGGCAATGGCCTAACGAGGGTACGTGGACGCTCGTGGTCTCGGTGGCGCAGGGGCCCGAGGATCGGGTCTCGGCGATCGTCGACCTCACCCGTTCCGGCGACGTGGCCGCCATCCGGGTCCCCACGCGGCAGCACGAAGGCCATACCCTCCCGGCGGCCGTGGCCATGTCGGAGGTCGAACAGTCGTTGCGGCAGCGGGCCGCGCAACTCTCGGCCGTGCGATAGGAGTAGCAGGAGCGGGGCGCGACACGCAGATTCATGGCGTGCGCGCCCCCCTGATTTTCCGCCGTCGCCGCGTGAGCCGCGGGACGCCCCGAGGATTCACCTTCGTCGAGATCCTCGTCGCGATGGTGGTCTTCTCCATCCTCACGGCGCTGGCGGTCGCACGTTTCCGGGCGATGAAGGAGCGTGGCTACCTCGCCGAGATGAAGACCGATCTCGGCAACCTGCGCATCGCCGAGGAGGCCTACTGGGCCGATCATGGGCAGTACACGATCAACCAGGCGCTGCTCGACTACCGGACCGGCTCCCGCGTGACCGTGACCCTCACCACCTCGGATCCGTTCGCCGGCTTCGACGCCGAAGCGATCCACGTCTCGGCCCCAGGGGTCATCTGCAAGATGTATGTGGGGCGCGCCGCCGCCGCGACGCCGAGCGGAGAGGTCAAGTGCAAGTAGCGGGGGCGTGAGCGGCACGGCGCCCGCTCCGCGGGGGCCGGCGAAACGGCGAGCACGCCGCCTAGCGCGACAGCCGCAATCCGAAGGTCGCCGTGCGTCCCTGCGTGATCTGCAGGTTGTCGCGCTCGTTCTGCTGCACGTTGGTGAGGTTGTCCACGCGCAGGTACCACTCGGCGCCACGCGCCAGCGCGTAGTTGAAGCCGATGAAGGGCTTGGTGATCGACGGATAGTCGACCCAGTAGCTGCGCATCTCGGGGCGCATCGACTGCCCCGCCATCTCGCCGCCGTAGAAGCTGAGCCAATCGTAGCCGACCCACGCGCCGACGAAGTTGGCGCCCACGGTCGTGCGGAAGCGGGCCGCTTCCCACGTGAGGGAGGCCATGCCGGCCGATGCGGGGACCTCGGGGACGCGATCGCCGATGTTGAGGTCGCCCGTGTACCAGCGCGAAAGCGCGCGCACGCGCGAGTCGGTGAGCGCCCACGTCAGGTCGCCGCGCAGCGATCCGGAACGCACGCTCCCCTCGAGCTCCACGCCGCGATTGTGGATGCGACCCACGTTCTGGAACTGCACCGTGCGGGCACTCATGCGACGGTTGGCCACCACCTGCTGGATGAGCCCGTCCGCTGTCTGGCTGTAGGTCGTGAGCGAGAGGTTGGCGCGATCGCCCACGTACAGCTCCACGCCCGCCTCGGTCCCCGATTGCACCTCGGGCTGCAGCTCGGGGTTGGCGACCTGGCGAAAGCCGAGCGTCTGGATGGCCCGGCGCGCGTTAGGCTGCGGCGGGCGAATCCCCTTGCCGTAGGCGGCCCGGAACTTCACGGTGGTGGCGCCCAGGTCGCGCGTGAGCGCCGCTCCCAGCATCGGGGCGTACGCCGTCCCGTAGTTCTCGCCGAAGCTCGAGTTGCGCTCACCCCGCAGCCCCGCGGTGAGGAAGAGGGAGTTGTTCACCTCCATCTTCACCTGCCCGAAGACGCCGCTGTTGTCGACCTGGTCGTTGTAGAGCGAGGCGAGCCCTGTGCCGGTCCCCGAGAGGTCGGCACGGAAGCCGAGGCGCTCGCGCAGGAGCGTGCTCCGCTCGGCGCCGAGCGTGGCGCCCAGCGAGAGCGTCGGCGTGTCGACCATGCGCACCGCCATCGCGTATCGCAGCGACGACTTGCTGACGTTCTCCTTGGTGGCGCCGAGCAGTGCGTCGGCAACGGTCGCGGGCTCGCGCTGCGGGGCGATGGCGCCGGCGTGCCGGTCGATCCCGACCACGAGCGTCTGCCGCCACCACGCGCGCGGCTGGAAGTCGGCGGTGAGGCCGTACGTCTCGTTCTCGATCTCCTGCGACTCGAGCAGCGGCCGGATGCTGGACGGGACGGGATTGGAGCCCAGCAGCGGGTTGGAGGGGGCGACGAAGTGCACGTCGGCGTAGCGCATCGTGGCGTCGAGGCGGAGTGGGCCGAGCACCGTGCGAGCGCCGCCGAAGGTGCCGCGATAGCCCGACGAGCCGCCGGGAACGATCGCCCCGACCTGCTCGAACGTCCCGCCGATGCCTAACGAAGACCGCCCGCCCCCGGCCGTCAGCATCGCCGAGTGATGCTGCGTCGCGCTGGCGTTCTCGGTGAAGCGGCTCTCCATCATCCCGCCGGTGAGCGCGGCATCGAACTGCGGCTTCCAGTTGGCCGACGGCGATCCCTTGCGGGTCACGATCTGCACCACGCCGCTGATCGCATCGGAGCCGTAGAGCGCCGACCCCTGCGGCCCGCGAATGACCTCGATGCGCTCGACCGAGTACGGATCGACGGCAAAGAGCAGGTACGGGCTCGCCAGCTCGACACCGTCGACGTAGGTCTTGAGGTAGTTGGCGTTGAACGAGCTGGAGCCGCGCACCGAGCCGATCTGGGCGAACGGCCCCGACACGCCGAGGTCCCAGGCGACGACGCCGGGAATCCCACTGCGAAAGAGCTGCTCCATGCTCGTCGCACCGCTCTGGGCGATCTGCGAGGCGGTGAGCACCGAGACCGCGCTGGCCAACGAGCGCTCGGGAGCCCCAGATGCCGGCGTCCCCATCACGAGGATGCGGTCCATCACCTGCGGACGCAGCGACTGCCGCGTGTAGAGCGGCGAGAGTGTCGGGGCGCTGGAGTCGGCAAAGAGCGCGGCGACGCTGAACGGCGACCGCCCCGGCACGCGCACCAGCACGACATACCCGGACGGGCTCACGACGACGTCGAGGTCGGTGTCACGCAGGATGTCGTGAATGACCTCCCCCACCGGTGCTTCGTCGCGCGCGATCGTGATGCGGCGAGCGCTGGGGATGATGTCGCTGCTGTACGAGAGCCGAAGCGCGGCCCGCGAGGCGACCTCACGCAGCGCCCGCTCGATCGACACGTCAGCCAGATGCAGGGAAACGGGGCGCGAGAGAAGGGCGCCCCGCGAGGCGTTGCGAAGGGCGAGCGTGCTATCGCCGCGGGCGAGCTGGCGATCCTGCGCCTGGGCCGAGTGCGTCGCGACCGGGGTGGCAAGCGCCACGAGGGCGGCGCTCGCCAGTGCGCGCGCCGCCCTCCGTGCCGTCGCCCCGCGACGTGGTATCACGCACCCGCCTCCACCAGCGCCGGCGCGTCGGACGAGGGCGGCGTCGAGGAGAAGCCCGACCCGGTGAACTCCACTCGGTTTCCGTCGCGAACGAAACGCACGTCGAGGCTCATGCCAATGATGCGAAGGACTTCGTCCAGGGTCTCGCGCTCGAACTCCACCGTAAGGTGCTTGTCGGCGAGCGAACTGTCTGTGATGCGCGCTTCGACCCCATACCAGCGCTCGAGTTCGCGGGCGACGTCGGAGAGCGGGGTGTCCTTGAAGATGAGACGTCCGGACGAGAAGGCCGTGAAGGGGGCGACATCGATGCCGCGCTGCACGTCGATGCGCCCGGCCTCGCCGACGGTCGCCATGTCGCGTGGCTCGAGGACGACGGCGGTGTCGGCCGTGGCTCCGCGCCGAATGGCGACCGACCCCGAGGCGACCGCCACGCGAACCTGCGGGGAGTCGCCGTAGCTGCGCACGGCGAACTCGGTCCCGAGGTCCTCGACCACGGTGCCGCCGACGATCACCCGGAAGGGGTGCGCCTCGTCGTGCACGACGGTGAACAGCGCCTCGCCGGTCAGCTCGACTTCGCGCGCACCGGCTCCATACCCGTCACGCGTCCTGAGCGACGACGAGACGCCAAGGACGACGAGCGAACCGTCGGGGAGCTTGATCGACCGTCGCTCGCCCGACGCGGTGGTGAACGACATGGGCGAGACGGCGGCGACCTGACCGGCGCCGCCGTCCGACGAGCGAAGCCTGGGGAGGAGCAGCGCCCCTCCGATGATGACGACAGCGGCCGCGGCCACGCGCATCACGGAAGCAGTATCCTGCCACCAACGACGCCGTGAGTCGATTCTGGAGACCTTCGAGTGCTTTCGAGGTGCCGGCGACGACTCCGCGAGGCGCGAGGAGAGCTTTCCCCAGGCGGCGTCGACATTCCACGCGGGCTCGGGGAGTGGCGTCGTCCAGGCGAGCTTCATCGCCTCCAACGCCGCCCCCCGGGCGGGGTCACCGGCGACCCACCGCTCGGTCTCAGCCCGGTCAACGGCCGAGCCTTCCCCCGCGAGGTAGCGGGCGAGGCGATCGTAGTCGTTGTCGGCGAGGAAGTCGGGTTGCATGGGCTCTGGAACGCGCACGACAGGGAGACACGCGGGCAACCGAACCCCCTTACTCCCCGAACTCGGGGCATGTTAACGTGCCGTCGCCAGTTGGCGCGAGCCGGGGCCACCGCCCCGATCGATGACGTCCCTCCTCCCCAGATGACCGCACCGCTCGACGACGACGACTCCTCGATAGAAGGGGCTGAGCTGGACGGTCCCGAGCTGCCGCCGCCGGACTTTCCGGCTCCAGCGGGGGCGTCGTCGCGAGGGGATTCCGAGCTCGTCCGTCGTCTGCGCGCGGGTGACGAGCGTGCGCTCGAGGAGCTGTTTCGCGCCTACTACGCCGGGATGTGCGCCTTCGTCCGCCGCTTCGTCTACGCGCCGGACATCGCCGAGGAGCTCGTCCAGGACGTCTTCTTCAAGCTGTGGTCCAAGCGCGAGTCGCTATCGGAAATCGATGCGCTGCGCACGTACCTGTTTCGGGCGGCGCGCAACACCGCCCTCAATCACCTGCGGCGCAAGAAGTTGGAGAACGCGTGGGAGGAGCAGGAGGCGGCGCGCGGCGAGCCGATGACCACGGTGGCCACCGACGACGATGCCTCGACCGACGACGTCGCGCGCGCGGTGAACGGCGCGATCGGCAAGCTCCCCACGCGCTGCCGAGAGATCTTCGTCATGAGTCGCGAAGGGGGGATGACCTACGCGGAGATCGCCCACGCGCTCGGAATCAGCATCAAGACGGTCGAGACCCAGATGGGGCGCGCCCTCAAGTCGTTGCGCGTCTCGCTGGCCAAGTTTCGCGGGGGATAGGGGATGGGCGCGGAGCGGGGTGTCTTCTTGCGGATGAGGAACGCGACATGAACTCGACCTTCCGGGCCGCCAGACGCCGTTGGCCGCGCACCGCGGCGGTGACGTTGGGGCTCGCGGCGACCGTCGCCTGTGTCGACTCGCCCGGTGTGGCGGACCCTGCCTCGGAGGTGGAGCCGCTGGCGGCGACGTTCGACGCGATGTCGAAGGCGTCGGCGCAATACGGCGACCTCGCGCGCAGCGATGGCTTTGCCCATGCGGCGCTGGCGGTGCGCGGTGGCGTGACGCCGTCGCGCCTGGAGGTGCAGACCGGGACGACGAGCGAGGTCTACGACGCCTTCGTGAGCGCGGTGCAGTGGGCTCCCGCTGTCCCGGCGTCGATCCGGCCGCCGGCGCGCCGCTCGCTGGTCGGGTGGCGGCGCGGCGACAACGGGAAGACCCGTGTCTTCGTCCTGACGTCGCCCAGCGACTCGGCGCCGATCCTGAGCCCGCTGTCGTTAGGGCCGGCGGCATCGACCGCTGCCGTCTTTGCCGCCGGATCGGCGATGCAGCAAGAGGTGGGCGACTCACCCCAGGGCTATCCCGACCTCAGCACCGCGTGGTACGGGACGGCCGGGTGGGTCAAGCTGCGCGAGGTGGCGGTGCTGGGGACGTGCGCCGACTCGGCGAGGCAGGCCAATGCGCTGGGGATGTCGCGCTGCGAGGAGGCGCGCTATCTGGTGCGCTTCGACCTCACGATGCAGCGCCTATCGGGACGACCGCCGCAGGAGGTGCCCGGGAGCGCGGTGCGACGCGTGTCGAGCGTCGGCGAGCCGGTGGTGAACGGGGTGCGCATCCTCTTCTCGTGTGCCGCTCCGAAGAGCGACACGGGGTGCAAGTAGCGGCCGCCCGTCCACGCATCGTTGCCTAACGCAGCGCGGGCCGCCCCTGGTCGGGACGGCCCGCGCTTCTTTCGGACTGTGTTGCCGTTCGGCTCAGCGATCGCTCAGCACGAAGGCCTGCAGCGGGGCGCCGCCGCGGGCATTGTCGGCAGCGACGATCGTGCGCCCCGTGCCGCCGGTGAGGGCGAGCGCGGCGACGTTGATGGCAACGTTGGCGGCGCGTTGCGCCGGCGCGGTCCCCGCCGGGACGACGCGCACCTGATACGTTCCCGGCGCGACGGTGAGGTACCCGGAGACGGCGCGGTAGGCCACGTTGGAGAGCGTGGGGGTCGCGGCGGCCAGGTCGGCACCGACCGCGGTGACGAAGATGTCGACGTTCCCTGCGGTGGGGCTCAGGTGCACGACGCGTACCCGCACCTGGGTGGCCGGCGCGGCGGGGTTGGTGTCGACGGTGACGAACGGGGTGATGGCCGAGCCGGCGGCGCCGCCGATGGCGTAGATGCTCTTGTCCTGTCCTTCGACGACGGCGAACGGGATCGTCGCCACCGTCACCGTGGTGTCGGCGGTGCGCTTGAGGACGAGCGAGCGGTCACCGGTGAGGACCGCCGCATAGGGCGCCGTGTTGGGAGCGGCGAGCGAGGCGGGCGTGCTCTGCGTGTAGGTGAGGTTCACCCCGAATGGGAGGCGTTCGAGGATCGCATTCACCCGCCCGCGTGTGGTGTCGGTGATGACGTTCACGAAGCGCACGCGTCCCTGCGCCCCCGTCGGCTGCAACGGGCCGGCGGCCGTGTCGGTGCCGCAGGCGGCGCTCCCGGCCACGAGGGCGAGGCTGGCGAGGAACCACGGAAGTCGACGCGCCACGCGCACCGTCCGAATGGAGTGGATGGATGTCTGGGTCATGATCGGTCGGCGCCTCACTGGACGGGGCATGAGGCGGGGAAGGCGGAGGGCTCCGCAGGATCGGGGAGCGCGGCGAAGGTGGCGTTGGGGTTGGCGTTGCGGTCGCCGACGGCGTACGGGAGCCAGCAGCGCTGCGCGTCGGTCGGGACGCCGGGGGCGGCGAACGGCCCGCGCACGGCGCCGCGACGGCGCGCATCCTCCCAGCGGAGCCCGGTCCCCAACAGTTCGTAGCGTCGCTGGGTGTAGATCTCCGTCAGCAGCTGCGCCTGGGTGAGCGGCGCGGTGAGCGCGGGGAGGCACGCCTTGGGGTCATCCAGCCCGCGTCCACCGGTGCAGTCGGTGCGCACCGAGTCGAGCACGGCCTGCGCCGCCGAGAGTTGGTTCTGGTTGGCCAGAGCCTCGGCCTTGATCAGCAACGCCTCGTCGGGGAGATAGACGGGGAGCGGAGCGGTGGGATTGGCATATCGATTCCACGGATCGAGCAACGCACCGACGCGTCCGCTGAGGGTGGTCGACGGCACCACGAAGTACTGGAAGCGTCGATCCTCCGGGAGCATCGAGAGGCGCCACTGCCGCCGCACGGCGATCCCGTTGGTCCCGCCGGTGACGTTGGCGTACGGGTTCACGCTCGGGGCCGGGAAGGTGAGCACCGACAGGGCGGCGGTCCCGGTGCGCGCGACGAGGTTGGCCGCCGCCAGCGCGGTGGCGTCGTCACCGGCCATGCGTGCATAACGCGCGCGCAGCAGGTTGAGTGTGTTGGTGAGCGAGACGCCCGGCGTGAGGATGCTGGTGGTGAAGAACGCGCTGGGCGGGGTAGCGGCGAGGATCGTGACGGCCGAGTCGAGCAGGGCGCGCACGTACGGGAGCGCCTGCGCGCGCGTGACGTAGGTGGGTGCCGTCTCGCCGAACGTCTTGATCGGGAGCTTCTGGTACGACTGGATGGCCTCGCCTAACGCCTCGGCCTTGAGCATGTAGGCCAGCACCTGCAACCCCGACTTGGTCCCGGCGTCGAACTGCGCCCCCAGCGCGTTGGCGCCGTTGAGCAGGTCGTCGGCGGTGCGCACGGTGCGGTAGATCGAGTTGAACACGTTGTCGGCGATGCCGGTCCCCGACGGGACGGCCCCCTGCTCGGCGTCGCTGATGGAGATGAGGGCGGCGGAGGTGGCCGCGAACTCGTCGGTCACCAGCCCGGCCATGTAGGCGTAGTTGAAGTACGAGGTGGCAAAGCGCCCCTGCAGCCCGGTGGCGAGGGCGATCACGCCGTCAGGGCTGGTGGTGACTTGCTCCTCGGTGGGGGCATTGGGGTTCTGCAGGTCGAGCGAGCAGCCCGCGAGGGCGAGCATGGAAACGGCGGCCGCGGCCACCGCGAACGGTCGGATGAGTCGCATGGTAGTCTCGTGCTCCCGGTCAGTACGTGAATCGCGCACTGATCGACCACACGCGCGGGATGGGGTAGCCACCGAAGTCGAAGCCGCGGTCGGCGGCGGTCGTCTGCGCCGAGCCAAGCCCGCCGGCGTTGGTGCCGAAGAGGTTGATCTCGGGGTCGTAGCCGCTGTAGTCGGTCCAGACCCACAGGTTGCGCCCGGACAGGGTGAGGGCGATGCCGTCGCGGACGACGCGCTTCACGAACGGCTGGTCGAACGTGTAGCTGGCGGAGAACTCGCGCAGCTTCACGAAGCTTCCGTCCTCGATCCAGTACTCGAAGATCCCCTGCGTGCGGGAGTTGAAGCCCGGCGGGAGCTTGCGCGGATCGCCGTAGGGGAGGAGTTCGCGCTCCATCTCCTTGGAGTTGCTGGCGACGCCGGCGTTCTGGGCGCGGGTCGACAGGTTCATGATGTCGTTGCCGAAGACGCCGTCGAGCAGGACGCGCAGGCGGAGCTTCTTGAACAGCGTCATCTCGTTGAGGAGCGACGCCAGGAACGACGGGTTCGGGTCACCGATGACGTTGTTGAGCGAATCGTTGCAGGTGCCGCCGGAGATGGCACGCCGCTGGGCCGCGGTCCCCATGTCCACCGTCTGGTTGCTGCGGCGATAGCGTCCCAACGAGTCGAGCAAGAGTGCGCCGGTGACGCAGTTGCGCGCGGCGTACGAGCCGTAGAACACGCCCGCCGGCTGCCCCGTGCGAATGCGATTGGGATAGCCGCCGGCCGACTGGAAGTCCTGGATGGACAGCGACTCGACCAGGTTCGTGTTCTTCGTGTAGGTCGCCGTCGACGACCACTGGAAGTTGGGCTGGTCGACGTTGGTGGTACGCAGCAACACCTCGATCCCCTTGTTGGACATGCTCCCGATGGGGAAGAACTGGCGTGAGAAGCCGGTGCTGGTGGGGAGCGGTCGGAAGAAGAGGAGGTCGTCGACGATGCGGTCGTAGTAGGTGACCTCACCGCCCACGCGCCCGTTGAGGAAGCCGACCTCGGTCCCCAGCTCCCATTCGCGCGCGCGTTCGTTGCGCAGCGTCGGGTTGCCGAAGGTGACGTCGTTGACGAAGCCCGGGCGTCCGGCGAAGGGGCTCTGGGCAAAGGTGACAAACTGCGAATAGGCGTTGACGATCCCCGGCTGCGAACCCGCCCATCCCAGGGCGCCGCGCAGGCGCAGGTTGTTGAACAGTCCCGAGCGATTGTCGACCAGGACGTACGAGGCCGAGAACTTGGGGAAGAGCTGCCAGCGCTCGGACGGGGCGAAGGTCGACGACGCGTCGTACCGGGCGGCGGCGCTGAGGAAGAGCTTGTCGGCGAACGACACCTCCTGCTGCGCATAGAAGCCCAGCGTGCGGAGCTCGACCTCGGTCTGCCCGGCGGAGAAGACCGAGCCGGCACTCACAAGGTCGCCGACCGGGGCAAGGCCGTTGGCCGAGGCCAGCGTGGTGCGCACCTGTTGCTGCGTAAAGTTGAAGCCGCCCGTGGTGCGCAGCTCCATCGTGCCGAGGGCCGGCCAGCTGTACGTCGCGACCCCGTCCTGGTTGATGACCCGGTTGCCCTGCCACGCCGATTGCGACTGCCCGGTGGCCAGGAGCGAGGTGCCGAGCACGGCGCCGCGGGGGATGAACTGCCGCTGCTCGAAGCCGATGTTGTCGATGCCTAACGTATAGTCGAGCAGGAGCGCCGGGATCGGCGTCCAGGTGAGCTTGGTGGAGCCGATGAACCGGTCGATCACCTGCGGATTGCGGATGCGATCGATGGCCAGGAGCGGGTTGGTGCCGAGCGCCGGCGGGAGGGGGTAGATCCCGTTGACCGGGCGGAAGTCGACGTTGGTGGGGGCGAAGAAGAGCGACCCCATGATGCCGTAGCTGTTCTGCTCGCCGAAGGCCTGGACCTGGTTCTGCGTGTTGACGTAGTTGGCCGTGACGTTGGCGATGAGGCGCGACGCGAGCTGCTGCTGCAGGTTGATGCGCGCCCCCGAGCGACGCGACGACGTGGAGCGCATGATCCCGTCTTCATCGCTGAAGTTCCCGCTGATGAAGTAGCGCGTCTGGTCGTTGCCCCCCTCGACGGTGAGGTTGGCCTCGCTGGCCGGCGCCCGCTGGAAGATGTCGTCCTGGTAGTTGAAGCGCTGGACCGGAAGCCCGGCCTCGTTGTACGGATAGAAGTTGAATGGCTGCTGCGCGCGCAACTCGTTGGTGGCGTAGCGCAGGTTGAGCCCAAACCGCGGCTTGCCGATCGTCCCCTTCTTGGTGAAGATCTGCACCACGCCGTTGTTGGCGCGCGAGCCGTAGAGCGCCGCCGCCGCCGCGCCGCGAATGATCTCGATGCGCTCGATGTCGGCCGGATTGAGGTCGGCCAGGCGGTTCTGCGGGTTGGCGCGCGTGCCGAGGTCGGCGAGCTGCGCCGAGCCGTTGTCGATGATGACGCCGTCGACGATGTACAGCGGGTCGGAGCCGGAGATGAAGGAGTTGGTCCCGCGCAGTCGTACGGAGACGCCGCCGCCGCCGGGGCCGCCGGAGTTCTGCGAGATCTGCGCACCGGCCACCTTCCCCTGCAGCGCCTGGTCGATCGTGGTCGCGACGGCGCGCGTGATGAGCGTCGAGTCGACCGAGGCGATGCTCGTCCCGATCTTCCGCTTCTCGGTGGGGGCGGCCGAGCCGGTGACGACGACCTCGGAGAGGTTGACCGCGCTCACCTGCAGCGACACGTCGAGCGTTGCAGTGGCCCCGGCCGCGATGGTGACGGTGCGGGAGACGGGCTGGTAGCCCAGGCGGCGAACCGTTACTGCGCGCGTCCCGACCGGGACGCTGACGAGGGCGAAGCTTCCGTCGGCGGAGCTCAACGCCCCGATGCGCGTGTCGGCGACGAGGACCTGGGCGTCACCCAGTCCGCGCCCGGAGGCGGCGTCGGTGATGCGTCCGCGAATCGTCCCCGTGTTCCCCTGCGCGCCAGCGGCGAGCCATGGGGTAGCGAGCCACGGGGTGGCGAGGACGAGGGCGGCGATGAGGCCGCGTCGTATACCAGGGAGGGGCATCTCTACGACTCCAGAAATCCGATGAGGGGGAGGGGTGGTGGTGCCGACATCAGCGGTGCGGTGAGAGGTAAAGCGGTTCCGGACGCCCTACGGTTTCGCTTCGGCGACGATGAGCAGCGATGCCGGCTTGAGCGTGTGCGGGTGCAACGGCTCGGCGAGCTCGCGTACGACGAACCCGCTCTCGATGATGAGGGTGACCCACGTGGCGAGCGTGCGGAAGAACCACGGGGCCGGGTCGGTGAAGCTCGGGCTGAAGCCAGCCCACGACCCGGGGCGCCAGCCGTCAACATACGGGAGTTCGCCCAGCGTCGACGCCGGATGCAGCGTCTGAACGATCAGGCGCCCACGTGGGACGAGCAGGGAGGGGATGCGCCGTACGAGCGCGTCGACCGCCTCCTTGCCGATGAGGGAGAAATTGGCCACCGCGACGTCGACCTGCACATCGAGCGCCCCGGCCGCGATCGCCTCGTACGACGCCACGCGATAGTCTCCCCCGGGGGCGGCGAGGCGCGCGGCCTCGACCAGTTCAGGGATGACGTCGACACCGATCGTCGTTATGCCATGCTCGCTCAGGGCACGGGAGAGCCACCCTTCGCCGCAGCCGATGTCGAGCGCCGTGGCCGGCGCTTGCCGCATCACCGCCTCGAGGATGGCGCGATCGGTGACCAGGCGGCGCGAGTCGATCTGCCCTTCGCGCACGGCCGTGGACCACGGAGCGGCGTTGCGGCGCCAGGAGTCGATGATCTTTTCGTCGCTGAGCGGAGAGGACATACCGGTCGCGTGGGGTGCGTGATGCAGCGCGCGGGCGCGAAAGCTGAGCGGTGCGAGTGCGTCGCGCCACCGGTGGAGGTGATTCCCCTGACCGCGCCCCACCGCGCCCGACAACCTCAGCCGGAGCGCTGCGCTGGAGGGGGATGGCCAGACAACCGGCCAAGTGCAGTCGGAACGCGAGACGGCCGCATCCCCTGGGAGGGAGATGCGGCCGTCTCGACGTGCAGCTGCCGGCTGACGGGTCAGCGCTTGGTTGTGCGTTAACCGGTGGTCCGTCGGCCGGTGTCCGTCAGCTGTTGGGGTCGAGGATCTTCTTGATCTGCGCGCGGGCATCGTCGAGATGCGCGCGCGTGGTGCGATCGGTCGCGCGACCGGCTGCTGCGGCCAGCTGGCCGTCGAGCGCTCGCAGCTCGGCGCGGAAGATCGACTTGATGTCGCTGGTGGCGCGCGCCCCGGCAAACTGCGCGGCGAACTGCGCCGGGAGGCCGGCGGGCATCACGACGGGTCGCGGATTGATCTTCGACTCGACGGCGGTGAGGTAGGTGCGCTGCAGCTCACGACGATAGGCATCGATGCGCACGTTCCCCGACGACAGCTCGCTCCAGATGCCGTTGCGCACGTCGGCGGCCATCTCGGCCAGCGTGTACGCCTCGCCTGGCTTGGCCATCGCATCGAACTCGATGAGGCGCTCGAGGCGGCGGTCGTTCATGAGCTGGCTGAGGACACGCCCCTGCGCGCCGTTGATGCGCCGGATCGCCCCTTCGACTTCGATCTTCCGCAGGATGTCGTCGAGCAGGAAGTAGGTCGGCGTGGCGAAGGCGTTGTCGTTGAGGAACTTCACCGCGTCCTTCTGGTGCTGCCGCGAGTTGGGGACGTAACGCGGACCCGACTGGCCGGCGTACTTCTCCTGCGCCTGCGTCCCGCCCACCACGTCGGCCACGTGCGACAGCTCGGTCGCCCACTGGCCGATGAGGCGCCCGTACATCTGCGACAGGTCCTCGTAGTCCTTGCCGTCCTGCACCGTGGCGGGGACGAGGAGCGGGACGATCTGCTTGATCGACTTGATCCCCCACCCGGTCGCCTTCACGGCGTCGGCATCACCCACGGCCTCGCTGTGGTCGCCCGGATCGGCGCCGCGCGAGTCGGACATGTTGAAGCGGTACCAGGGGGTCGCGTCCTGCTCGCGCGACCACTTGTCGAGCGTCGCCCACTCCTCGTCCGGCGTCTTGGCCGACGGGATCGGCGTGTAGCCCCAGCGCGTGATGTACTTGTCCCAGGGGCCGATGCGCGGGATCAGGTCGTCGAGCGGGATGCCGTCTTCGGGCTGCGCGGTGTAGTTGAAGCGCGAGTAGTCCATGATCGACGGCGAGTGCCCCATCCGGGCGACCCACGTCTTGGAGCGCACCGAGTCGACCGGATACGTCGACGAGCCCTTCTGATCGTGCTGGAAGCCTAACGTGTGCCCGACTTCGTGGGCGACGACGAACTCCACCAGGCGTCCCATCAGCGCGTCGGGGAACGGCCACTGGCGCGCGCGCGCGTCGAGGTGCCCCACCTGCGTGAAGTACCACGAGCGCTGCAGGTTCATGATGTTGTGGTACATGTAGATGTCCGACTCGAGGATCTCGCCCGAGCGCGGGTCGTTCACGTTCGGCCCGGTGGCGTTCTCGATGGTCGAGGGGAACCAGCGCACCACCGAGTAGCGCGCATCTTCCGGCGACCAGTTCGGGTCGTCCTTGGGCGCATCGGCGGCGACGATCCCCTTGATGAAGCCCGCCTCCTCGAAGGCCACCTGCCACTGCTCGATCCCCTTCTTCACGTAGGGCTTGAGCCAGTCCGGCGTGGCCGGATCGACGTAGTACGTGATGGGCTTGACCGGCTCCGACTTGGCGGCGCTCGGGTCCTTCTTTTCCAGGCGCCAGCGCACGATGTACTCGCGCTCCTGCGCGCGCTGCTCGGGGCGCGAGTAATCGAGGTTGCTGAGCGAGAAGAAGCCGATGCGCTTGTCGGCCAGGCGCGGCATCATCGGGACGTCGGGGAGCTTCACCATGCTCCAGTGCATGACGAGCGACGCCGTGCCGTTGGCCGCGGGGGCGAACGGGTTGGCCTGGGCCGCCGGCAGTCCGGGCGGCGACGCGATCGTCAGCACCGCCTCGACTTCGACGTTGGTCGGGAACGCCAGGACCTTCTCGATGAACGAGCGGGTGGCGTCGGGGGCCCCGCGGAACTGGTTCCCCGGTCCGATCTCGCTCGGCGGCGCCGTGTACAGGCGCGTCACGTCGATCACCGCGGCGCTGTCGGCGCCGTAGGCATCCACGTTGAAGGCGGCGAGGATCAGGTCAAAGTTGGAATTGCGCACGGCGCGGGCGATCGCCGTCGTCGAGTCGGCGACGGTCTCGTAGGAGACGTTGCGCAGGAGGATGCGATTGTCGCGACGCTCCCAGCGCACCACGCGGCGCGGCCCCACCTGCTGTCCGCCGTAGCCGGCGTTCACCGGGACGCGGGCCGCACGGGCGACCAGGAGGAAGTCCTTGTTCAGCGCGCTCTTCGGGATCTCGAAGAGGAGGCGGCTACCGATGCGGTGCGTCTTGAAGAGCCCATCGCGCGTGACGGCGTTGGGGGTGACGACGCGGTTGTACGGGCGCGGCGCCGGATCGGTCGCCCCCGCCGCGCCCGGAAAGCCGGGGATCTGCGCGCGGGCCGAGTCGCCCTGCGGTGCCGCCGGGGTCGGGGCAGTGGGACGCGGCGCGTTGGCGCCGGCATTGGGCGCCCGAGGCGACGGGGCCGTGGTCGGTGGCGCCGTCTTGCAGGCGCCAAGGACGGCGAGCGTCGCCGAGAGGGCGATCGCAGATCGCGAGAACGACAAACGCGACATGAAGGGATCCGTGGGTGGGGTGGATCGTGTGGACGCGCCACCAGGCGCGACGAACGACCCAAGCGTGCCTTAGTGTACGCTGTTCGGTCGATTCGCGCTGGAGGCCCGGCGGGGGGCGACGGCGACCCGGCCGTCCCCACCGCCGATGCTGCCGTGGCGGGTGCCGCGGCTCACCGTCCGTGCCGCCAGACGACGGGCGACACGGACTCGGCGATCTGCTGCGCTTACTTGGGGATCGCCACGTACTCCACGCGCCCCGCGTTGAAGCGCGGAACGGCGACGCGCTGGCGCTTGCTGTCGACGCCGATGTCGGCTGGCGCCTCCATGTCCCCCTTGAGTCGGGTGAGCGCGCCGTTGGCCACGACGTTGAGCGACGAATCGGCCCAGCTGGTGACGAGGAGGCGGCCATCGCCGAGCACCTCGAGGCCATCGTACTGTCCGGGGCCCGTGGCGAGCTGCGTGGTGGTCGTCTCGCCGGGCTTCCAGGCGATGATCGCCGGGCCGCCGAACGAGGCGAGGACAAAGCGCGCGTTGGCCGCGTCCCAGGCGATCCCGTTGGGGCGCGTCAGGAGCGAGTCGCTTTCGAGGGCGATGCTCGGCTTGCCGCCGGCGATCGCGAAGATGCGATCCTTGCCGGGGTGCGAGAGTTCGCCGGTGGCGCTGAAGGCGATCCCCGTGTCGGTGATGTAGACGGTGCCGTCAGATGCAATGGCGACGTCGTTGAGGAAGGTGGCCCCCATCGGCGCGAGGTCGATGGTGGCGATCACCGCGCCGGTGTTCTTGTCGAAGGCGCGGACGACGTCGATGTCGGCGACCCAGAGCGTGTCGCCGGCGATCGCCATCCCCTTGGGGGCGTTCAGCGTCACGCCGTTCTGCCCGCCGCGGACCACGTCGACCGGGGTCCCCGGATTGGCGGCATCGAGGCGCACGATGGCGCCGTTGTTGTCCTTCTGGTTCGGGTTGCCGTCGATGTTGCTGACGAAGTAGGCGTCGAGCGCGGCATCGTAGCGCACGCTCTCCGGGACCTTGAACCCTTCGGTGGCGGGCGGCAGCGCCTCGACGGCGGGGGCCGGAACCGCGGCCGTGGAGTCGGCGGCGGGCGCCTTCTCGCCCCCGCACGCAGCGACGAGCGATCCTAACGAGACGAGGGCAAGCCGGCGCCAGGGGGCGACGCGGGACGGAAGAAGACGGGACATGGGAGCTCTCCTGTGCACGTGACGGCCCCGTCGGTGCGCGCTGGCCGGTTGCGCCGCGGCACGGGGCTCGGAAGGAAAACTACCGCCCTCGCCGCCTGGTGCCCGCCGCGCGACGTTTCGGCGAAAGCCACGCGACAGTCCGGCAGGGGTCCGTTGCGTCGCGCCCACGCGCGGGCCACATTCGCGCCCGTGCCCCAGCCATCGATGCTCACGCCCGGCGGAACGCCGCATCGCTACCCCGAGTCGCCGGTCTTCTATCGATCGCTGACTCGCGACTACCCGCTGGCGGTACGCGGCGAGGGGTGCTGGCTGGAGGACGCCGACGGCCAACGCTACCTCGACGCGGTGGGGGGCGCCTTCGTGGCCAACATCGGGCATGGGGTCGCCGAGATCGGCGCGGCGATGGCGGCGCAGGCGTCGCGTCTGGCCTACGTGAACGGCACGGCCTTCACCAACGAAGCGGTCGAGGGGCTCGCTGAGCGGCTGGTCGCCCGGGCGCCGGGGCTGGGGAAGGCCTACATCCTTGGGAGCGGCTCCGAAGCGGTCGAGGCGGCGCTCAAGCTGGCGCGGCAATACTGGATCGAGCGCGGAGCGCCGACGAAGCACAAGATCATCGCCCTCGCCCCCGGCTACCACGGCAACACGATGCTCGCGCTGTCGGCGTCGGCGCGCGAGCACTACCGCGCGTATTGGCGCGAGTGGCTGGTGGACGTGCACCGGATCCCGGCGCCGTATGCCTATCGCTGCCCGTGTGCGGGAGCGGGCGACTGCCCAACATGCAGTGGGGCGGCGCTGGAGGCGGCAATCCTCGAGGAGGGGAGCGACCGCGTCGCCGCCTTCATCCTCGAACCGGTCGGGGGGAGTTCGACCGGGGCCAACGTGCCGCGCGACGACTACCTGCGCACGGTGCGCGACATCTGCACTCGGCACGACGTCCTCCTCATCGCCGACGAGGTGCTGTGCGGCGCCGGGCGCACGGGGACGTGGACGGCGATCGAGCAGTGGGGGGTGCGCCCCGACCTCCTGACGTTAGGCAAGGGGATTGGCGGGGGCTACGCGCCGGTGAGTGCGCTCATGGCGAGCGATGCGGTGGTCGACGTGATCGCGCGCGGGAGCGGTTACCTGATGCACGCGCAGACGTTCTCGCATCACGCGGTGATGTGCGCCGCGGGGGTCGCGACGCTCGATTACCTGGCGCAGCACCGACTGGTGGAGCGCTGCGCGCAGGTGGCGCCGGTCTTCCATCGTGCGCTGTCGCGGTTGCGCGGGCTCCCCGGGGTGGGCGACGTGCGGGGGCACGGCCTGCTGGCCGCGGTGGAGTTTGTCGCCAGCCCCGATTCGCGCGCCCCGTTCCCTCGCTCGGAGAAGGTGGCCGAGCGCTTCACCCGCGCCGCGCAGGCGGCCGGGCTCATCGTCTGGCCTAACGTGGGGCAGGCCGACGGCACCAACGGCGACCTGGCGCTGTTGGCGCCGCCGTTCATCATCACCGAGGCGGAGATCGACGAACTGGTCGACCGCTTTACTGTCGCGGTCCACGCGACGTTCGCCGCCCCCTCGACTGCGTGACACCCGTCATGACCGACCGCGATTATCCGAAGATCGTCGTTCCCCCGCCGGGCCCCAAGGCCAGGGCCGTTGTCGACCGCGACTCCGAGTGGACGTCGCAGTGCTACATCAAGGAGTATCCGCTGGCCATCGCCCGCGGCTCCGGAGTGATGGTCGAAGACATCGACGGCAATCGGTACCTCGACTTCATGGCGGGGATCGCGGTGGCGTCGACGGGCTACGGACATCCCCACGTGGTGCAGGCGATCCAGGCGGCGGCCGCCAACTTCCTCCACATCTGCGGGAGCGACTTCTACTACGAAGGGATGGCGGCGCTCTGCGAGCGACTGGCCAAGGTGGCGCCGGGGCCCACCAAGAAGCGCGTCTTCCTGACGAACTCGGGGACCGAGGCGACGGAGGGGGCGATCAAGCTGGCGCGGTACGCCACGCGTCGCACCGCGATGATCGCCTTCAAGGGCGCCTTTCACGGGCGCAGCACCGGCGCGGTGTCGCTGACGTCGAGCAAGTCGCGCCAGCACGCCGGCTTTGGGCCGCTGCTCCCCGATGTGCACCACATCGACTACGCATATCGCTATCGTTGCCGTCACTGCGCCGACAAGCCGGCGTGCACCAAGGGGTGCGTGACGTCGATCGAGCACGATCTCTTCGCGCGTCATCTCGATCCGCACGACGTGGCGGCGATCTTCGTCGAGCCCATTCAAGGCGAAGGGGGCTACGTCGTCCCCCCCGCGGGCTTCCTCACCGAGCTGCGCCACCTCTGCGACAAGTACGGCATCCTGCTGGTCTTCGACGAGGTGCAGAGCGGGATCGGGCGCACGGGGAAGATGTTCGCCTGCATGCATGAAGGGGTCGAGCCCGACATCCTGCTCACGGCCAAGGGGCTGGGGTCGGGGATGCCGATCGGGGCGATGATCGTGCGCGAGACGGTCGACAAGTGGCGCAACGGGGCGCACGGCTCGACGTTCGGCGGCAACCCGGTGTGCTGCGCGGCGGCGCTGGCCACGCTCGACGTGGTGGAGCAGTCGGCGATGGCCAACGCGGCGGTGCAGGGGGAGCGCCTCAAGGCGGGGGCCGAGGCGCTGATGGCGAAGCACGCCTGCATCGGCGACGTGCGCGGCGTGGGGCTGATGGTGGGGCTGGAGTTCGTGAAGGACCGCACGACGCGCGAGCCGGATGGGGTCCTGGTGCAGCACATCGTGGAGCTGGCCTTCGAGCGCGGACTGTTGTTGTTAGGCGCTGGGAAGAGCGCGTTGCGCCTGGCGCCGCCGCTGGTGATCGATGCGGTCGACATCGACCGCGGGCTGGCCATGCTGGATCAGTGCATCACCGACGCGACCGCGGCCGCGCGGTGAGCAAGGTCGTCTCCATGCGTGAGGCGATCGCCGCGCACGTGCGCGACGGCGACACGCTGGTGATCGAAGGGTTCACGCACCTGATCTGTTTCGCGGCGGCGCACGAGATCATCCGCCAGCGGCGGCGCGACCTCACGCTGTGCCGACTCACGCCCGACGTCATCTACGACCAGATGATCGCCGCCGGCTGCGCGTCGAAGCTCGTCTTCTCATGGGCGGGAAATCCCGGGGCGGGGTCGCTGCACGCCTTTCGGCGCGCGGTCGAGTCCAGGCCGCCGACGCTGGCCATCGAGGAGTACTCGCACTTCGGGATGGTCGCGCGCTTCAGCGCCGGCGCGGCGCGACTCCCCTTCTGGACCCTCAACGACTACCAGGGGACCGACCTGTCGGTCGCCAATCCGCAGATCCGGAGCATCACCTGCCCCTACACGGGGCGCGAGCTGGCGACCGTCCCCGCGCTCAACCCCGACGTGACGATCGTGCACGCGCAGCGCGCCGACGCCGAGGGGAATGCGCAGGTGTGGGGGCTGCTCGGCGTGCAGAAGGAGGCGGCGTTTGCGTCGGCAGCGCGTGATCGTGGTGGTCGAGGAGCTGGTGGATTCGTCGGTGATTCGGGCCGATCCCAATCGCACGATCATCCCCGGGATGATTGTCGATGCGGTGGTCGTGGAGCCGTGGGGGGCACACCCGTCGTATGCGCAGGGGTTCTACGACCGCGACAACGCGTTCTACGTCGCGTGGGAGGATGTGTCGCGCGATGCGTTGCGACTGGCGGAGTACCTGGACGCGTGGGTGTACGGCGTGGCCGACCGGGCGGAGTACATGGCGCGGCAGCCGGAACTCACGAGGCGGTTGGCGGCGCGCGCGGCGATGAGCGGGGAAGTGTCGTATGGGTACTGAAGGGCGGGACGGGAGACGGGAGACGGGAGACGGGAGTGCGCCGCTACGCGGCGCGGATTCGACGGCTGCTCCCGACTCGACCTCATCGTTGTCGTACTCCAACGCCGAGCTCATGGCGTGCGTCGCGGCGCGCGAGCTGCGCGACGGGGAGGTGGTCTTCGTCGGGATCGGGCTCCCGAACCTGGCGTGCAACCTGGCCCGCGCGACCCACGCACCACGCCTCACGCTGATCTACGAATCGGGGGCGATCGGGGCGCAGCCCGAACGACTGCCGGTCTCCGTCGGCGATCCGTCGTTGGTCACCGGTTCGCTCATGATCTGCGGCATGGCCGATGTCTTCCAGCTCTTCCTGCAGAACGGGCGCATCGAGGTCGGCTTCCTGGGCGGGGCGCAGGTCGATCGGTGGGGGAACATCAACACCACGGTCATCGGCGATTACGCCTCACCCAAGGTGCGGCTGCCGGGGAGCGGCGGGGCGGCGGAGATCGCGATTCATGCGCGGCGCACGCTCATCATCGCACGCCTCAACCCACGCGCCTTCCCGGCGCAGGTCGACTTCATCACCTCGCCAGGGCATCGGGCGCGCGGCGGCACGCGGCGAGAGCTCGGGATGCCGGGTGCTGGGCCGACGCGGGTGATCACCGACAAGGCGATCCTCGCCGCCAACGCGTCGACGGGTGAGCTGGAGCTGGCGGCGCTCTATCCCGGCGTGAGCGTGGACGACGTGCGACGCGGCGTGGGGTGGGAGCTGGCGGTGCGTGAGGCGCTGGACGAGGTGGTGGGGCCGAGCGAACATGAGCTGCGGCTGCTGCGCGAGACGCTGGATCCGCAGCGACTGTTTCTGGGCTGACGCGCGCGCGAGCGCGACCCGGTGTTCGCGCGGCTCGACGCCGTACGCGCCGCCTGGGTTCGCCTGAGTGCGCCTGCGCGGTGAGGCGGTGATGCGATGACCAGGAGGGGCGCGATGCGAGGACCGGTGCACCTGTCGGCGATGCTCATGCTGTGCGTGCTCGCCGCCACGCCAGCCACTGCGCAGGCGCGCCCGCGCGCGCGCGACCTCGGCGTCCCCTTTGATGGAACGCCGGGGCCGCACAATGCCATCACCGACGTTGCCGGCGTCGAAGTTGGTCACCTCACGCTCGTCGTTGGCGAGGGAAAGACCAGCGTACGCACCGGCGTCACCGCGGTGCTCCCGCGCGGCAAGCAATGGGCCCCGGTATTCGCCGGCTGGTTCGCCGGCAATGGCTTCGGTGAGATGACGGGGGCGCCGTGGGTCGTGGAAGGGGGGATCCTGGGCGGTCCGGTGATGATCACCAACACCTACTCGGTGGGCGTCGTGCGCGATGCGGTGAACTCCTGGTTCGCGGAGGTGGTGCGACAGGAGATCCCGTGGCACCAGCCGGTGGTCGGTGAGACGTCGGATGCGTTCCTCAACGACGCCGCGGCCCAACGGGTCACCAAGGCACACGCCTTCGCCGCCCTCGACTCGGCGCGTGGCGGTGCCGTGCGCGAAGGCAACGTCGGCGGTGGGACCGGGATGGTGGCGCACGGCTTCAAGGGAGGGATCGGCACTGCGTCGCGCCGAGTGGGTGAACGCTACACGTTAGGCGTGCTGGTGCAGGCCAACTACGGGACGCGCGAGGCGCTGACCATTGCCGGCGTGCCGGTGGGGCGAGAGGTGACAGGGGCCGGGCGCGAGCGGCGCGACGGCGGTGCAGCTGACGGAACGCCGCCGGCCGATCGCGATGGATCGATCATCGTGGTGGTCGCCACCGATGCCCCGCTCCTCCCACACCAGCTCGAGCGCCTCGCGCGGCGCGTCCCCATGGGGATCGCGCGCCTCGGCGGCACCGCATCCAACGGGTCGGGCGACATCTTCATCGCCTTTTCGACGGCCAATCCTGGTGCGGCGGCGTCCACCGGCGAGACGCCGCTGTCGTGGCTCCCCAACAACGATCTCAGCCCCTTCTTCGTGGCGACGATCGAGGCGGTGGAGGAGGCGATCGTGAACGCGCTGGTTGCGGCGGAGACGATGACCGGCGCCGGCGGGACGGTGTACGCTCTCCCGCACGACCAGCTGCAAGCCGCCCTGCGAAAGTACAACCGACTGCGCAGGTAGCGGCCGTCGCGCGCCACGTGCCGTTGCGCACGTGCTAGGTCCTCACAAAGAAGGGACGCAGCGGCGCCTGTTCGGCTGAGGCGACCATGGTGCGTTGTCAGGGCGGCGCCCGCGGGCGCGTGTTGTCACTACGGCGAACGGCGGAGCGCGCGACACGCCGTTCATGAACTGTGTAGTGCACATCACCACCGGATCGCTGGATGCTCTCACTCCTCCTTGCAGCCGTCGTCTTTTCTGGTTCGCTCGAATCGTCTGCGCGTCCGGCAGGGGACCCGGTTGGCCCTCGTCGCCTCGCCTCGCCGTTTGCGCTCCCGTCCGGTCTTCCGGCCGACACCACGCGCCCGCGCCGAGTGGCGGTGGAATACAGCGACGCGTACGCGACGCGCCTCACGATCCACCGCGTCGCGAGCTACACCATGCTCCCGCTGTTGGGCGCGGAGTACATCCTGGGGCAGCGGCTGCTCGACCACTCGAGTTCGACCACGCGCAACCAGCATGCGGTGGTGGCCGGCGCCGTGGCGACGCTCTTCGGCGTGAACACCATCACCGGCGTCTGGAACTGGTGGGAGGGGCGCAACGATGAGAATGGCCGTACGCGCCGTACGGTGCACACCGTCCTGATGCTTGCCGCCGATGCGGGCTTCGTCGCCACCGGCGTGCTCGCCAACTCCGCGAGCGGTTCGCACGACAAGGCGCTCACGCACCGCAACGTGGCCATCGGCTCGATGGGGATCGCCACCATCGGGACGGCGATCATGTGGTTCTGGAAGGACTGACCCCTCGCACGCACGCGGAGACGGCCAATGTCCATGCTCGAACGCGCCGTGGAGGTCGTGGCCCCCTGGCAGACAGTATTTGAGAACTCCACGCTGCTCTCCACCTCGGTCATCGCCCTGCACCTGACGGCGTTGCTCGTCGGCGGTGGACTGGCGATCGCCGCCGATCGCAGCACGCTGCGTGTCGGGAATACGGCGCCTGACGACCGGCAGCGGCAGCTCGCCGAGCTGGGCGCCGTGCATCGCCCGGTGCTGGGGGCGCTCACGGTCCTGTTCGTCAGCGGCGTCGCCCTCACCGCCGCGGACCTCGAGACCTACATCGTGTCGCCGGTGTACTGGATCAAGTTCGGCTTCATCGTCCTCCTCCTCGTGAACGGCGTCGTCATGACGCGCACCGAGGGGGCGCTGCGTCGCGACTCCGCGCTCGCGCCCACCGTCGCGCAGTCGCTGTGGCGACGGATGCGCGCGAGCGCCTGGACGAGCATCGCACTCTGGATCGCTACGCTCGTCCTTGGGACGGCGCTGGTGAACATGGCCTGACGAGCGCCAGACGACGTACGACACCCCATACCACACCACACGACACACCAGGCACCACGGAGACGCCGCCATGAACGACCCCATCATCACCACGAGCACGACGCCCGCACACGCGAGCGAGGAGTGCGGCGGGCGCTGCGCGCACGAGACGGTGCGCGAGGGGCTCGCCTTCCTGGGCGCCGAAGCGGCGCGCCTGGACCGGCGTGGCTTCCTCACGCAGTCGATGCTGGCGGCGGCCGCGCTCGCCCTCGCTGCCTGCGGTGGCGATGCGATCACCAGCAACGCGCCCACCACCGTCGGCTCGAGCATCAAGATCGCCGACTATTCCACGCTCTCCTCGGTTGGAGGGGTCGCCCTCGTGACGCTCAATGGTGCACCACTCGCCATCGTCCGCACCGGGACCGACACCTTCATCGCGCTCTCCCGCGTCTGTCCGCACGAAGGGGCGCTCGTGACCAGCACCAGCACGGGCTTCACCTGCTCGCGCCACGGCGCCAAGTTCGGCACGACCGGCACGTGGCAGAGTGGACAGCGCACCTCGAGCCTGCGCAGCTACACCACCACGTACGACGCCGCGACGGGGACGCTCACGATCGGTTGAGTGGACGCGCGGCTGCGCGTCGCGCGCCGGGGGTTCGCGATCAGGACGCCGCATCCGGAGGGGGTGCGGCGTATCTTGTTGCGGCACGTCCCGCCGCCCCAGCCCCCGCTCTCGCATGACCCCAGAGGAATTCCGCGCCGCCGGTCACCAGCTCATCGACTGGCTCGCCGACTACCGGACGCGCGTCTACGACGGCTCGCACCCCATCATGGCGAAGACCGCGCCGGGTGAGGTGCGCCGTGCCATCCCCGCCGCGCCGCCTGACGAGGGCGAACCGTGGGAGGCGATGCTGCGCGACGTCGACCGAATCGTCGTCCCAGGGCTCACGCTCTGGCAGCACCCCAACTTCCACGGCTACTTCCCCGCCAACTCCTCGCTCGCCTCGGTACTCGGTGACCTGCTCAGCACGGGGCTCGGCGTGCTCGGGCTCTCGTGGCAGTCGAGCCCGGCGCTCACCGAGGTCGAGGAGGTCGCGACCGACTGGCTGCGGCAGATGGTCGGGCTGTCGCCAGCCTGGCAGGGCGTCATCCAGGACACGGCGTCGACCACGACGTTGCTCGCCCTCATCTGCGCCCGCGAGCGTGCCACCAACTTCTCGTTAGGGCGCGGCGGGTTGCAGCAGGTGGAGTCGCCGCTCGTCGTCTATACCTCGCAGTACGCGCACAGCTCGGTGGACAAGGCAGCGCTCCTGGCCGGCTTCGGGCGTGACTTCGTGCGCCACGTGGCCACCGACGACACGTACGCCATGCGCGCCGACGCGCTCGAGGCGGCGATTGCCGCCGACCTGGCGGAGGGGCGCACGCCGTGCGCGGTGGTGGCGACGACCGGCACGACGACGTCGACCGCGCTCGATCCGGTCGCGGCAATCGTCGAGGTCGCGCAACGCTACGGCCTGTTTGTCCACGTCGACGCCGCCATGGGCGGTTCGGCGATGATCCTCCCCGAGTGCCGCTGGATGTGGGAGGGCATCGAGGGGGCCGACTCGGTGGTGGTAAACGTGCACAAGTGGCTGGGCGTCGCCTTCGACTGCACGATGCACCTGGTGCGCGACAGCGACCTCCTCGTGCGCGTGATGTCGACCAACCCCAGCTACCTTCGCTCGGCCGTCGATGAGCAGGTGCGCAACTATCGCGACTGGGGGATCCCGCTCGGGCGCCGCTTCCGCGCGCTCAAGTTCTGGTTCCTGGTGCGGGAGCAGGGGGTACACGGGCTGCAGGCGCGCCTGCGTCGCGACCTCGACAACGCGCAGTGGTTGGCCGCGCAGCTGCGGGCGGCGCCCGGGTGGAGCGTGCTGGCCCCGGTCCCGTTGCAGACGCTGTGTGTGCGGCACACGCCGTCCGGAGTGGAGGGCGCGGCGCTCGACGCCCACACGCAGCGCTGGTGCGACGCGATCAATCGCGCGGGACAGGCCTATCTCACCCCGGCTATCCTCGATGGGCAGTGGGTGGTGCGCGTGTCCATCGGGAGCGAGGTGACCGAGCGCGCGCACGTCGAGAGGTTGTGGGGGATCATGCGCGAGGCCGCGGCCCAGAGCGCCGCCGAGCTCGTGTCCTGACTCCCCGTCAGGTGCACATCATCCACCGTCGTATCCCCGTCGCGAGGCGCTGACATGTCCGACCGAACGCCGCTCACCCAGGCCTTCATCGCCGGGCGCTGGAGCTCCACCTCCTCCACGTTCGACGTGGTGAGCCCGGCCACCGGCGTGCACCTGGCGGCCGTCGCCGACTGCGGGGAAGCGGAAGCACGCGCCGCGGCCGACGCCAGCGTCGAAGCGTTCGGTGGGTGGCGTCAGACGACCGCGTACGAGCGCGCCGCCATCCTCACCCGGTGGAACGACCTCATCCTCCGCGACGAGGCGTGGTTGGGCGAGCTGATGGCCCGCGAGATGGGGAAGCCGGTCACCGAAGCGCGTGGTGAGGCACGATACGCCGCCGGCTTCGTGAGCTACTACGCCGGCGAGGCGATTCGCGTGCACGGCGAGACGATCCCGTCGCAGTTCGCACGCAAGCGGCTCCTCGTCAACGCGCGCCCCGTTGGCCCGGTGTACGCCGTCACGCCGTGGAACTTCCCGGCCGCGATGATCACGCGAAAGGCGGCGCCGGCACTCGCCGCCGGCTGCACGATGGTCATCAAGCCCGCCGAGCAGTCGCCGCTCACCGCGTTGCACCTGGGGAAGCTCTGGGAAGAGGCGGGCGGGCCGCCGGGGACGCTGCAGATCCTCCCCTGTCGCGATCCGATTCCTGTCTCCCGCGTCCTCATGGACGACGCGCGCATCCGGAAGATCAGCTTCACCGGGAGCACCGAGGTCGGGATGCTGCTGTACGCGCAGGCGGCCCGAACGATGAAGCGGATGTCGCTCGAACTGGGCGGGCACGCGCCGTTCATCGTGTTCGGCGATGCCGACGTGCATGCGGCGGTGCGCGAGGTGGTCGCCTCCAAGTTCCGCAACGCGGGGCAAACATGCGTCTGCGCCAACCGCGTGTACGTGCACGGGAGCATCGTGGACGAGTTCACCTTCCTTCTGGCGACGGCGACCGAGGCGCTTCGCGTAGGCGATCCGCTCGATCCCGCGACGCAGGTGGGGCCACTGGTCGATGAGGCAGCGGTGGCCAAGGTCGAGTCGCACGTGGCCGATGCGCTGGTGCGCGGCGCTGGCATCGTCACCGGCGGGACGCGCCTCAACGGGCGCTTCTTCTCGCCCACCGTCCTCACGGGCGTCGCCCCCGGCATGCGCATCCTCGAGGAAGAGACCTTCGGCCCCGTCGCCCCCATCCTGTCCTTTGCCGATGACGACGCGGTCGTGCGTGCGGCGAATGACACCTCGGCCGGTCTCGCCGCCTACATCTGGACTCGCGACCTTTCGCGCGCCTTCCGTGTCTCCGAAGCGCTCGACTACGGGATCGTCGGCGTCAATGATGGCGTCCCGTCCACGCCGCAGGCGCCGTTTGGCGGGGTCAAGTTCTCCGGCCTGGGGCGTGAGGGCGGTCATCAGGGAATCGCCGAGTACCTCGACGTGCAGTACGTGTCGTTAGGGTTGGACGCGTGATCGCCTCGTCGGTGACGACGCCGCGAGCGTTGGCGGCCGCGGGAGTGCGATAGCGGATGCGACGGCACTCTCACGCGGCCGTGCTCGCCGTCTTGACGCTGGCGGGAGCGGCGCGCCTCGCGTTCGCGCAGCCCGCCCCGTCCCAGGACTCGCTCGCGCGCTGCCTCTCGGCCCTGCGGTCGTCGCCGAGCGCCAGGCGCATCGCCGACAGCACGTGGACGCGCCACGTCACGGGGCTCACGCTCGATACACGCATCATCGAGCAGCGCGACGCACAGCCCGAGTTCAAGCTCCCCATCTGGGACTACCTCGCCGTCATGGTCGACGACGAGCGCATCGACGATGGCCGACGGCTGATGCGCGAGCACCGCGCGACGTTCGACACCATCGAGCGGCGCTACGGCGTCGACCCGCACATCGTCGCCGCCATCTGGGGGATCGAGAGCAACTTCGGGCGCGGGATGGGGAGCTTCGACGTCCTGCGCTCGCTGGCCACGCTCAGCTGCAACGGGCGCCGGCAGGCATACTTCAGCCGCGAGTTCCTCGCCGCCTTGCGCATCGTGCAGAAGGGCGACGTCGATGGCGCACGCTTCCTGGGCTCGTGGGCCGGCGCCTTTGGCCAGGTGCAGTTCATGCCCGGCAGCTTCGAGTGGCTCGCCGTCGACTTCGACGGCGATGGGCGGCGCGACATCCTCCACACCCCTGGCGATGCGCTCGCCTCGGCGGCCAACTACCTGCGCCGCGCGCGCTGGCAGTCCGGCGGCTCGTGGGGGATGGAGGTGCGCCTCCCCCCCGGCTTCTCGGGGCGCGGGGAGGGGCGCAAGATCCAGCGTCCACTGAGCGTCTGGCATACGCGCGGGGTGCAGCGGGTGGACGGCGCGCCGCTCGTGCGGGCGGGACAGTCGCCGGCGACCAAGGCCGGGTTGCACCTGCCGGCAGGGCCGAATGGCCCGGCCTTCCTGGTCCGCGAAAACTTCGGCGCCGTCTATCGCTACAACGCCTCCGAGGCGTACACGCTCGCCATCGTCCACCTCGCCGACCGCCTGCGTGGCGGCGCCCCCTTCGTCACACCGTGGCCCACCGACGACCTCGGCCTCTCGCGCGCCGACCGTCGTGAGCTGCAACGCCTGCTCGCCTCGCGCGGGCACGACATCGGGGCCCCGAGCGGGGTGCTCACCGTGCGCACGCGCGAGGCGGTGAAAGCGGAACAGCTTCGCATCGGGCACGCCGTCACGGGGCGCCCGGGGCAACGGCTGCTCCGGGCACTCCGCGAACCGTAGCGCGACTACACCGGGAACTGCTTCCAGTCGCCGTCCCAGCTCGCACACCAGATGTTGCCGTCGAAACCGTTGACGAGACATCCGGGGTGTTGGGTGAGCGACTGATCGCCGAGCGTGTCGATCCTGCCGCGAAGGTCGCGTCGCCAGTCTTCAACCACCCCTTCCTCGCCCCTCCCGTCTGGTCTCCCCCTCCGGCCGCGCTCAGCGCGTGGTGCCGTACGGAATCGGCGGGAGGCCGTAGAGCACGCGCAGCCCGCGCACCAGCGCCGTCCCCGTGGCGTCGCCGTGCCCCATCCCGTCGAGCATCTCGGTCCACAGCTTGAGCCCTGGGTAACCCCGCCCCGAGAGCGACGCCGCAAAGCGGGCCATCCCGCTCACGATGTGGCCGCGTCCCTCGAGGTAGGGATCGTTGATCTCCAGCGTCCCGGCCGTCAGGTGGATCGACGCCTTGAGGTCCTTGTGCGTCGCGGCGTAGTCGGCCTCCAGTCGGTGAATCACGTCGCCGCCATACGCCATGGCCGGCGAGTTGAGCATGTACTTCGTGAAGCGCGACTCGGGTTGGAAGACGGCCCACGAGGCGAAGAAGCCGCCGGCCGACACACCGAACAGCCCGAGTTGTGTGGTGTCGACGGCGAATCGCTTGGTGAGCATGGCGATCAACTCCTCGTTGATCACCGTGAGGAACTTCGGCGCCCCGCCCGTGCAGCGGTCGGGAGGGGAGCCCATCGTCTTGCACGTCCGCTGGACCTCCACGCCGAACGGGTCCTTCATGTCCCAGTTGGGCGGGGAGAACTCGTAGACGCGGCGCGAAACGAACGCCTTTTCTCCGTCCTCGGGCGGCGTCCCGATGCTGGCAATGATCATCTCGTCGATCGCTCCTTGGTTGATGAGCGATCGGGCGGCGTCCATCGCGACCGTGAAGGCGTTGTTCCCGTCGGTCACCACCAAGAGCGGGAGCTTCTTCCCCGATTCGGGCTTGAAGCTCGGCGGGACCCAGACCGAGACGTCGTACTTCACCCCCATGAGCGGCGAGTCGAACAGGAACGACGAGATCCCTTCGGTGGGGAAGGGGCGCGGCTGTAACGTCTGGGCACCCACTACGGAAACGGTCGCCACCAGCAAAGCGGCGGCGACCGTGAATCGACGTACGACGTTGATCATGACCTGGCGAATGGAGGTGAAACGTCAGCGCGGAGCGCCCGCAACTTTACCGCTCGCCCGGAGGGGTCGCTATCCCTTCCCCTTCTCCTTCTCCCAGCTATCGCGCAGCGTCACCGTGCGGTTGTACACCGGCATCCCCCCCTCGGCTGACGCCACGGCGTCGTGCACGAAGTACCCCGTGCGCTCGAACTGATAGCGCGACCCCGCCTCGTCGTTTGCCGTGCTCGGCTCCACGTAGGCGTTCGGCACCACCACCAGCGAGTTCGGGTTGAGCGCCGAGATGAAGTCCTTCCCCTCTTCCACCGCGTCGGGATCGGCGACGGCGAAGAGGCGATCGTACAAGCGCACCTCGCAGGCGATCGCATGACGTGCCGAGACCCAGTGGATCGTCCCCTGCACCTTGCGGCCGTCGGGGGTGTTCCCTCCCTTCGTGGCCGGATCGTAGGTGCAGCGCAGCTCCACCACGTTGCCTGACGAGTCCTTGATGACCTCGGTGCAGGTGATCAGGTAGCCGTAGCGCAGGCGCACTTCGCGCCCTGGGGCCAGCCGGAAGAACTTCTTCGGCGGATCTTCCATGAAGTCGTCGCGATCGATCCAGATCTCCCTGGAGAACGGGAGCGTGCGCGACCCTTCCTTGGGGACGTCGTGCGGGTAGTACGGGGCGTCCAACTCCTCGACCAGATCGTCGGGGTAGTTGGTGAGCACCACCTTGAGCGGCTTGAGCACGCAGAGCACGCGCGGGACGCGCATGTTGAGGTCGTCGCGGATGGCGTGCTCGAACTTGGCGAGCTCCGTCCGAGCGTCCGAACGCGCCACGCCCACGCTCTCGGCGAAGCTCTTGATCGCTTCCGGCGTCACGCCGCGGCGGCGCAGCCCGGCGATGGTCGGCATGCGCGGATCGTCCCACCCGGCCACGTGCCCTTCATTCACCAGGCGGAGGAACTTCCGCTTGGACATGACGGTGTAGTCGATCTGCAGGCGGGCGAACTCGGTCTGCTCCGGCGGCCGCACGAAGCCGGCCTCGCGCACGAGCCAGTCGTAGATGTCGCGGTTGTCCTTGAACTCCAGCGTGCATAACGAGTGCGTGATCCCCTCGATGGCGTCGCTGAGCCCGTGGGCAAAGTCGTACAGCGGGTAGATGCACCAGGCATCGCCGCGGCGGTAATGCGACGCCTTGCGGATCCGCAGCAGCAGCGGGTCGCGCATGATCATGTTGGGGTGCGCCATGTCGATCTTGGCCCGCAGCACGTGCGCCCCGTCCTCGAACTCCCCCGCCTTCATCCGCTCGAGCAGGTCGAGGTTCTCGTCAGGGGTGCGCGCGCGATACGGCGAGTCGGTCCCCGGCGTGGTGACGGTCCCGCGTCCGGTGCGGATCTCCTCCTCGTTCTGCGAATCGACATACGCCTTCCCCTCCTTCACCAGCTTCACCGCGATGTCATACAGCGGCTCGAAGTAGTCGGAGGCGTAGAACTCGTTGTCCCACTCGAAGCCCAGCCATCGGATGTCGTCCTTGATGGCGTTGACGTACTTGAGGTCTTCGGTGAACGGGTTGGTGTCGTCGAAGCGCAGGTTGCACTTGCCGCCAAAGTCGCGGGCCAGCCCGAAGTTGAGGACGAGCGACTTGGAGTGCCCGATGTGCAGGTAGCCGTTGGGCTCGGGCGGGAAGCGCGTGCAGACGGCGCGGCCGAACTTCCCCGAGGCGACGTCGTCCGCGACCATCTCGCGGATGAAGTTGCTGCGCGGCGCGGAAGCCGGCGCCGGCGAAGGCGCCGAGGCGGGAGCGGGCGCCGGGGTGCTCGGCGTGGCGGGCGAGGCAGGATCGTGGGTCACGGGAAGTTCCGGCAGGTGCGATAGGGCTGGTGATGCCAACCGGGTGGACCCCCTTGGGAGGGCCACCCGGCGTCCGTACAAACTAACGGCTTCCCCGCCCGTTCGGCTGTTGCCGAGGTCTGTTCACGGGGGCAGAGCTGGGCGCTGACCCCAACTCTGCCCCCAGCTCTGACCCCAGCCGCTGGGCCTACAGCGGCGTGATGGCGTAGTCGATGAGGACCCCGCCCACGAACGAGGTGCTGATCCGCTTTCCGTCGGCGGTATAGCCGCGCTTCATCACCGTCATCGACCCTTCCTTGACCTCGTTGGCCGATGCGGCGGGGCCGAGCAGCGCCTCGACCTCGGTCAGCGTCAGCCCCTTCTTGAGGGCGAGGACGGCCTGGGCGCTCCCGACCGGGATCGCCGCGGCACCCGGGGTGGCAGGCGCGAGGGAGTTCGCCCCCGCGGGAGCGGCGGCCCCCTGTCCCGCCCCCGCGGCCGCGACCGGCATCCCCGCGATGTCGGCGTACGGCGCGAGCGCCTCGGCGACCCCCTGCGGGGTGAGCGCAAAGGGCGGGATCCCGTTCCGGTAGCGGATGTTGAAGCGCGAGCCGCTCTCGGCGCGCTTGACCCGCAGGTTCGCCTCACGCGCCTCGTTGGCCTGCGCGGCTTCGGCCTTGGCCTTCGAGTTCTCGCGCTCGCGCTCGGAGCGGGCGTTGGCCAGCTCCTTCTCCAGCCGCTTTCGCTCGGTAGGGCCCTGGGCGGCCTTGATGCGCGCCTTCAGGTCGCGCTCTTCCTTGGTCTCGCTCTCGGTGGCGGCCGAGACCGAGGAGGAGGAGTTCACGCGGTCGCCGAAGGTCCCCCACCCGCCGCCACCGAGCTGGAACTCGATGTGCGAGTCCTTCTTGACGACGACCTTGGTGATCATGACCTGCTGCCCCGGCTTGAGCGCGGTGCCGAACTCCTTCATCCGGTTGGCCATCTCGCGCCAGTTGACCGGCATCGATTCCTGCGGAAAGACGTCGACGCCCTTGCTCGTGGCGGGCATGTCGACCTTCACGGTGAGGGACTTGCCTTCGAAGGCGGCGCGCAGAGCGGCTTCGTTCTGCGCCAGTGCGCCCTGCGACGGGACGGCCAGCGCCGCCAGCGCGGCGAGCGCCCAGGAATGAACACGCATGGGAGAGTGCCCGAGAGGGGTGAGGAGAAAAAGGTAGCGAAGGCTGGACTGAGGGCCAGAGCGTGGGATCGGTACGACAGGTCCTGTCCAACGCGCTCCCCCCGCTCGACTGCGCGGTCGCCGCGTGCTCGCCGCACGAGCACTGCGCAATCACTGCGCGAGGCGAAAGTACGACGGGTTCGACATGTCGTTGTTGACGCCGATCAGCAGGTACGTCTTGCCATCGTCGTGCAGCTTGAAGGTCCACCCGTACTGGCTCCCCTGCTTGTTCGCGACGTTGTCGGGGCGGTCGTAGTTGTTGGCGGCCACGCAGGTGTCGCGCGCCTTGATGGACCCCGTCGTCGGATAGACCTTGATCACCGCCCCCTCGACCACCGCGCGCCCTTCGTTGTAGATGAAGACCTGCGACTTGCAGCTGTAGGCCCTCGTGGCGATGAGGATCGACTGCGTGTACGTGCCGTTGGGCCTGAACTCGAACAGCACCGCGGTGCCGTAGGCATTGTCGATCCAGGCGCCGGTGTAGGCATCGTGGAAGTTGGTGGGCGAGCTGACGCCGTAGACCCACGTCTCCACGAGTTCGGTGGGGAAGGCGGTGCCGTTGCCCGCGCCGGCGTTGCCGTCGGGGGCCGTGGCGGCGGAGGCATCACCGCCGCACGCTGCCAGCGCGGTGGAGAGGATGAGGGTGGCGGCGGTGAGCTGGCGCCGTGTCGAGTGCAAGGCGAGCATGAAAGGGCTCCGGTGAGGGACGTGGGGCGGCGACGCGCCGCACCGGGAGCCTAAAGGGGGCGGGCAGGCCTCGCGTGAGTCGTTCGACCCACGGCATGTCCTCTGTGTCGGGGTCCCTGCCCAACCACCGCAGGGAGAGCGGAATGGGTAGAATTACCCACGATCCTGGCACCCGGCGGGGGCACCTTCCCTCAGGCGATACCCGAACCGCGTCGAGCCCAGCCATGAAGCGTATCCTCATCGTCGAAGACAACGTCGACCTCGCGAGTGGGTTGAGGCGGAACCTCGAGGTCGAAGGGCACAAGGCGACCGTCGCCGGCACCGCGGCGGCCGCCATCGAGACCGCCATGCGTGAGTCCCCCGACCTCCTCGTCCTCGACCTCGGCCTCCCCGACCGCGACGGCTACTACGTGCTCGAGCAGCTGCGCTCGCGCGGCTGCAGCGCGCCCGTGCTGATCCTGAGTGCGCGCGGGCTGGAGGCCGACAAGGTCAGGGGATTCCGCCTGGGGGCCGATGACTACGTCACCAAGCCGTTCGGGGTGGTCGAGCTCATGGCGCGCATCGGTGCGCACCTGCGGCGCGCCAGCGCCGACGAAGGGCCGGCGACCAATGGCGCGTTAGGCGACGACGCATTGCAGCAGCGATTCGGCCTCACCGACCGGCAGGTCGAGGTGGCGCGTTTGCTGGCGCAGGGATTGTCGAACGCCGAGATCGCCGAGGCACTGGGGTTGAGCACGTACACGGCCCGAAATCATACCGAGGCGGTGCTGCTCAAGCTGGGCGCGTCCACGCGGGCGCGGGTGGGCGCGATCCTGCGTGGGCAGGCATGACGCGCCCTCGCGTCACGTCGTGCGGCGCGCGCGTGCGTCTCCTGCGCGGAGGCGCTGCGTGAGCCGGCGCACGCGATGGCGTGAGCGCGTACGTCCCTCATGGACGCGGGCGATCATCCCCAGCGCCCCCACCGCCCTCTTTGCGCTCTTGCTGCTGGCGATGATGGGCGTGTCGCTCGTGGCCGGGCGCCAGCTGCGACGCAGCCGGGAGAGCCACGTCACCGCGACCGACGAGGCGCTGACCGAGTATGCGATCTTCGCCGCGCGCCTGTTCGGCGAGCGCGTCTTCTCGATGAGCAACTCCGAGCGCACGCGCGCGTCGGCGGCCGTGCTGGCAGCCCCGCCGCGCCCCCCCTCGCTCGTCACGCTCGACGACTTCGCCTCCACCGTCGAGGAGGTGCTCGAGGGAGAAGGGTACGACATGACGGCTGACCCGCTGGCGGGCTACTTCCGCCTGGGGACGCACCGCGGCGCGCGCTTCGAGGCACTCGGCTCGGCGCGCCTTCCCGAGGTGCGCGCGCAGATCGACTCGGTCCTCGCCGACATCGAGCCGCCCAAGCTCAATCGCAACGAGACCGCGCAGCGGCACCGGCTCGTGAATGGCGAACCGGTGACCATCGTCGTCGCGATGCACCGCGACGCCGAGGGGAAGGTCATCACCTGGTTCGGGTACCTGTTCACGCGGCTGCGGCACTGGCAGGTGAGCGCCGACCGGCTCCTCGCGCAGCAGCCGCTGCTGCCTCCGTCGCTCATCGATCCCAGCTGGCGCTACGGTGCCGCGTATTCCACCGATTCGCTCATCGCCATCTCGGCGTTCACCCCGGAGGGGAAGCTGCTGTACCGGTCGCGGCGCGCCTTCGAGTCGGGGATCGAGGGGAAGTTCGAGTACCGCACCGTGGCCGGCGGCGTACGCATCGTGGCCACGCTGCACCCCAACCTCGTGAACACGGTGCGCGAGCGACTGCGCGCCAACCAGCGCAATGTCCTCACCATCTTCTATGAGATGGGAGGCAAGCAACGGCGCGTGGAGATCTCGGTCGAGGACCTGCTCCCGGCCCTCACGGTCCTGCTCGCGCTGGCCGCCGTGTTGCACCTGTGGCGCGAGCGGACATTGGTGAGGGCGCGGCGCGACTTCGTGGCCAGCGTCTCGCACGAGCTGCGCACGCCGCTGGCGCAGATCCGCATGTTCACCGAGACGCTGCAGCTGGGCCGCGAGCGCAACGCCGAGGAGCGCCAGGCGTGGCTCAACATCATCGGGCGAGAGGCGCGCCGGCTGGGCGACTTGGTGGAGAACATCCTCCTCTTCTCGCACATCGACGCCGACCGGGCCAAGCTCGAGCTCGAGCGCACGGACCTGGGGGAGCTGATCGAGGAGGTGGTGGAAGGCTACGTCCCGCTCGCCGAGCAGCGCGGGATGCGCATCCTGGCCGATGCGCCGTCGCGCATCTTCTCGATGGTCGACCCCCGGGCCATGCGTCAGGTGATCGTGAACCTGCTCGACAATGCGCTCAAGTACGGCCCCGCCGGGCAGACGGTGAGCCTGGAACTGGAGCGCATCGGCTCCGTGGCGCGCATCACCGTCAGCGACCAGGGGCCGGGGATTCCGGCCAACGATCGAAAGCGGCTGTGGGAGCCGTTCGTACGCCTGGGAAAGGACGCGGGGACGACCGGGGGGAGCGGGATCGGGCTGGCGGTGGTGCGCGGGCTGGTGGAGAAGCATGGCGCGACGATCACGCTTGACGACGCGCCGGCAGGCGGGGCGCGCTTCATCCTCGAGTTCGAGGTGAGCGAGAGTGCGGCGGGGCTGCCGCTGCGGGCGACGGGGGAGTTCCGCGCGCCGCGGATGGTGAACGGGGTCATGATTTCGGGGGCGGTGCAGGCGGTGCCGAGGCCGGCGGTGGTGCCGCCGTCGACGACATCGGGCGACGACGCGGCCGGCGCGCACGACTCGCAGGCTTCATCGCCGGTCGATGCCGACATGCGCAACCCGTCGCTAGGGAGCTAGCTACTGGCGCCACGGGCGACCGGGCGCCAGACTCCCGTGTCGGCATCGGTGCCGCACTCGACGGCGTACGATGCACGCCTCGTCAGGTCCCCCTCGCTGGACGAGTCGCCGCGAATGATCCTCGCCATTGCCTGCCCGCACTGCGGTCGGCGCCCAGTCCTGACGGCGCGCAACGTGAAATACGCGCGCTCGTTCCTCTGGGGCGACCCGCTCTATAGCGAGATGTACCTGGCGGGATGCCGATGGTGCGTGCGGTGGCGTGTGCAGCGCACCGTGTTGCGCAACGTCTTCGAAGTCCCCGTCTCGATCCTGACGCGTACGCTGGGGCTCCTCAACCTCTTCGCGATCGTCCCGCAGAACCTCTTCGCGGTGGTCTGGCGCGGGTCGCAGGAGCACCAGCTCAAGTGCCTCTCGATCTGGCTCTACGACGAGGGAAAGGAAGTCGACGACGTCGTCATCGGTGAGGACGGGCTCACGGGGAGCGATCGCGCGCTCGTGCTGCGCCTCGCCTACCTCCTGCGCAACGCGGCGGCGGCTGACGGGGAGATCTCCGCCGAGGAAGTGCGCCGCGCGGTCGCGGCGATCGGCAGCTTCACGGAGGGGCGCTGCACGCCAGAGCTGGCCCACGCGCTCCTGACCGAGGGGGTCGACGAGGCACCACCGCTTGTCGGCTTCGACTTCGGGCGGCGCATCGCGCTGCTTCGCGCGGTGCTCGACGTGATGGCGGCGGATGATGAGCTGACGGATGATGAGCGGCACTTCGTTGCAACGGTGGGCGACGACCTCGCCCTCCCACCGGAGTTCGTCGACTGGTCGCTCGAACGGCCACAGCGCCCCGCGGGGGCTGGCCATGCGTCGCCCGATGGCACGCTCGACCCCGACGTGCTCACCCTCGCCTGCCTAACGCTCGACCTCGAGCCGTCGGCGTCGCTGGCGGCAATCAAGGCGCGCTACGCCGAACTCGCGGTGCAATACAATCCGGTGACGGCGGGGTGGAGCGCCAACACCAACGGCGCCGGCGTCGTCCCCTCGGAGCAAGAGGCGCGGCGACTGGAGTGGGCGTACGCGGTGATGCGGAAACGGGCGCTCGAAGCCGAGAAGGCGAAGGGAAAGGCGAAGGGAGCGAAGAACCGTACGACGAACGATCGTGCGGTGAGCACCGCGTCGATCCCGCGTCCCCGCCGTCGTGAGGTCACGGCGCCGGTGCGCGCGGCGCTGAACCCATCCGCGCTCGTCCCCGAAGGACCGGCGGCTGCGCCTTCTGTGCAGTCGGGCGAGATGGCGCCGTCGTGGGAGGTCACGCCGCCAGTAGCAACCGAGACACCCGCCGATGGTATGGCGGCGGCGCGCGATGCGGAGTTCCCCAGCGAGACGCGCGCCACCACACCGCCGGCGTCGGACACAGCCGGCGCCGCCGCGCTCAAACGCCTGATGACGCGGCGCCGGCGTTGGCGGCGTGGCGGACCTATCCTCGTACTGGCCTGGGTCGTAGCCATCGCGCTTGGCCTCCTCGGCGCCTACATCCCAGCGCTCGACATACCGACCGTGCTGGCGATGCTGCTGCTTCCCACCCCCTTCCTCGTTCTCATCATCCTGCTCCGCATCCGGTGGCTCTTCACGCGTCGCCCGCGCCTCGTCCTCCTCCTGCGCCCGTTCAGTGAGCCGACGGTGAACGACGCCCTCGTGCGTCTCGTCCAGCGGCATCTCGGCTTCCTCGGCTTCACGTACACCCTGGCCGACGCCGACGTCGTCGCCAACGAGCTGCAACACCGTGTGCTCGGCGCGATTCCCGGGGTGAACCTCTTCTCCCCGCGCCGCTTCAACGCACGCACACGCGGGGAGCTGATGCAGCTGGCGGCATCGCTGGATGAATCGATGCGCCGCACGTGGGGTTGGCTCTTTTCCAGGCGCCGCCTCTTCGTCGTCCCCGCCAGCGATACCTTCTGGCGCGACGCGGTGCAGCTGCTGATCGAGTCGGCCGACGTGGTCCTGGTCGAAGTGTCCGAGACTGCGCCCGGCGTGGTGTGGGAGTTCGAACAGCTCCGCCGCTCGGCCGCGGGGGCGGGGGTCGTCTTCCTTGCGCGCCCCGATCGCCGGGAGAATGCGCAGCGCTCGGTCGACCACTTCTTCCACCGGCGCGCCGACCAGCTCTTCACCTACGACGAGCGCGGCGTCCTGACCGACGAGCGTGGCTTCCTGCGCGCCGTCGCGCAGGGACTGGCGGCACGCGAGATGTCGGTCGGAGAGAAATGGCGACCGGTGCAGCGGGAGGTCGCCTCATGACCGGAAAATCTCCCCGCAAGGCCGAGTTGGTTGGCGACGAAGGAGACTCGCAGCAGCAAGCGCAGGGGCAAGAGACGAACCCACTGGAGACGACACGGATGCGCAAGGCCTTGGTCATCGGCATCGACCACTACGACAAGCTCAAGCCGCTGCACGGCTGCGTGAACGACGCGCGGGCGGTGAGCGAGGTCCTCGAGGTGCATGGCGACGGCTCTCCCAATTTCGGCGTGTCGCTGCGTACCGCCTCCAGCGCAAACCAAGGGATCACCCGCGGCGATCTCAAGGACCTGATCGAGGAGCTGTTCGCCGACGATTCCGAAATCGCCCTCCTCTACTTCGCCGGTCACGGTCACGTCGAGGCGACCGGTGGCTACCTGTGCGGGAGCGAGACGCGCCGCGGCGACGACGGGCTCGCGCTCGGCGAAGTCCTCACGCTCGCCCTCGCGTCGAAGGCGCAGAACAAGATCATCATCCTCGACTCGTGCCATTCCGGGGTTGCGGGGAATCCCGCCGGGCACACGAGCGCGGAGCTGTCGGACGGAATGACGATCCTCGCCGCGTCGACCGAGACGCAGTACGCCAGCGAGGAGAACGGGAGCGGGATCTTCACCACGCTGCTGGTCGATGCGCTGGCCGGCGCGGCGTCGAACCTGGTGGGCGACGTCACGCCGGGGAGCGTGTACGCGCACGTCGACCAGTCGCTGGGACCGTGGCAGCAGCGCCCCGTCTTCAAGACCAACGTCAAGCGCTTCGTTTCCCTTCGGAGGGTCCTCCCGCCGCTCCCGCTGCAGGAGCTGCGTTTGATCGCCAAGCTCTTTCCCGCGGCCGACTTCGACTTCCGTCTCGACCCCACGTTCGAGCCGGAGCTGCGCGGGCGTCCCGAGGGGGCGCCGCCCCCCGATCCGCGCAACACCGCGACCTTCGCCATCCTGCAGCGCTACAACCGAGTGAACCTGGTCAAGCCGTTCGACGCGCCGCACATGTGGCACGCGGCGATCGAGTCCAAGTCGTGCCGCCTCACGCCGTTGGGGGCCCACTACCGACGCCTGGTGGCGAACAAGAGGATATAGATGCGAGGCGCGCGCGGCGCGCGCGCCGTGGGATGGGAAAGGCGCGCCCTTCCTGCGCCTATCGCGGTTGGGCGGTTGACGCGGAATCCTGACTTGCGTCCTCGGTCCCGCGGGCGTATTTCGCGCGCACGCTGCCCACTCGCGGCGGCGTCCACCTCGAGGACCTCATGACCGTTCGCACCCGTTCGGGATCCCGCGCCGTGCGCGCCCTGACCCGCGCTTTCCGCTCCACGACGCTCGCCGTGCTCGCCCCGGCGACGCTCGTCGCGATCGCCCCGGCACTCTCCGCCCAAGCGCGCCCCGCCGGTCGAGTGGCTGGTGTGCGCGCCGCCGCCGTCCCGCCGGCCCCCACCGGGCCGCTGACCTTCGACTCCACCGTCTTCGGCGCCCTCCGCTGGCGCGAGATGGGCCCCGCCCGCGGCGGGCGCTCGGTGGCGGTCGCCGGCTCGGTGCAGCGCCCCAACGAATACTGGATGGGGACCACCGGTGGCGGCGTCTTCAAGACGGTCGATGGGGGGCAGAACTGGAGCGCCGCCAGCGACAAGTACTTCGGCGGGACGATCGGGGCGGTGGCCGTCGATCCGCAGAATGCCGACATCGTTTGGGTCGGCGGCGGCGAGACCGACATCCGCGGCAACACCGCCGGCGGCGACGGCCTCTGGAAGACGACCGACGGCGGCAAGACGTGGACGATGCTCGGCTTCCGCGAGGAGCACATCGCCACTATCCGCATCCATCCCACCAACAAGGACGTCGCCTGGTTCGCCGTGTTCGGCAACCCGTTCAAGGCGGGCGACACGCGCGGTGTCTACAAGACCACCGATGGCGGCAAGACGTTCAGCAAGGTGCTGTTTGTCAACGACTCGACCGGGGCCATCGACCTGCATCTCGACCCGTCCAATCCCGACGTGATGTACGCGGCCACCTGGCAGGCGTATCGCACCTCGTGGGCGATGTCGTCAGGCGGGACGGGGAGCGCGATCTGGAAGTCGACCGATGGTGGCACGACGTGGACGTCGCTGACGAAGACGGCCAAGGGGCTCCCGACCGGGACGGTCGGCAAGATCGGGTTGACCATCTCGCCCGCCAAGCCGAGCCGGCTGTGGGCGGTCATCGAGCATGATTCGGGGGGCGTCTACCGCTCCGACGATGCCGGCGCGACGTGGAGCTACATCAACCGCGACCGCAAGCTGCGGCAGCGCGCCTGGTACTACTCCAACCTCGTGGCCGACCCCAAGGACACCAACGTCGTCTACGCGCTCAACGTCGGCTTCTACCGCTCCAAGGACGGGGGCAAGACGTTCCGTGAGGGGATCAACGTCCCCCACGGCGACAACCACGACCTGTGGATCGCCCCCAACGATCCGCTGCGCATGGTGGAAGGAAACGACGGTGGTGCCACCGTCAGCACCAACGGCGGGAAGAACTGGACCGACCAGGAGTTCGCCACGGCGCAGATGTACCACGTGGACGTGACCAACGACTATCCGTACCAGATCTGCGGGGCGCAGCAGGACAACTCGACGCTGTGCGCGCCGAGCCGTGGCGAGGGGCGGGTGAACATTGCCGACTGGAAGGACGCCGGCGGCGGCGAGTCGGGCTACGTGACGCCGCACCCCACCAAGCCGGGGATCGTCTTTGCCGGGAGCTACGGCGGGTTGCTGACGCGCAAGGACATGCGCACCGGCTTCACGCGCGATATCACCGTGTATCCCATCAACCCGATGGGCTACTCGTCCAAGGACATCAAGGTCCGCTTCCAGTGGACCTTCCCCATCGTCTTCTCGCGCCACAACGACAAGGTGCTGTACGCGGCCGGCTCGCGCCTCTTCCGCTCCACGGACGAAGGGGAGAGCTGGGCCCCGGTGTCGCCGGAGCTGGCACGCCGCGATCCCAAGACGATGGACGCCTCGGGCGGCCCGATCACCAAGGACCAGACCGGGGTCGAGACCTACGCGCTCATCTTCGCCTTCGACGAGTCCCCCGTTAGGCAGGGGGTGCTCTGGGTCGGCACCGACGACGGGCTGGTGTGGGTGTCGAAGAACAACGGCGTCAGCTGGGAGAACGTGACGCCCAAGGACATCGGCGACTTCACGCGCATCAGCATCATCGAGCCAGGGCACTACGACGCCGGCACCGCCTACGTCGCCGCCAATCGGTACCAGCTGGGCGACAAGTCGCCGATCCTCTACAAGACCGACGACTACGGCAAGACGTGGACGAAGATCGTCAACGGGATCGCCCCCGATCACTTCCTGCGCGTGGTGCGCGAGGATCCGGTCCGCCGCGGCCTGCTCTTCGCCGGCACCGAGCGCGGCGTCTACGTCTCGTTCGACGACGGGCGCAACTGGGCCTCGCTCAAGCGCAACCTCCCGCTCGTTCCGGTGCACGACCTCCGCATCAAGGACGCCGACGTGATCGCGGCGACGCACGGGCGGTCGTTCTGGGTGATGGACAACATCGCCGCGCTGCGGCAGCTCAAGGCCGAGACGCCCAAGCAGGCGGCGCACCTCTTCCAGCCGAGCGATGCGATTCGCTCCGACTTCGGCGGCGGCTTCTTCGCGCAGTTGATGGCGCTCTTTGGCGGTGGCGGTGGCGTGGGGTCCAACCCACCGGGCGGGGCGCACATGCAGTACTACCTCAAGGATGCCAACCAGAAGGTGACGCTCGAGTTCCTCGATGCGGCGGGCAAGTCGATCGCCGGCTTCACCAGCGAGCAGGACCCGGAGACGTCGGCCGATTCGCTGCGCGTGGAAGGGATGAAGGCGGCCGCCATCGACTCCATGGTCACCAAGGCGGGCTTCTCGCGTGATTCGGCCACCAAGGTCGTCACCGCGCGCTTCGCCGACCCGTCGGTGCTGATGCAGAACATCGACATCGAGGAGTTCTTCTCCCGCGCCCCGCGCCCGCCGCGCGTCCCCAACAAGGCGGGGATGAACACCTTCTCGTGGGACATGCGCTATCCCGACGCGGTGCGCTTTGACGGGATGATCATGTGGGCCGCCGGCACCACCGGCCCCGTGGCCCCGCCGGGGGCCTACAGCGTGCGCCTGACGGCAGGGAACGAGACGCAGTCGCGCACGTTCCGGCTCAAGCGCGACCCGCGCAGCGACGCGACCGATGCCGACCTGCAGGCGCAGTTCAAGCTCCTCATGGCGATCCGCGACAAGACCACCGAGGCCAACAACGCCGTGCGCCTCGTGCGCAACATGCGCTCGCAGGTGGAAGACCGCTCGAGCAAGATCACCGGCGCGACGGCGCAGGAGTTCAAGCAGCTGTCGGGCGAGATGATGACCGAGATGTCGGCCGGCGAGCAGGAGGTCTATCAGGTCAAGAACCAGAGCTCGCAGGACCCGCTCAACTACCCCATCAAGCTCAACAACCAGATTGCCTCACTGGCAGGCACCGTGGGGACGGGGGAGTATCGCCCCACGAAGCAGGCGATCGAGGCCTACGAGTCCCTGAGCGCGGAGCTCGACAAGCAGCTGACGGCGATCAACAAGGGGATGAACTCCCGGCTGCCGCGGTTGAACGCGATCCTCAAGGCGGCGGGATTGCCGGAGCTCAAGCCGAGCACGGAGCAGGTGAAGCCGCGGCCGAATACGGTGTCCTAGCAGTTAGGGCAGTTCAGCCTCGCAAAGCGGGACGCGGAGGTTCACGGAGGCTTCTGCGGATGGGCGCGGAGGACGTCGGCGCTACGCAGCCCTCGTCCATGTGCCTCCGTGAAACCGCCATGTCCACCGTATCCCGCTTCGTTGTCGAATGTCCTCGTCTTCCCGTCTTCCGCTACTCGAACATCAGCCGCCGAATCTGCTTGAACGGCAGGTCGCCGTACGCGAGCAGCTGGTCGTTGAATCGCCGGAGCGAATAGTGCACCCCCATGCGGCGTTTGTACTCGTCGCGTAGCTGCAGGATGACCAACTCGCCGATGATCTCGCGCCCGGGGGGCGTGGCGTTCTGGGAGTCGCGCTGCACCTCGAGGAAGGCGTTGGTCGGCTCCATCCCGATGTGATCGATGTAGGCCTTCACCGCCTGCTCGAACGACATCTCACCCTTCGCCATCTTGAGCTTGGTGAGGATGCGCTGCACCCGCCACATGCGCATTTGGCGGCGTGCCATCTTGGTCTTGAGGCGCTCCATGTAGGGGAGGACGTCGTAGTATCCCTCGTCCTCCAGCAACCGCTCCAGGTAGAACGACCACGACTGCGAGAAGTAGCCGCTCTGGAAGAGGCGGCGCATGGGACGGGTCACATGCTGCGCGGCGGCGGCGCGTTGGGCGGTGTGGCCCAGCCACTCATGATACGAGATCACGTGCGTCCAGTACGGGTTGTAGCTGCGGAGGCGGCTCGCCTGCTCCGCCTCGGTGAGCCACGGCTCCAGCGGGGTGAGGACGTAGTATCCGGACAAGCGCCCGGCCACCGTGGGTCCGTACTGCGCCCCCAAACGAGAGCGTGCGACGCGCCATCGGCGTGGTGAGCACGGCGCCGTAGTCGAAGTCGGGGATGGTCGCCACGTGCGCCCCCGCACCGCGCAGCCAGGCGGTGGTCAGGTCAACGTAGCGCTGCGCCATCGGGATCACCCCCTCCCACGGCGGCGCCTCGTCCTTCATCTGTTCCCACACGGTGCGCAGGTCACCCGACGGGTGGATCTCCTTCGCCAACGCCCGCATCTCGGCCGTCAGCTGCACCGCCTCGCGCTCGGCGATGCGCAGCATCTCGTCCACGCCGTAGCCGTCCAGCCGCCTGAACTGCGGTAGAACTCGATGTCGCTCGGCTTCCATGTGGGAGGGCGCGTGGAGCGCGGCAGCAGATCGCGCTCCATCCAGAGGCGGAACTCCTCGGTGGCGCGCGATGCCTCCTGCGCCGCTCCGATGAGGTCGCGCTTGAGCGCCGGGTCATCCACGGCCGCCCGCGGAACGTACTCGTCGAGGAGGAGGCGGGCGTAGCGCGCCTGCGCGATCGCGTTCTCGGTCCACGTTCGCGCCGGCACCTTCAGGTTGGCGCGCGCATGCGCGAGCACCGCGGGAAACTGGCGCAGTTCCGCGAGCGCGTCCAACACCCCGGCGTCACTGATGGCCCCCGGACGCAGGAAGAGACGGTCGGTGGCGCCCAGGGCGAGATAACTCGCCGGGACGACTTCGTGCACCCTGAGCGAGTCGATCTCGAAGGCGCGGGTGCGCAGGTAAGCGTCGAGCAGGTCGTAGTCGACCTGATCGTCGCGCCCTAACGAGCCGCGGTCCAGCGCGCGCAGGCGCGTGAGCAGGTCGCGATAGGCGGCACTCGCAGCGGCGTACTCGCGCGCCGATCGGGTGGTGACCCGAACGCCGGCCGCGTCGGATACCAGGGCGGCGAGGCGCGGCGGCGCCGGAGGGGCCTGCGCGCCGCCACGCACGTGAGGGGCGGCGAGGGCCAGGAGGGCGGAGAGAAGGCGAAGGCGCATACCAAGCGGGAGTGAGCGTCGCGCCAGAGCGTCGAGAAACGTGAGGGAACCAGACGTCGGCATGGGACCCGCATGGAGGCATGCGCCGCGCATCGGTGCGTCGCCGCTGGCTTCGGTCGGGGGCTCGCCGAAGATGTCTCGGCGCTGGCACCCCGGCCAGTTGCCGCGCGTGGTGAAGCGCTGCTTGCCCGGGCCATCGAGATCGAAGGCGAGGTGCCCGTCCTGCACGCCCCGCGTCGAACTGGCTTCCATGCCAAGTGGCTCGACGGGCGTATCGACGATCCCGGCGCCGGGTCGAACGGGACCACCTTGAACCGTGGCGTCTGGCCGGTCGACGCGTCCTTCACGGAGGGATGGATCGACACCCTTGGGGCCTGCCCGCCGTCCGGACGCGAGCATCGCAGGCAGATGACACTAACATCAACTGAGAGCGATTCGCTCTTTCTCGACTTCCAGGAAGGGCTCGCCGGTCGTTACTCGATCGACCGCGAGCTCGGGCGCGGCGGGATGGGGATCGTCTACCTCGCCCGCGAGGTCCACCTTGACCGCCTGGTGGCGATTAAGCTCCTCCCCCAGCGCTCGCTGCCCGCGCGGGAGCTACGCGACCGCTTCCTGCGAGAGGCACGACTCGCCGCCAAGCTCACGCACCCCAACATCATCCCCATCCATGCGGTGGAGGAATCCGGAGCGTTCGTCTTCTACGTGATGGCGTTCGTGGAGGAGAAACCCTGGCTGAGCGTGTGCGCACGCGCGGACCGGTGTCCAGCGCGGGAGGCGGTACGGATCCTCCGCGAAGCAGCTTGGGCTCTCGCCTTCGCCCATGCGCAAGGCTTCGTGCACCGCGACATCAAGCCCGACAACATCCTCATCGAGTCGGCCACGGGACGTGCCCTCGTGGCGGACTTCGGGATCGCCGCCGCGATCGGCGACGCCATCGACGAGCGGATTGTTGGGACACCGGAGTTCATGAGCCCGGAACAGGTCCTCGGCGGCCCCCTCGATGCGCGAAGCGACCTCTATGCCCTGGGGGCCACCGCGTTCTTCGCCCTCTCGGGAAGGCTCCCGTTCGAGGGGGCGAATCCCACCGAGGTCCTCGCGCGGCAGGTGAGCCAACCCCCACGCCCGCTGGCATCCCTGGGGGTCGCCGTGCCCCGCAAGCTCGCGGCGCTGGTGGATCGTTGCCTCGCCAAGGATCCAGCGCTGCGCCCGTCGAGTGCGCAGGCTCTGGGGGAACAGTTGAACGTCGCCATCGAGCCACGACGCGAACTCCCGGTCGCGTTGCGTGCCTTTGTGCGCCGACAGGCCCGACTGGACGGTGGCGGAACCCTCGTGACCGGGGCCCTGCTCCTGCCGGCGTCGGTATACGCGTCGGCGACGCTCGGCGGGTCCTGGGGGGTCTGGACACTCGTCGCGGGTGCGATGCTCCTCCCCATTACCTACCTCTCAGCAGCAGCGCGGCGACTCGCGAAACTCGGCTTTGCGCACCAGGATCTCCAACCCGCCTTTGCCGCCGAGCTGGAGCGTTCACGCGAGGAGCTGCAGATCGCGAATGCCGGTGCACGGGCGACACCCGCGGAGCGACTGCTCGCCGGCGTGGCGTCTGTCGCGGCCCTCACATTCGCCCTCGCGTGGGCTCCGCCGCTCCTCGGCGGCGGGGTGGGCGCGACAGCGATGGGACATACCATCTTCCTCAGCTTCGCCACGAGCGTCCTGGCGGGGCTGGGTTGGCTTGCCCTTGTGCAGCGCCGCCGCGATGTGGACACGGCTTTCTGGTCCAAGGTGTGGACGGGGCCAGTGGGAAAGGCACTCTTCGGTCTGGGTCGTCGGACACTGGGACGAGCCGCGCCGGCCAACGCGGTGACGCATCGGGCGACCGAGCTGTCGCTCGGCCTGGCCGGAGGCGAACTCTTTGAGAGTCTCCCCAGGGCGACACGGGACGCCCTGGGTGATGTGCCACGTGTGTTGCAGCGTCTGCAGGAGGATGCTCAGGCGCTGCGAACGAAGCACAACGCAGTCGCCCGAGTGCTGGATGAAGCCGGCGAGGCAGCGGCTGGCCAAGGCTACGCGGAGGTCAGGGCCCACCGGGACGCCTTGCACGCGCGGCTCGGCGACGTCGTGAGCGCGATGGAAACGATCCGCCTGCAGTTGCTGCGGCGGCCCCGCCGGGCCGTCACCACCCAGCGGTGACGACCCATATCGGGACCCGAGCTCGGGGTTGGGGTCGGGGGTGGGCGCGCTGTCGCCTCATCGCCGCTCATGGCGAGGTTGAGCACTCGCTTGCTGGGCGCCGACTACCGTCGCTTCCGCGCCCGTCGGCGCTCACGACCACCCCCAGCGGGGCCCGGGGGTGGTAACCGCGTAGTGGCGGCCTGCGGGGCCGGGGGGGTGCCTCCCCTCCCCGCCTTGGCCGTCGCGGCGCAGGCGAGCAGTCGGGGTGCGGTGTCATGGTCGTCGTCGGCAATTTCAACAACCAGATTGCCTCACTGGCCGGCACCGTGGGGACGGGGGAGTATCGCCCCACGAAGCAGGCGATCGAGGCCTACGAGTCCCTGAGCGCGGAGCTCGACAAGCAGCTGACGGCGATCAACAAGGGGATGAACTCCCGGCTGCCGCGGCTGAATGCGATCCTGAAGGCGGCGGGGTTGCCGGAGCTCAAGCCGAGCACGGAGCAGGTGAAGCCGCGGCCGAATACGGTCTCGTAGGGGGAGGAAGACGGGAAGACGGGAAGACGGGAAGACGGGAAGACGGGAAGACGAGGAAGTTCAACAGCCAAGCGAGACACGGAGGCTCACAGAGGATTCACGGAGATTCACGGAGGACGTCGGCGCTATCGCGACCTTCCTCCGTGAGCCTCCGTGTCCTGCTTTTGTAGCGTTGGTATCTCGTCTTCCCGTCTTCCCGTCTTCCGCCCTACCGCAGCCTCAGCCCCAGCAACGGCACCCGCACCTCGTTAGGCCCGCCCGGCACCGGCGTCGACCCGCTGGCTTCGCCACCATGCTTGATGGCGTAGACCGCGGCGCCGATTGCCAGCGTGCTGAGGACCGCCGTGGCCCACGTGGTGCGCCGACGGTCGAGACGGCGAACCTCGGTGGTGCGCAGCTCGCTCCGCAGCAGCGGGAGCGGCTGGTAGAAGGCCACGGGGCGAACGGTCGCGTCGGTCGTGCGGCTGGTCTGCACCGAGAGCACGACGCTGTCGGCGTTCACGCGCGCCACGTTGCCGCTCAGCGAGAAGTCCTCGAGGAAGCGCGCCTCGTTGTTCCCCCCGTTGCGCAGCCGGTCGACCGCGACGGCGGTGAGCTGCACACGCACCGGCATCTCCGGCTTGAGCTCGGAGAGGGTGACCGGCTGGTAGCTGTAACACCCGGTCGAGAGCACGGCGCCGAGGGCCAAGGCGAGAGCGGCGGCGGGGCGCGACGGGCGGAAAGAGATCCCGGGGCGAATGGATCGCGAGCGCGAGGTGGGCATGGGTCGGGGCGAGGCGGGAACCGGGGCGCCGGCGGGTACCGCCCCGCCGAGCCCCGGATGCGACGAAGATGGCGACCGCGACCCATCGCTGCCATCCCCGCGGGACGGGGCGAAGGCTCGGGCGGGGGGCCGCTGAGCAGAAGGACACCCGAGTGCCGTGGGGCCCCCCCGCACCGACGGCGCCGACGCCGCCAGTCGACGGCGCGCGACGCCGCCAGTCGGCGGCGCTACTTGGCCCCGACCTCGAGCAACTGCCGCGTGTGGTGGGCCGTGTGCACGGTGATGAAGCGAATCGCCCGCGGGAGCTCGATCCGGCCGAAAATGTGGTGCGTGATCCCGGCGCTCCCCTCGCCCCAGCGGCGCGCGATCGACCCCTCGGCGCTAGAAGCCGCGACCTGTAGAGCCTGCAGCAATGGTGCGCGCTGGAACGGACCGTCGCCGGGGCGAATCTCCGATGAGGCGCGCGCGCCGGCGGGAAGCCTACCGGTGGCCAGGATGCGCGGGAGGATGCGCATGCGCAGGAGCTGCCGCACCAACCACGGAGTTCGGATGCGGAGCCCGCTCCCCCCCGCCAGTTCGTTCTGGACGACCGTGTACGTCAGGCGTACGTGCTCGGCCACCTGCGCCGGTGACCACTTGTCCCGCGCCATCGGGCGGTCCCACGCGTCATCGGGGACGGCGCGCGCTGCGACGAGAAAGGACTCGACGGCGGCGGCGTGGGCCTTGATGGCGGCGTCGCGCTGGGCGGTGTCGGTCATGTGGAAGCGAGGGGCGTGGATGTGGGAGACGAGGCGAACGGTAGCCCCGCGCATCGTGGCAGGCCAGCGCAGTCGGCCGCGGAGCGAGGAGAGTCCTCGGCACGAGACCACGCTGGCGGCAGGTGACGGGGCGACCGCCGCCCGCGCGTACTCCTCGAAGTCCAGACGATCCCCAGACAGCTCGGCACTATCGTATCGGGTTCGCGGATCCGACGGATGTCCCCTGCCAGCCTCGCGTATCGTGATGCCGCATCTCCGCCTCTCCACGGTTTGGTCCGATCGTCGTGTTGTCGCTAACGGCGTCGTGCGTGCCGCGCTCCCGGCGCTGGTCGTGGCGATCTTGGCGTGCGGAGATGGTGCGGCGCCTCCCCAATCGCCTGGCGGGGTGGCCGACATCACGATCGTCCCGGCTTCGGCCCTGCTCACCGTGGGCGAGACACGGCAGTTCACCGCCACACCGCGAACCGCGACCGGCGACACGACGGCGTCGGTGGGCATCACCTGGAGTTCGAGCGCGCCGAACGTGGCCAGCGTCTCGGCCGTCGGGCGCGTGACGGCGACCGCGGTCGGCGAAGCCACCATCGTCGCCTCCGCGGGGGGCATATCGCGCGGAAGCCGCCTGCGGGTCGAGCCGCCGCAGGTGGTCGACCTCGTCATCGCCCCCGATTCGGCGGTCATCGAGGCGGGCGATTCGCGCCGCTTCGTCGCGACGCCGCGTTTTGCGCCCGGTGCCACCGAAGTCCCCATCACGTCAACGTGGCAGTCGTCGGCTCCCGCCGTCGCGGCCGTCTCTTCCACAGGGCTCGTGAGCGCGGTGAGCGCGGGAGTGGCGCTCATCAGCGCGGCTTACGGCGACGTCCGGAGCACGCGCGCGATGCGGGTGGTGCCGCCGATCATCGAGCAACTCGCGCTGTGCTGGCCGATGCTGCAACGCGGGCTGTCGACGCCGACCGCGACCAGCTGCAGCGATTCGCTCACGCTCCCGCCGGCGTGGAACGCGCCCGTCATGCTGGCGTCTCCTGCCAAGCCGTGGGCCGAGATTTCTCCCACCGCCGTACGCTTCGAGGTCGCCGATCCGACCGTCGTCACCTTCGTTGCGGTCGATTCACTCGACTACCTGCCGAAGGGGTGGGTCGCGCGTGCACTGCGCCCCGGAACGACCACGTATACCGCAACCGTCGGCACGGTGAGCCTGCGGGGTCGCCTGACCGTGCGTCCGCTCCCGGCACGGCTGACCGTCGCGTCGTCCGACTGGGTTGGGGGAGGGAGCCCGCGGATCGAATCGTGGGGGATGGATGGCACCCCCGATCGGCTCCTGGTCCCCGGCGGTCCCCTGATCGACACTCAGTCGAGCCTCCTACGCATGAACGCGGGGCTCGAGTGGTCCCCCGATGGGAGCATGTTGCTCTTTTCGAGCGGCGCGCGGCATGTCTCGCTCCTGTCGGCTCGCGGCGGCATGCCGCGCCGATTCGAGCTGCAGGAGGAGATCCTCTCGCCGTCGTGGGATCGCGATGGAACGATCGTCTACTCGAACACGGGAGGGGCGGTGCGACGCATGCAGAAGGACGGCCTCCCCGCCAACTACGCGAACCCCAATGTCACCGAGCCGGCGTACTTCGTTCGTACCGCGTCGAACGAGCGATTCACCTTCGGGTGCGAGATGGAGAATCCGTTCTATCCGTACTCCGAGAACTTCATCTGTGTGCAGGACTCCACACGCCGAGTGAAGATCGACTACGGGATGAACCCCGATTGGGCGCCGGACGAATCCGCGATCGCCTTCGTGTCGGGGAGTGTGACCATCGTCGACATGCGGACGTACGCGGGGCGCGAGCTGCACCTTCCCATGCTGCAACGACCGGCCTTCGCAGCCCGCTGGTCGCGGGATGGCGGATCGCTGGCGATCGTCACGTGGGCGGGCGCGCTCTGGGTGGTGAACGGGGATGGCTCTCCGCCGATGTACCGAACCGCCACGGGAGGGGGGCGGCCGTTGGCGGTCGCGTGGGAACCGTGATCGGCCTGGACGCGGCTGCGACTGACGCCTCGTGAGGGAGTGACACCTCGGCCTCCACTCGCGCGTAAGGAGCCCCTGACGGCACGAACCGCGCGACCGGGAATCCGGAGGCGCTCACCCGCGTTCCGACGTTGTCCCCTCGAGCGTTCATGCGACGTTTGCTCCCCCTGGTCGGCGTCCTCGCCTCGACCGTCATCTTCGCCGTCGCGGCCGCGCGCTACCCCGGAGGATACGACTGGATCAACCAGTCGATCTCCAGCCTCTTCCAACCGGAGACACTGCGAGGCGCGCCGAACACCGCGCGACCACTCGCGGCGCTGGCCGTCGTCATCTTCGCCGCGAGCATGGCGGTCGTCTTCCACACGATCTCGACGCGCGGCCCCACGCGATTCCACAGCAAGACCATCAGGATCGCCGGCATCAATGCGATGGTCTACACGGCGCTCGTGGTGACGCCGATGCACGATGTCCTCGTCGCGCTCGCCCTGATCTTCTTCGTGACGACGATGGTCACCATCTTCCATCGGCTCTACGTGGAGCGGCGCGTCGGCATGCTGGGGGCGGGCGTCGTGTGCCTGGGGATGACGCTGACCAACGCCACCATGTACTACGGCGACCTGTTCTACGGATTCCTCCCCATCGTGCAGAAGCTCGCGCACGCGGCGTGGGTCGTGTGGCTGTTCGGGCTCTATCTCGGCGACTCGCGGGCCGTCGATGGTGCCGGCGAGGCGCAACCGGCGTTGGCGGCGGCCGTCGACGGACGGCGTCGTTAGGGGGACACGCCTAACGGCTGGCGGGTGCCGGCCACCGACGAATGGCGTGATGCGCCGCCCTTTCACCTGGTGGTGCGCCCGCTGGCGCGTCACGCCGGTGGGCGAGCGAGATCGAAGCGTGGGAGGTCCACAGGCTTTGCGATTCCCAAGGGTGCTCCCCGTCGCAGGCGTCGTGCCCTCGCCCCGGGCCTCGTGCTCGGCGTGACCACCCGCAGTATCTTGCACGCCGCGCCCCGAGACGCCACGAGCCCACGCATGACCCCAGACCAGATTCTCCGAGAACTGCGCGACCAGACCTACGTCATGCTGCGCCCCTCGCCCATCGAGGGGATCGGCGTCTTCGCCATCCGCGACATCCCCAAGGGGTGCCGCGACATGTTCTCCCCGCCTGGTGCACCTGACGAGTACCTCGCCGTCCCCCGCGCCGAGATCGACGCGCTCCCCGCGCATGCGCGAAGCGCCTGGTCGAGACCTATTGCCTCTTCGACACTGACTGGTACTGGCTCCCCCGCGATGGCTTCAAGCGAATGGACCTCTCCCACTTCCTGAATCACTCGGACACGCCGAACGTCGCGTCGATCGAGGAGGGGAAGTGGTTCGAGGCGTTGCGCGACATCGCCGCTGGTGAGGAGCTGACGGTGGACTACGGCGAGCTGGTGGACGACGAGACCGCGACTTGAATGACGACCATTCCGTCTCCCTCCACGCCGTCCCACCCTGCCCGCCGCTACGTCGTCGCCATCGCCACGCTGCTCTTCATCGGCGCGGTCGCCATCGCGACGTCGTCTGTGGTCGGATGGCTCTCGGCGACCGGGCGCCTGATCCCGGGCGCCGCGCCGCTGGGCGTCGGACTCGTGCTTGCCCTCGCCTGGCTCAGTCCCAGATGGCAGGCCGGCGGATGGGCCTTCCTCACCGTCTGGCTCCTCCCGCTGGTCTATGCGGTCACGAAACAACCGATTGAGTACATCGCGCTCGCCGTCGTCCTCGGCGGGACGCTGCTCGCCCTGTGGCGCTCACCGTGGTTCCTGGTGGGCGTCTGGTTCTTTCATCCGGCGTGGGACCTGATTCCGCGCACGCTCCCCGCGCAGATGCACGACCTCCCCGTCGCCTGCATCATCTACGACCTCATCGTCGCCTGCTACCTGGCGTGGGCGGTGTCGCGGGGGCGCATCGTGGCACTCGGGCGCCGATAGGCGGAGACGTCCGACTCGTGCAAGGACGCTGTCGCCACGAGTCGCCTGCGTCCGTTGCCACCAGCGCTACGGAAACCGACAGCGCGAGCCCCCCGCCACGTCGACGAACACGTTGCCGAACGCAGGATCCGTGTAGTCTTCTCCCCACGGCAGCGTCGAGAAGAGGAGGATCCCGCAGGTGGGCGAGCGGCGGATCGTGACGTGCCGCAGCGCTCCCCCGAGGTCATCGTGCAGGCGCACGGCCCCCCCGACTCCGCTATCGGCCAGCCCTGCATCGTCAATCTCCACGTACTCGAGCCGCGTCGGGAGCGTGGCTGATGCCGAGAACTCCACGCCGATCCAGGTCCTGCCACTCGCCCCGGGATGGCCGTGAGACGCACCGGGTTCGACGCGGTCCCCAGCGCGCAAGGCGCCGTTGTTCACCACCACGCGCTCGTCTGCCCCGACATACAGTCTTACGCCCTGGGCGAGCGTGAGCACGGGCGCATGTGCGAGGTCGCCCAGCGTCAGCCCCAGGCGCGCGCGAAAGGGGATCCCCACGTCGCGCCAGCTTGCCGTCTCGTAGAGCTCGCGTTGCGACAGCTCGACCACGTCGGTCGCATTGCCTGTGTAGGTGCCGGCGGGGATCGAGGCCGCGGCGTCGGGCGCGACGCGCCACGGGAGGCGCCCCGATTGGGTAATGGTCACCCGTCGCGAGCCCGCGCCGATGCGTCCGCGCGCCACCAGCTGCACGGCCACGTCCGCCGCCCGGCGAATCGTGACGCTATCAAGGAACACGCGCGTCGGTAGGACGCCCGACGCCTCGACGAGCAGGCAGGTGATGCAACCATCGAGCGTGACGTTGCCGAACGTACTCGAATCGCCCCCGCCGTTCACCGCGATGCCGAGCCATCGCGCGCTGCCCGATGACGGCTCGATGACCACCGGCGCCCCGCTCGTGCTCCCGACGTGCAGTTGTCCGCGCCCGTTGCTGCCGACGATGAGGGCGGCGACCGAATCCATGCGAAGGCGCGCGCCGGCGGCGATCGTCAGTGCGGGGGCGCGCGCGCCGTGCACGAACACCGGCGCGGTCAAGCGCCACGGCAATCCCGCATCGCCCCACGTGGCCGAGTCCGCGACGATGCCACTCACGATGCGCAGCTCCTGCACCGCGTTCCGCGATACGTCACCCCGGTTGGCAGCCGACCCACCACATCGGGCGGGCGCTGAGCGGGAAGGACCCCCCGTTCTCGATTGTCAGGTTGCGAGAGCCGGGGGCGAAGGTGACGTAGCGGCCGAGCACGAGACCGACGCCGCGCGCTCCGGTGATCGTGAGCCCGTCGACCAGGAGCTCCAGGCCCCTCGTTGAAGGAGTTGGGGACCGCGACAATGCAGTCGCGCGGTCCTCGTTGAGGAGCTGCTCCCACCGCACCCCTCGACTTGCAGCTGGCGAAGCTCGGCGCGCGCCGCCCCTCGAGGATCACCCCGATCCATGTCCCGGTTCCCGGGGAATCGCCCACGAAGCGCACCGGGGCCCTCCGCCGGAATCACCAGCGCGCTGCGTTTGCCGCTCGCGTCGAGCGTGTCCGACACCGCCAGCAGGCTCCCGGGCGGAACCGCACTTCCGCCCCCGGCTCGATCGTGAGCACCGGATGCCGCGGCCCCCACGCGCAGCTCTCCGTAC